>NZ_JAATEP010000088.1:0-30798 GCF_012034275.1 Nonomuraea composti | reverse complement strand
ACGCAACATCGCCCAGGTCGCCACCGCCGTGGCCAACGGCGACCTGTCCAAGAAGATCGACGTGGACGCGCGCGGCGAGATCCTGGAGCTCAAGACCACGATCAACACCATGGTCGACACGCTGTCGTCGTTCTCCTCCGAGGTCACGCGCGTGGCCCGCGAGGTCGGCTCCGAGGGCAGGCTGGGCGGCCAGGCCGAGGTCGAGGGCGTCTACGGCACGTGGGAGCGCCTGACCAAGAACGTCAACGAGCTCGCGGGCAACCTCACCACCCAGGTCCGCGCCATCGCGGAGGTGGCCAGCGCGGTCGCCCAGGGCGACCTCAGCCGCTCGATCAGCCTGGAGGCCAAGGGCGAGGTCGCCGAGCTGAAGAACAACGTCAACCTCATGGTCGCCAACCTGCGCGAGACCACCCGCGCGAAGGACTGGCTGGAGAGCAACCTGGCCCGCATCGCGGGCCTCATGCAGGGGCACCGCAACCTCGTCGAGGTCGCCGACCTGATCCTGCGCGAGCTGACGCCGCTGGTCAGCGCCCAGTACGGCGCCTTCTTCCTGGCCGACGCCGAGTCCGTGGACGGCGCGCTGGCCTACATCGCCGGCTACGGCGCCGCCCACGACGTGCTGCGCGGCCATGGCGCGCCCGGGCCGGGGCTGATCAGGCAGGCGGCGCTGGAGCGCAAGCGCATCCTGCTGGAGGACGTGCCGCCGGGCTACATCACCGTGCACTCGGGGCTGGGGGAGGCCGCGCCGGCCAGCGTGGTGGTGCTGCCCATCGTGTTCGAGGACAACGTGCTCGGCGTGATCGAGCTGGCCTCGTTCAGCCGGTTCAGTGATGTGCACCTGGCCTTCTTCGACCAGTTCGTGGTCACGATCGGCGTCGCCATCAACACCATCATCGCCAACGCCCGCACCGAGGCGCTGCTGTCGGAGTCGCAGCGGCTGGCCCAGCAGCTCCAGGGCCGCTCCGACGAGCTGCAGCGCCAGCAGGCCGAGCTGCGCAGGTCCAACGCGGCGCTGGAGGAGAAGGCCCACCTGCTGGCCACCTCGTCCCGCTACAAGTCGGAGTTCCTGGCGAACATGTCGCACGAGCTGCGCACGCCGCTCAACAGCCTGCTCATCCTGGCCCGCCTGCTGGCCGACAACCCGGAGGGGAACCTGTCGGAGCAGGAGGTCGAGTTCGCCGGCACGATCCACAACGCCGGCAGCGACCTGCTCCAGCTCATCAACGACATCCTCGACCTGTCCAAGATCGAGGCCGGGCGCATGGACGTGCGGCCGGAGAAGCTGCCGCTGAGCAAGCTGCTCGACTACGTGGACGCCACCTTCCGCCCCCTCACGGTAGACCGGGGGCTCACGTTCGAGATCGAGGTCGCCCCCGGCACGCCGCGCGAGCTCTACAACGACGAGCGCCGGCTCCAGCAGATCCTGCGCAACCTGCTGTCGAACGCGGTCAAGTTCACCTCCTCGGGCGAGGTGCGCCTGGCGGTGTCGGTCGCCGAGGACAAACCCGACCCCGACGGCCTGCCGATGCTCGCCTTCGCGGTGCGCGACACCGGCATCGGCATCGCCGCCGACAAGCTCCCCGCCATCTTCGGCGCCTTCCAGCAGGCCGACGGCACCACCAGCCGCAAGTACGGCGGCACCGGCCTCGGCCTGTCGATCAGCAGCGAGATCGCCCGCCTGCTCGGCGGCGAGATCCACGCCAGCAGCACCCCGGGCGAGGGCAGCACGTTCACCCTGTACGTCCCGGCCGGCTGCGCCGCCAGCGGCCCCGAGCAGCCGCCGCCCGAGAGCGCCGAGCCGCGCACCCCGCCGCCCGGCTGGCAGACCGACGCCGACGACCCGTGGCAGTCCTCCTCCCGGCTGAGCCGGCTCAGGCAGGGCCCCCTCGGGGCCGCGTTCGCCGGCCGGCGGGTGCTCATCGTGGACGACGACATCCGCAACGTCTACGCCCTGACCCACGTGCTCGGCCGGCTCGGCATGGAGATCGTCTACGCCGAGAACGGCAGGGAGGGCATCGAGGCGCTGGAACGGGAGGAGAACATCGCGCTGGTCCTCATGGACGTGATGATGCCCGAGATGGACGGCTACGAGACGCTCGCCGCCGTGCGGCAGATGCCGCGGTTCGCCGGCCTGCCGATCATCGCGCTCACCGCCAAGGCGATGCCGGGCGACCGGGAGAAGACGATCTCCTGCGGCGCCTCCGACTACGTGCCCAAACCCGTGGACCTCGACCAGCTCCTGGAGGTGATGCGAGGGTGGCTCGCGGGCGAACGGGAGGGGGACGGATGAACCGACAGGTCAAGATCCTGCTGGTCGACGACAACGAGGAGAGCCTGGTCGCGCTGGAGGCCGTGCTCAGGCCGCTGCAACAGCTGCTGTTCAAGGCCAGGTCGGGGCCCGAGGCGATGAAGCTGATGCTGCGCCACGACTTCGCGGTCGTCCTGCTCGACGTGCTCATGCCCGGCATGGACGGCTTCGAAACCGCCACCCACATCAAGCGGCTCGACCAGACCCGCGACGTGCCGATCATCTTCCTGACCGGCACCGAGCCGAACTCCGGCTCGGCCTTCCGAGGCTACGCGGTGGGCGCGGTCGACTACCTCACCAAGCCGTTCGACCCGTGGGTGCTGCGCTCGAAGGTGGCGGTGTTCATGGAGCTGTTCAGGAAGACCGCGGTGCTGATGGAGCAGGCGGCGCTGCTCGCCCAGCTCGTCCAGGACAACGAGGCGCTCGACGGGTTCGCGCGGCGGCTGGAGGCGGTCGAGACGCGCCTCGAAGGGCTGGCCGGCGACGCGGCGGGCGACGAGGGGGTGCGGGAGGCGGTCAAGGACCTGGCCGACCGGGTGGGGGCCATGCAGACGGCGTTCGAGGCGGTCTCGACGGCGCGCGGCAGGGAATGACCTTCCCGTCGGTCAGGACATCGGCGAGCCTCCGCGCGTACCCCCGTGTCTCCGTCGTACCTTTGGCATCATGGCCACCCGTACGCCGAAAAGCGCATCGAAGGGGCCGGCGAAGCGGTCGACCTCGTCCCGTTCGACCCCTGCCAAGCGCGGGGCCGCGTCGGCGGGACGTCCCAGAGCGAAGAGCGCCGCCTCCGGCCGCAAGCCCTCGATGACCCACCCAGACCCGATCAGCTGGGTCTTCACCATGGTCGGCAGGCTGATCGTCGGGCTGTGGATGTTGTTCGCCAACGGCATCGGCAGCGCGGCGCGAGCGCTGGGCAAGAACGCCCGCGAGCTCGACCCCGCGCACCGGCGCGACGGGGTCGGCCTGACGGTGCTGGCGGGCGCGATCGTGCTGGCGGCCATGACGTGGCGCAACTCCGAGGGCGCGGTGGCCGGCGTGGTCAACGCGACCGTGCGGGGCGTGTTCGGCTCGCTGGCCTGGGCGCTGCCGCTGCTGCTCGGGCTGCTGGCCTGGCGCTACCTGCGCCACCCCGACCAGAACGCCGACACCGGGCGCATGGTCATCGGGTGGGCGGCGCTGATGGTGGGCGTGCTCGGCGTGATCCACGTGGCCAACGACACCCCGTACCCGGCCGGTGAGGGCCAGGGCATGGACAAGGTGGCGCAGGCCGGCGGCATGGTGGGGTTCATCGTGTCGGCGCCGCCGATGAGCATCCTGCCGCCGTGGGTGACGATCCCGCTGCTGCTGCTCCTGTCCGGGTTCGGGGTGCTGGTGATCACCGCCACGCCCGTGCACCGGATCCCCGAGCGGCTGGCGGAGCTGCGGCACATGCTGTTCGTCCGGCACGCCGACACCGAGGCCGCCCCCAAGCCGGCCGCCAGGAAGCGGGCCAGGGCCAAGAAGCCCGTGGAGGGCGAGGACGTCGTCAAGCCGTACGACTCGCCGGTCATCGCCGAGAAGGACAAGAAGCCCGACCACTCGCCGGAGATCGTGCCGGGGCTGACCGACGAGGAGGAGACGCCCGCTCCCGAGGCTGAGAGGCGTCCTGAGCCGCCGCAGCCGACGCCCGCGCCGCGCAAGGTGGAGCAGCTCGTCCTGTCGCCTCAGGCGGGCCCGTACAGCCTGCCCGACCTGCACTACCTCAAGCCAGGCACCGCGCCGAAGCCGCAGACCAAGGCCAACACGACCGTGGTGAACGCGCTGACCAGCGTGCTGGAGCAGTTCAGCATCGACGCGCAGGTCATCGGCTTCACCCGCGGCCCGACGGTGACCCGCTACGAGATCGAGCTCGGGCCGGCCGTGAAGGTGGAGAAGGTCACCGCGCTGACCAAGAACATCGCCTACGCGGTCAAGTCCGCCGACGTGCGCATCCTGTCGCCGATCCCCGGCAAGTCCGCGATCGGCGTCGAGATCCCGAACGCCGACAAGGACCTCGTGGCGCTCGGCGACGTGCTGCGCTCCCAGGTGGCGCAGGCCGACCACCACCCGATGATCGTCGGCCTGGGCAAGGACGTCGAGGGCCGCACCATCGTCGCGAACCTCGCCAAGATGCCGCACCTGCTCATCGCGGGCGCCACCGGCGCCGGCAAGTCGGTGTGCGTCAACGGCCTGATCACCAGCATCCTGATGCGCGCCACCCCCGACGAGGTGCGCATGGTGCTGGTCGACCCCAAGCGGGTCGAGCTCAGCGTGTACGAGGGCATCCCCCACCTCATCACCCCCATCATCACTAACCCGAAGAAGGCCGCCGAGGCCCTCGAATGGGTGGTGGGCGAGATGGATCGGCGCTACGACGACCTGGCGGCGTCGGGGTTCCGGCACGTGGACGAGTTCAACAAGGCCGTGCGGGCGGGCAAGCTGCAGCCGCCGCCGGGCAGCGAGCGGGTCTACCAGCCGTACCCGTACCTGCTGGTGATCGTGGACGAGCTGGCCGACCTCATGATGGTGGCCCCGCGCGACGTCGAAGACTCGATCGTGCGCATCACGCAGCTCGCCCGCGCGGCGGGCATCCACCTGGTGATCGCCACGCAGCGGCCCTCGGTGGACGTCGTCACCGGCCTGATCAAGGCGAACGTGCCCTCCAGGCTCGCCTTCGCCGTCTCCAGCCTCACCGACTCGCGGGTCATCCTCGACCAGCCGGGCGCCGACAAGCTGGTCGGCCAGGGTGACGCGCTGTTCCTGCCCATGGGGGCGAGCAAGCCGATCCGCATCCAGAACGCGTTCGTCTCGGAGAAGGAGATCGCCGAGATCGTCGCGCACTGCAAGGAGCAGATGCAGGTCGAGTACCGCGAGGACGTCGCGGCGGCGCCGGTCAAGAAGGAGATCGACGAGGACATCGGCGACGACCTCGACCTGCTGATCCAGGCGGCCGAGCTGATCGTGACCACCCAGTTCGGCTCGACCTCGATGCTGCAGCGCAAGCTGCGGGTCGGCTTCGCCAAGGCGGGGCGGCTGATGGACCTGCTGGAGAGCCGGAACGTGGTGGGCCCGAGCGAGGGCTCGAAGGCGCGGGAGGTGCTCGTCAAGCCCGACGATCTGCCGGGTTTGCTGGCCGATCTGCGTGGCGAATGACCCCAATGCACAGTTGCACGGCGATAACTGCTTGAATAGGTACCACCACGAAGAGTAGTCGGTGTGGTGGGGGGCGGTTCGCTGTGCAGGAGCAGAGCATCGGGGCCATGCTGCGGGCGGCCAGGCAGACGGCCGGGCTGACGGTCGCGCAGGTGAGCGCGGCCACCCGAATTCGCGAGGCCATGATCCATTGCATGGAGCAGGACGACTACGGCCAGTGCGGGGGCGCCTTCTATGCCAGGGGCCACGTCAGGGCCGTGTCGAGGGCTGTGGGCCTCGATCCGGAGGCCACGGTCCATCTCTACGACCAGCAGTACGGCGGGCCTCCGCAGCCCATGCCGGCCTCGGCCGTCTTCCAGGCCGATCGCAAGATCCACCTGCCGGAGCGGCGCGGGCCCAACTGGACGATGGCGCTCGGCGTGGCCCTGGCCATCGTGGTCGTCTTCGGCATGATGCGGGTGATGGGCGGCGCCAGCGACCAGGTGCGCACGGGCGACGTGCGCGCCGCCTCGGCCCGGCCCAGCGTCCCGCCGAACACGCCCATCACCGAGACGCCCAAGCCGACGCCGTCCAAGACGTCGGCCAAGAACACCGTTACGGTGCGTATCAAGGCGAAGCGGTCGTCGTACGTGAGCCTGCACGACGCCGAGGGGCACAAGCTGTTCGCGGGCACGCTCAAGGCGGGCAAGACCTCCACGTGGCGCGCGCCCGAGAAGCTCAACGTGCTGCTGGGCGACGCCGGGGCGGTGACGGTGCACGTCAACGGCAAGAAAGTGAAGGGTCTCGGCGGCCGGGGGGACGTGGTGCGGCGCTCGTTCGGGCCGCCCAAACCGCAGTCGCGGTAGTCACCTGAGGGAGCCCGTGCATCGGGTGGTGGCCAACTCCCGATACCGTAGTGTTCACCATGTCATCCCGCCGAACCGCATCGCTGATCACTCTGGGCTGCGCACGCAACGAGGTCGACTCCGAGGAGCTGGCCGCGCGACTCGAGGCTGCCGGCTGGCAGCTGGGCGACGACGACCCCGACGTCGTCGTCGTCAACACGTGTGGCTTCATTGACTCGGCCAAGAAAGATTCCATCGACACGCTCCTGGCCGCCGCCGACACCGGCGTGAAGGTGGTGGCGGCGGGCTGCATGGCCGAGCGCTATGGCAACGAGCTCGCCGAGGCCCTGCCCGAGGCCAGCGCGGTCATCTCCTTCGACGACTACGCCGAGATCGGTGACCGCCTCGACGACGTGCTCGCCGATCGGCCGCTGAAGCCGCACACGCCCCGCGACCGCCGCACCCTGCTGCCCATCTCGCCGGTCGATCGGGCCGCCGCGCCCAAGGCCAGCATCCCCGGCCACGGCGACCTGCCGGAGGGCCTGGCGCCCGCCAGCGGGCCGCGCGTGCTGCGCAAACGGCTCGACGAGAGCCCGGTGGCCTCGCTCAAGCTGGCCTCCGGCTGCGACCGGCGCTGCACGTTCTGCGCCATCCCGGCCTTCCGCGGCTCCTACGTCTCGCGCCGGCCCGACGAGCTGCTCGCCGAGGCCGACTGGCTGGCCCACCGGGGCGTGCGCGAGCTCGTCCTGGTCAGCGAGAACTCCACGTCCTACGGCAAGGACCTGGGCGACCTGCGGGCGCTGGAGAAGCTGCTGCCGCAGCTCGCCGCCGTCGAGGGCATCGAGCGGGTGCGGGTCAGCTACCTGCAGCCCGCCGAGCTGCGCCCGGGCCTGATCGACGTCATCTGCGCCACCGAGGGCGTCGCCCCCTACTTCGACCTGTCCTTCCAGCACGCCAGCGGCACCGTGCTGCGCCGGATGCGCCGCTTCGGCGACCCCGAGCGCTTCCTGGGGCTGCTGGAGACCATCCGCGAGCGCGCCCCCGAGGCGGGCGTGCGCTCCAACTTCATCGTGGGCTTCCCCGGCGAGACCGAGGAGGAGTTCGGCGAGCTGGTCGGGTTCCTGGAGGAGGCCAGGCTCGACGTCATCGGCGTGTTCGGCTACTCCGACGAGGACGGCACCGAGGCGGCCAAGCTGCCCGGCAAGCTCGACCAGGAGGTCATCGACGAGCGCGTGCGCGTGCTGACCGAGCTGGCCGAGGAGCTGACCGCCCAGCGGGCGGAGGAGCGCATCGGCACCGAGGTCGACGTGCTGATCGACGACGACCTCGGCGACGGCGGCTACGAGGGCCGGGCGGCGCACCAGGGGCCCGAGGTCGACGGCTCGGTCACGGTGCAGGGCATCGGCCTGGTCAAGGGGCAGATCGTCCGCGCGCACGTGGTCGACGCCGAAGGGGTCGACCTGATCGCGCGCATCAAGGCCGGCGGTCCATGAAAAGGGACGAGCGCCGCGTGGTAAGCCCGTGGAACATCGCCAACGTCCTCACGGTCCTCCGGTTGGCGCTCGTCCCCTTCTTCGTCGTCTGCCTCTTCGTGCCGGGCACGGGCTGGCGGGTGACCGCGCTGGCGGTCTTCGCCGTGGCCTCGATCACCGATCACCTCGACGGGGAGCTGGCCAGGCGCTACGGCCTCATCACCGACTTCGGCAAGATCGCCGACCCGATCGCCGACAAGGCGCTCACCGGGGCCGCGCTGGTGTGCCTGTCGATCCTCGGCGAGCTGCCCTGGTGGGTCACGGGGGTGATCCTGGGCAGAGAGCTGGGCATCACGGTGCTCAGGCTCGTGCTGCTGCGGCACGCGGTCATCCCGGCCAGCTACGGCGGCAAGGTCAAGACCGTGCTGCAGATCGCCGCCATCGTCCTCTACCTCCTGCCCTTCGTGCCGGGGCCGGTCCGGTGGGTGGTGATGGGCGGGGCGGTCGTGGTCACCGTGGTCACGGGGGCCGACTACATCGTCAGGGCAGTGAAGCTGCGTCAGGTGGCCAGGCAGGCGCGCGGGGAGTGATCGATGCCGGACACGGCCGGGATGTTGAGGATGCTGGTGGCCCAGGGGGCGACGGTCGCGGTGGCCGAGTCGCTCACGGGCGGGCTCATCGGGGCGACGATCACGTCGGTGTCCGGGGCGTCCCAGGCGTTCCGGGGCGGTGTCATCTCCTACGCGACCGAGCTCAAGCACGAGTTGCTGGGGGTGCCGGCGGACCTGCTGGCGCGCGAGGGGGCCGTGCACGCCGATGTGGCCGCCGCGATGGCCGCGGGGGTCGCGCGGGTCTGTGGCGCGACGTACGGGGTGGCCGTGACGGGCGTGGCGGGGCCGGAGCCACAGGACGGAAGGCCGGTGGGCACGGTGCATGTGGCTGTTTCCGGGCCTGGCGGGCAGATTTGGTCCCGGGAATTGAGACTGGAAGGGTCGCGCGAACGTATCAGGGTAGAGACGGTGGACGAGGCAGTCGATCTCCTGTCAGGTGTGCTGAAGGCGAACATAGGGGAACATTCCGGGTGATTACCGTGTTACGTCCCGAGCGAACATGCGATGCGCGGTCTGACGCGGTGTCGGTGGATACGGGTACGGTGGAGCTGTGAGTGAGGTCCGTGAGCCAACTGCAAGCACCGAGCGCCCGGCAGGCGGGCCTGATGAGTCGCGCAACGAGCCACGAGCGGCGGGCCAGGGGCGGCGACGCCCGATGATGACGGCGAGGAGTATGTACGAAGCTAAGAAGACCAAAGTGCGGCACGATCCGATCGCGCGGGGCGTGGTGAAGACATCCACGCCGGGGAGGGAGCGACAGATGATTTTGCTGCGTCAGCTGCTCGGAGACGTGCTGAGGCGGCTGCGGGTGCGGCAGGGGCGCACGCTACGCGAGGTGTCCACGCTGGCCCGTGTCTCACTCGGCTACCTGTCCGAGGTGGAGCGCGGCCAGAAGGAGGCCTCGTCCGAGCTGCTCGCGTCGATCTGCGGCGCGCTCGGTGTGCCGCTTTCGCAGGTGTTGCGTGAGGTGTCCGACCAGTTCGCGCTGGCGGAGCTCCAGGCCACCCCTGTGCTTGCCGACGTGCCCGAGCACGAGCGTCTGCCGCTCGGCGAGACGGTTCCCGGGTCGATCTCCGACTCCGTCTTCCCCGAAGTCAAGGACATGGTGGCTGCCTAACGCGGCTGGCAGCCCGCACACCACAGGATCAGCCGTTCCTGTGGCTGCGCCCCCATCTCCCCGCGGCTGATGCGGGTGCCGCATCGGCGACAGGGCCTGCCTGCCCTGCCGTAGACCCAGGTCTGGTTGCCTGGCCGGCGATCACCTGTCGTCACCGTGTCCGCATGTCCCTTGTTCGCGTCCAGCAGCCGCTGGGCCAGCGACACGAGCCCCTCGAGATCCTCGATCTCCCCGACCTTCTTCCACGGCCAGATCCCGCGCAGGAACAGGGTCTCGGCGCGATAGATCGTGCCGATCCCCGCCAGGTTGCGCTGATCGAGCAGCGCCTCCCCGATGGTCCTGTCGGGCGCCCCTCGTAGCCTTCGCGCGGCCTCATCCGGGTCCCAGTCCGCGCCGAGCAGATCCGGCCCCAGGTGACCCACCAGGCGCGCCTCGTCCCCCGTCCGGACGAGATCCACCATCCCGAGCCTGATGCCGACCGCCTGCCACCGCTCGTTGGCCAGGATCAGCCGCACCTGGTCGCCGGGCGGGATCCGGCTGCCCGCCGCCGAGACCTGCCAGCGCCCCTCCATGCGCAGGTGCGTGTGCACCGTGAGGTCGCCCTCCACCCGCGTGAGCAGGTGCTTGCCCCGGGAGAGCGTGGTCAGCACGCGGCGGCCGGTGAGGTCGGACGTGGCGTACCTGGGCACGCGGAAGTCCGACCTGGTCAGGGTGTGACCGTCCAGCGCGCCCCTGAGCCGCGCGGCGGTGCGGTAAACGGCGTCTCCTTCGGGCATTTCCCCAGTTTAAGAGGGTGTTGCCGCCGGCATTCGAGGAAGCGGCCGAGCGTCAGTCGAGGCTGCGCCGGTCCTCCAAGACCGGCGCGGGCGTGGGCTCGTCCCGCACCAGGACGGGCTGGGCCAGGATCAGCGTCAGGTCGTCCCCTTGAGGCGTGCCCGCGTCGCCCGTGTGGCGGCGCAGCAGGCCGAGGACCTCGCGCAGCGACTCCTCCAGCGTCGCCTGCGTCAGCGCCTCGTGCAGGTGCGCGTCGAACGGCAGCCCTGCGCCCTCGCCGTTGCGGGCCTCGGTCAGGCCGTCGGTGTAGAGGAGCAGGCGGTCGGAGTGCAGCAGCCGGACGCGCCACACGTACGGCTCGGGGGACAGGCCGAGCGGGCGGCACGGGCGGGGCGGGTGCAGCGCCCGCAGGCGGCTGTCCACGCGGACGGGCGCGGGATGACCGCAGTTGACCAGCAGCACCCCGCCCGGCACGAACTCGGCCAGCAGCACGGTCACGAAATCTTCCGGCCCGAGGCCGGGGGAGATGCGGGCGTCGAGGTCGAGCGCCAGGGCGGCCAGGTCGGGCGCGGTGGCCGCGGTGCGCCGGAAGGCCGCCAGCACGGTGGCGCTGAGATGCGCGGCGTCGAGGCCGTGGCCCTTGACGTCGCCGATGATCAGGCGCAGGCCGGTGGGCGTGGCGACGGCGTCGTGCAGGTCGCCGCCGATGCGGCCGCCGTCGGCCGACGAACGGGTGTGCGCCGCCAGGCTGACCCCGCCCAGCTCGGGAGGGAGCGCCGGGATCATGGCCCACTCCGCGATGCGGGTCATGCGCGCCAGCTCGGCCCGGTGCCGGGCGTGGGTGCGGGCCGTCACGTACGCCCACAGGCCGCCGGTGACCACGATCAACGCGCGCACCAGGTGGTGCGGCAGGTCGGAGCCCTCGTCGAGGGCGGGCAGCGCCAGGGCCAGCGCCAGCGCCGTGGCGGCGGCCACGACGGTGCTGCGTACGGTCAGCAGCTGGGCCGCGACCATCGGCCCCGCCAGCAGCAACGCGGACAGCGAGACCGTGGCGTACGCGGCGTCCGCCAGGGCGACCAGCACCTCGCTCGCCAGCAGCGCGGGCAGCAACCGGCGCTGGTGCCTGGAGAGGATGTGCCGCGGGATGACGCCCCCTCGGGTGGTTGCGATCGCGAGTAGTCACCTTCTCACTTTTAGTGACGGTGCGGGAGCGATTCCGGCAAACTGTGGGGCAGGCCGAGTCCTGTGAGGTGACGATCATGCAAGTCAGCCAGTGGCAGGGAAACCTCCCCAGCGAGAGCACGAGACTGATCGGTCGCCGCGAGGAGGTGGACGGCGTCCGGGCGCTGCTGGGCCGGTCCCGGCTGGTGACGGTCACCGGCGTGGCCGGGGTCGGGAAGACCAGGATCGCCCTGCGGGCCGCCGCCGAGCTGCGGGCGGAGTTCGCCGACGGGGTGTGGCTGGTCGCGCTGTCGCCACTGGTGGAGGGCAGCGCGTTGCCGTACGCGATCGCCGAGGCGCTGCCGATGAGCGACCAGAGCGCCCGGCCGGTCACCGAGGTGCTGGCCGACTACCTCGCCGAGCGGGAGCTCCTGCTCGTGTTCGACACCTGCGAGCACCTCACCCAGACGTGCGCGGCGGCGGCCAGGACGCTGCTCGCCGCGGCGCCGAAGCTCCGCGTCCTGGCCACCAGCCGCAGGCCGCTCGGCTGCGCCGAGGAGCGGGTCCTCGGCGTGGAGCCGCTGCCGGTCCCCGAGAGCGACGACTGGCAGGAGGGCGACGCGGTGGAGCTGCTCCTCGACCGCGCCGCCGCCACGGTGCCCGGCTTCGCGATCGACGAGCGCAACCGCGGCGCCCTCATGCGGGTGTGCCGGCGGCTCGAAGGGCTGCCGCTCGCCATCGAGCTGGCCGCCGCCCGGCTGCGCGAGCTGACCCCCGACCGGCTGGCCGAGCGGCTGGACGACCGCTTCGCCGTGCTCGGCACGACCGAGCACCAGGTGTACGACGCCGACCCGCCCTGGCACCAGGCCCTGCGCACCGCGATCGGCTGGAGCCACCAGCTCTGCACCCCCGCCGAGCGGCTGCTGTGGGCACGCGCCTCCGTCTTCGCCGGCAGCATCGACCCGGCCGCCGTCAAGCAGGTCTGCGCCGACGACCGGCTGCCGAGCTGGCAGATCCCGCAACTCCTCGAATCGCTCGCCGACAAGTCGATCCTCATCTGGGAGCCGACCGGGGCGGGCGACCGCTACCGGATGCTCGACACCATCCGCGAGTTCGGCGCCATCTGGCTGAAGGACCTCGGCCAGGACGAACGCGTCCGGCGCCGGCACCGCGACTACTACCTGGCGCTGGCCAGGGAGGGCGACGCCCAGTGGATGGGGCCCGACCAGTACGCCTGGTACGACCGCATGACCGCCGAGCACGACAACCTGCGCGCGGCCCTGCAGTTCGCCCTCGCGCGGCCCGAAGGGCACATCGCGATGGAGCTGGCCTCAGCCCTGTGGTTCTTCTGGTATCCCTGCGGCTTCCACAAGGAGGGGCAGCACTACCTCGAACGGGCCCTGGCCCAGGACCGCCAGCCGTCGCCGGCCCGTACCAAGGCGTTGTGGGCCTGCAGCGTCATCATGCTGCTCCAGGGCGAGGCGGTGCGCGGGGCGGAGCTGGCGGCCGAGTGCTCGGCCGAGGCCGAGCGGCAGGGCGACGTCGAGGCGGCGGTCATGGCGCGCAGCGCCCACATGTCCGTGGCGGTCGTCACGGGCGACCACGCGCGCGTCGCCGAGCTGGCCCAAGGGCTGCTCGACGAGGCCGAGCACGATGTCCTGCTCTGCCCGACGCTGCTCTCACTCAACGCCTACAGCCTCACGTGCACCGCCACCGGCAAGCTCGACGAGGCCATCTCCGCGCTGGAACGGCTGCGCACGCTCTGCGACCGCAACGGCGAGCGCTGGCAGCGCGCCTACGCCGACGTCCTGCGCGCCCAGGCCGAGCTGGCGTACGGGCGGGCGTCGAAGGCGCTGGCGTACGCGCAGGCGGCGCTGGAGGTCAAGTGGCGGCTGAACGACAGCACCGGGATGGCGCTGGCCATCGACGTGCTCGCCCCGGCGGCCATGGCGGTGGGGCAGGAGGAGCGGGCCGCCCACATGCTCGGGCTGGCCCACCAGATCTGGGACGTCGTGGGCATGCAGCAGGCCGGCCTGCCCGCCCTCGTCGCCGTCCGGCGGGCCTGCGAGGAGCAGGTGCGCGGCGCCCTCGGTGACCGCGACTACACCCGTGCCTTCCAGGTGGGGCGGCAGGCCGAGCTGGACGCCGGCGTCGCGTACGCGCTGGGCGGCCCCGTACCGGGCTGACGTGCTGTGTGAGGTCAGATCAGTCCCAGGCGGCGGGGTCGGAGGCGAGCTGGCGGATGCGCTCGGGCAGCGCGCCCGACGAGACCTGCTCCAGCGTGACCTCCTCCAGGATCGAACGCTCAGTGGCCCGCAACGCGATCCACACCTGCTGCAGAGACTCCGCCGGCCCCCGGTAGCCGACGTGCTCCGGCCGCTCGCCGCGCACGTTGGCCAGCGGGCCGTCCACGGCGCGGATCACGTCGGCCAGCGAGATGTCGGAAGCCGGCCGGGCCAGCACGTAGCCGCCCTCCGGCCCGCGCTGCCCGCGCACCAGCCCGGCACGGCGCATCTGCAGCAGAATGTTCTCCAGGTATTTGGGCGGCATGTCCTGCTCCTTGGCGAGCTCGCCCACGGTAGTCGGGCCTGCACCGGCTGCGGCCAGTTCAGCGGCGGCTCGGAGGGCGTAGTCGACACGAGCGGATAGGCGCATGTTCTCGATTATCCCTCCTGGTCAACACTGGTTACGCGCAAGCCTGCCAGAATGAGCGCAAGATCCGTTTCCGTCGGGTGCGAAATCGGCGTTCACACCAGGCAGGAGACGGAGCGCTAAACTTCCAACAACCTTTTCGATTTGACGGTGGGATTCAGCGTGGAGCGACGCCCTGGTGTGCCCAGATTGCTCAGGGAGATCAACGACCGGGCCGCGCTGGAGCTGCTGCTGGCGACCGGCCCCATGACACGGGGGCAGATCGGCAACCTGACCGGTCTGTCCAAGGTCACGGCCTCGCAGACGCTGGCCAGGCTCGAAGAGCGCGGGCTCGTCGAAGTCGTCGGCACGCAGGCCGGCGGGCGCGGGCCCAACGCGGCCCTCTACTCCGTCATCCCCTCCAGCGCGTACGTCGCCGGCCTCGAAGTCGGGCCCGACCTGATCTCCACAGCCGTCGCCGACATCCACGGCAACACCATCGCCGAGATCACCGTCGACCCCGACGGCCACGACGACCCCGTCCCCATCGTGCACGGCGCCATCGTCAAAGCGTGCCGCAGCGCCAAAGTCAGCCTGTCCAAGCTGCGCGGCGTCGTCATCGGCACCCCCGGCGTCGTCGACCCGCGCAGCGGCGACATCCGCTTCTCCTTCGACCTGCCCGGCTGGCACGAAGGCATCCACGAAGCCCTCGCCGGAGACCTGCGCCGCCAGGTCACCATCGAGAACGACGTCAACCTCGCCGCCATCGCCGAACGCGCCGACGGGGCCGCCCAAGGAGTCGACGACTTCGTGCTCCTGTGGGCCAGCCGCGGGCTCGGGCTGGCCGTCACCCTCGGCGGCAAGCTGCACCGCGGCCGCTCCGGCAGCGCCGGCGAGATCGGCTACCTGCCGGTGCCCGGAGTGCCGCTGCCCGAAGACATCCGTACGCTGCCCGGGCGGCTGCCCTCCCTGGCCGGCGGGCTCCAGTCGCTCGTCAGCGCCGAAGCGGTGACCGAACTGGCCCAGGGGTACGGCTTCGCCGCCGGCAGCGCCAGCGAATGCGTCAAGGTCGCCGTGGCTGCGGGGGCCGAAGGGGAGCCCCTGCTGGACGAGGTCGCGCGGCGGCTCGCCTTGGGGGTCGCGGCGGTGTGCGTCATCCTCGACCCCGGGCTCGTCGTGCTGGCCGGGGAGGTCGGGCACGCCGGCGGGGCGGCGCTGGCGTCCCGGGTGGAGGAGGCGGTGGCCCGCATCTGCCCGGTACGGCCGCAGGTCGCCTCCACGACGGTCACGGACAAGAACCCCGTGCTGCGGGGGGCCGTGCTGGCGGCCCTCGACCAGGCCCGCGAGGAACTGCTGACCCCCTGAGACTCTCCCGCCGTACTCCGGCCGGGGTCCTTTTGGGGGAAGGGGGAGGCACGCGCCTGGCGGCGCGCTGCCCCCGGGCACGGGAAGCCGCGCCGGGCGGCACAGCGCCTGCCCACGTCGTGGCGGTGCAGCGCCGCTGACAACGGGAGGGGGCGCGTGGCGGCGCAGCGCGGGCGCGCTTGGCGGTACAGCGTCGCCGGGCGCGGGACGGGGTGCCTGCGGCGCGGTCCCACGGCAACGAGAGGGCGCGTCTGGGTGCGCACGGCTGCTAGGCGCAGAGTGGCGTGCCGGGCGGCACAGCGGCGCCTGGGAACGGGAAGGGGCGCGTGGCGATGCAGCGTCGCCGGCACTGAAGGCGCGCGTGGCGGTACAGCGCTGGCGTGCCTGGCGGTGCAGTGCCGCTGGGAATGGAAGGCGCGCTGGGAACGGGGAGGCGTGGGGGCGGCGCACGTGCGCGGGTGGTGGGGGTGCGCACGTGCGCCGAACCAGGCGCCCCCGTGTCAGGCGGTGAGGAGTTCGACGGCGGCCTGGGCGTTGGCGCGGGCGGCGCCGTACGTGGCGATGTAGGCGGCGCTCTCAGGGCGCCACACCGGCAGGCCCATTTCGATGACCGTCGTGTCCGGGCGGGCCGAGACCAGGGCGGTGACGAGGGCCTGGCTTTCGTGGTGGCGGTGGGCGTCCTTGACGACCACCACCAGGGAGCGGCCGCCGGCCTTGGCGAGGAGGGCGGGGGCGTCGGCGGTGGCGGGCTTGACGCGGACGATCTCCGCGTCCGGGAGCCACGGGCCGACGCCCCACGGCACGTCGCCGACGGCGATCGTCGGCGGGGTGTCGACCTCGATGACGAGGGGCCGGACGAGGGGGGCGGCGGAGCCGGTGAGGCGGACGGCGCGGCGGGCGGCGTGCAGGCCGATGCCGTTCGGCTCGGCGGTGACCTGGGGCGGTGTGGCGGCCCAGGCGCGCAGGGCGGTGACGCGGGCGGCGGCCTCCTCCAGGCGGGCGGCGGGCAGGCGGCCTTCGCGGACGGCCGTGACGATCTCGGCGATGATGGCCTGGACGTCGTCGTAGGTGGGCAGCGGCCCGAGGCACAGCAGGTCGGAGCCGGCGGCGAGGGTGAGCACGGCGCCGCCGGCGAGGCCGACGCTCCTGGTGATGGCGTGCATGTCGAGCGCGTCGGTGATGACCACGCCGTCGTAGCCGAGCTCGCCCCTGAGGAGCCCGGTCAGGGCGGCGCCGGACAGCGTGGCGGGCGTGGGGCCCGTCACGGCGGGCACCGCGACGTGCGCGGTCATCACCGACTTGGCGCCGGCGCCGATGGCGGCGCGGAAGGGCGCCAGCTCGCGTTCCCGCAGGACGTCGAGGCCGACGTCGACGACGGGGACGGCGAGGTGGGAGTCCACGCGGGTGGCGCCGTGGCCGGGGAAGTGCTTGACGCAGGCGGCGACGCGGACGGACTGGAGGCCCTCGACGGCGGCGACGGTGTGCCGGGCGACCAGGCCGGGGTCGGCGCCGAAGGATCGGGTGCCGATGACGGGGTTGTCGGCCTCGGTGTTGACGTCGGCGCTGGGCGCCATGTCGAGGTTGATGCCGCAGGCGGCCAGCTCGGAGCCGATGGCCCGGTAGACGTTGCGGGTGAGCTCGACGTCGTCGACGGCCCCCAGGGCCGCGTTCCCGGGGTACGGGCTGCCGACGTGGTAGGCGAGCCGCGTCACGTCCCCGCCTTCCTCGTCGAGCGAGATGACGGGCTCACCGGCTCCCCTCAGCGCGGTGGTCAGGCGGAGCACCTGGGCGGGGTCGGCCACGTTGAAGCCGAAGAGCGTCACGCCGCCGAGGCCGTGCTCCAGCTCGCGCAGCACCCAGTCGGGCGCCGTGGTGCCCTGGAAGGCGACGAGCAGTGTGCCGGCCGCGAGTCGGCGCAGCCCCCGATCACTCTGACTCATGGCTCCTCATCGTTGTCAAGGCATGGTGGAGTACGGTGCCGGGCGGCACCGTACGCGGGAGGTCGTCAGCCCTTCACGGCGCCGGCGGTGAGGCCGGCGACCATGCGGCGTTGCACCAGCAGGAAGAAGATGACGACGGGGACGGTCATCAGCGTCGAGCCGGCCATGATGGCGCCCCAGTCGACGCCCTTCTGCCCGAAGAAGTACTGCAGGGCGACGGGCATCGTGTATCCCTCGCTCCCCGACATGAGGTACAGGGCGAAGACGAGGTCGTTCCAGGCGGTGATGAACGAGAAGATGCTGGTGGCCACGAGCCCGGGCGCGACCAGCGGGAAGAGCACCTTCCAGAAGGTCGTCATGCGCCCGGCCCCGTCGATCCAGGCGGCCTCTTCCAGCGTCTTGGGCACGGCGGCGACGAACGTGCGCAGCATCCACACGGCGAACGGCAGCGTCAGCGCGACCTGGGTGATGATGAGGCCGATGAGCTGGTCGCCCAGCCCGACCCGCTTGACCATCATGTAGAGCGGGATGAGCAGGCCCTCGGCCGGCAGCATCTGCACGACGAGCAGCAGGATCAGGAACGTCGTGCGCCCCTTGAATCGGAAGCGGGCGATGGCGGTGGCCGACAGCAGCGCGAACGCCGAACCGATGAGCACGGTGCCGAGCGCCACGATGGCGCTGTTGCGCATGTAGAGCCAGATGGAGTTGTTCGCCACGCCCTCGGTGAGCACCCGCGCGAAGTGGTCGAAGGTGAAGTGCGTGGGGAACGGGATGAACTCCGTGGTGAAGATCTGGTCGTTCTCCTTGAAGCCGGTGGAGATCATCCAGTAGACGGGGAAGACCGCGTACAGGAAGACCAGGACGCCGGCCGCGTTCAGGAGGACCTTGCCGAGTCTCTTGCGGGCGAGGGGGGTCACATCTCCTCCTGCTTCACGATCTGCCTGACGTACACGACGGTGATGATCAGCAGGATGATCGTCAGCACGACGGAGATGGCCGCGCCGGTGCCGAGCTTCTGCGGCGGTTTGAAGGCCTCGGCGACGGCGTACATCGACAGGTTGAAGCCGTCACGGTTGGTGGGGCCGTTCATGAGCACGTAGAGCTGGCTGAAGCACTTGAAGTCCCAGATGATCGACAGGACCGTCAGCACGGCGAAGACCGGCTTCAGCATGGGCAGGGTGATCTTCCTGAACGTGTGCCACGCGCCGGAGCCGTCGACCTTGGCGGCCTCGTACAGCTCGGCGGGGATGCCCTTGAGGCCGGCCAGCACCGAGACCGCGATGAACGGGAAGCCCGCCCACACCACGCACACGGTCAGCGCGATGTAGAGGGGGATGGTGTCGTTGAGCCAGGGGGTGCCGGTCCAGCTCTCCTGGCCGGCGGGCGGGGCGGCGAGCCAGTCGGGCAGCAGGTTGAGCGCCCAGTTGACGATGCCGGACTCGGCGTCGAAGAGGGAGCGCCAGATGACGCCCTGCGCGACGGGGGGCACGGCCCAGGCGAACATGCAGCCGATGACCACGAACAGCGACATCTTCTTGCCGAGCTTGTTCAGCAGCACGCCCACGGCGGTGCCGACGATCAGCGTGAGGCTGACGGCGACGGCGGCGAAGGCCACGGTGTTGCGCAGCGCCGACCAGAAGATCTCGTTGTCGAGGATCTTCTGGAAGTTCTCCGTGCCCACCCATTCGGCCGGCCTGGTGCCCCTGATCTGCGCCAGGCCGACCTTCTGGAAGGCCATGACGGCGAGCTGGAACATCGGGTACAGCAGGAGGCCCGCGATGACGAGCAGGCCGGGGACGAGCAGGAGGTACGGGATGCTCCAGTTCGGCATCCCGCTGGGGCGCGCGGCCCGGCCGCTCTTGTTGCGCCGGTGCCCCGGGGCGGGGGAGGAGCCTGCGCCCCGGGCGACCGTTGAGGTGTTGGCCATCGCTACTGGTTCAGGATCTCTTCGAGTTCCTTGTTGGCGTCGGCGAGGGCGGTGTTGGCGTCCTTCTTGCCCTCGATGACGGCGCGGGCCGCGTTCTGCAGCACGGCCTTGGTGGCGTCGGCCTCGGACCAGTTGGGGTCGGCGGGGAAGGCCCTGGCCTTGGCGAAGGCCTGGGCGAACGCGCCCTGCGCCGGGTCCTCGTTCATCGACTGGAGGGTGTCGGGGTAGACGGGCAGCAGGCCGCCCTCCTTGGCGTACCGGTCGGCCCAGGTCTTGCTGGTGGCCAGCTTGATGTACTCCTTGCCCAGCTCGGCCTGCTGGGTGGTGCCCCACAGCGCGATGTCGTTGCCGCCGAAGAAGGAGGCGGCGACGCCGCCGGTCTTGGCGGGCAGCGGGAAGAAGCCGAGCTTGTCGCCCTTCAGCTTGCCCTTGGAGTCCTCCTCGATGCCGGCCAGGTCCCAGGCGGCGGTGAGGTACATCGCGACCTTGTCGTTGGCGAAGCGCTTGCGGATGTCCACGGTGTTGAGCGTCAGGTTCGCCTTGCTGGACAGGCCGTCCTGGACGAGGCCGGTGTAGGTGGCGAAGCCCTTCTGGAAGCCGGGCTCGGTGAGCTTGCCGACCCACTTGTCGCCTTCCTTGACGGCGTAGTCGCCGCCCTCGGACCAGGCGAACGCGGCCAGCAGGTGGTTGGCGTCGGAGCCGCCGTTGAAGGCGAAGCCGTCCACGCCCTTCTTCTCGGCCTGGATCTTCTTGGCGGCGGCGACGAGCTCGTCCCAGGTCTTCGGGACCTCGATCTTGAGGTCTTCGAACCAGTCCTTGCGGTAGAGCACCGCGCGGGCCCCCGCGCCCCACGGCACCGCGTAGATCTCGTTGTCCACGGTCTCGTAGCCGTAGAGGTTCTGGGGGATCTGTGCCCGGTCGCCCTCGCGGGCGATGTCGGTGATGGGCGTGAGCGCGTCCTGGCTCTGCCACATCGGCACCTGGTCGTTGCCGATCTCGGTCACGTCCGGGCCGGTGCCGGTGGTGGCGGCGGCGAACTTGTCCGCGACCTGCGGCCACGGGATCCACTCCAGCTTGACCTGCGCGCCGGTCTGCTTGGTGAACTCGGCGTTCAGCTCCTCCATGTACTTGGCCGCGGCCGGGTTGCTGTCGCCGAGCCGCCACACGCTGAGCGTCTTGCCCGCGTACTTGGGGCCGGAGGCGGCGGCGCCGCTGGGTGAGGACGTGGGGGGTTGTTCGCCAGAGCCACCGGAGCCACAGGCTGCCAGGCCCAGGGCCAGGGCGGCCGCGGTGACCGTGGTGGCTGTGATCTTCGCGATCCTCACAGGGTTCTCCCTTCCCGGGTGCCGGCCTACGGTCCGCACCAGGCTGATCGTCAAATCCGAACGATGCTGGTAAACTAACAAGAAACTTTCTTAAAAGAAACGCTCGTTAGCCGATCGTGACGAGAAGGGTGCGCCGATGAGCCGAGACCCGGGAACCCCCCGGTTGCTACGCCGGCTGAACGACCGCGCGGCACTCGAACTGCTCCTCGGGAACGGCCCTCTCACCCGTGCCGAGCTCGGTGAGCGGACCGGGCTCTCCAAGGTAACCGCAGGTCAGCTCCTCGCGCGCCTGGAGGAGCGGGGGCTCGTGGAGGTCGCCGGCGAGCGCGCCGGAGGCAGGGGGCCGCACGCCGCCCTGTACGCCGTGGTCCCGTCGAGCGCGTACGTCGCCGGGCTGGAGGTGCTGCCGGAAAGCCTCACGGTCGGTGTGGCGGACATCACAGGCAGGGTCGTGGTCGAGATCACCGTCAATCCCTCCGACGGTCGCGATCCGGTCAAGGCGGTGCACGCCGCCGTCCAGCGGGCGTGCGACGCCGCCAACGTCAGCCTGTCGCAACTGCGGGCGTTCGTCATCGGTACGAGGGGGGTCGTCGACCCCGCCACCGGCGACGTGCGCATCTCGGTGGACCTGCCCGCCTGGCACGTCGGCGTGCTGGCCAGCCTGCGCGAGACGCTGGGCGCCTCCGTGACCATCGAGAACGACGTCAACCTCGTCGCCCTGGCCGAGCACCGGCACGGCGCCGCCGTCGGCCACGACGACTTCGTGGTCATCTGGGCCGGCGTCGGCCAGGGGCTCGGCGTCATGCTCGGCGGCCGGCTGCACCGGGGCATCACCGGCGGCGCCGGCGAGATCGGCTGGCTGCCCGTCCCCGGCGAGCCGCTGCCGTCCGACGTCACGAGGCCGCAGACCGGCTCCTTCCAGCGCCTGGTGGGGCACGACGCCCTGCGCGGGCTGGCCGACGAGCGCGGCGTGAGCGGCCACACGGTGCCCGACCTGGTACGCGGCGGCGACGAGGCGTACCTGGACGCCGTGGCGGCCCGGCTGGCCCTGGGCGCCGCCGCCGTCACCGTCGTGCTCGACCCCGGCCTCATCGTGCTCAGCGGCGACATCGGCAGGGCCGGCGGCGAGCGCCTGGCGGCCAAGGTGCAGGAGGCCGTGGCCCGCGTGTGCCCGAGCCGCCCCACCGTCGTCACCACCAGGGTCGCGGGCAACCCCGTGCTGCGCGGCGCCCTGGTGGCCGCGCTGGAACAGGCCCGGGAGCAGGTCTTCTCCGACACTGTGTGAGAATTCTTGCCCATGTGGCAGTCCCCGAACGAAGTCGTGCTGATCTCGGACCCCCGCGTGACCTCGATCCCGGTGCAGGAGAGCGGCGAACCGCTCGCGGACGTGCGCGGGCGGCTGCGCGTGGACCCGCGCATGGCGGATGAGCAGGGCGCCTACGCGCACCTGCGGGCCGGGGTGCTCCAGCGCCTGGAGCACGCGGAGAGCCTGTTGCCCGACGGCTATCACCTGCTGATCGTCGAGGGCTACCGGCCCGTCGCGACCCAGCGCAGGATCTTCGACGAGTACCGTGCCACGCTGACCGGCCTGACGCCCGAGGAGTCGTACGTGGCCGCCAGCCGCTACGTCTCGCCGGTCGAGGTGGCCCCGCACACCGCCGGCGCCGCCGTGGACCTGACGCTGTGCGCCCCCGACGGCACCGAGTACGACATGGGCACCGAGGTCAACGACAACCCGGAGCAGAGCGACGGCGCCTGCTACACCGCCGCCCCGAACATCTCCGACGACGCCCGCGCCCACCGCAAGCTGCTCGCCGCTGCCCTGGAGCCCGCCGGCCTGGTCAACTACCCGACGGAGTGGTGGCACTGGTCGTACGGCGACCGTTACTGGGCGATGGCCACCCGCGCCCCGGAGGCAGTCTACGGACCCGTGGAGTTCACCCTCTGACAACCGGGTTTTCCGGGGGGTGAGGTAGGGGCACAACTCCCTACGGAGGGTTGGACTCCCCAACGAGGTGTGGGCATGGTTCCGCTCATCGGGATCGAGGAGGAGTACCTCATCGTCGATCCCCGCACCCGCCACGTGACTCCCCGGGCGGCCGAGGTGCTGGCCGCCGCGACGGACATGCTGGACGTGGTTCACGAAATCACCCGATTCCAGGTGGAGGCCCGCACGCCGCCCTCCGCCGACCTGAGCGAGCTCGGCTCGCAACTGCGTGCCGCGCGGAAGGAGGTGGCGGGCGCGGCCCGCTCGTGCGGCCTGGCCGTCGTCGCCAGCGGCATCCCCGTCCTCGGCAACGTCATGCCGCCGCCGCTCACCGACGACGTCCGCTACCACCAGGGCCGCACGCTCTACCGCGCGCTGCAGGACGAGATCAGCATCTGCGCCCTGCACGTGCACGTCGACGTGCCCGACCCCGAGCACGCCGTCTACGTGGGCAACCACCTGCGGCCCTGGCTGCCGACGCTCATCGCGCTGGCCGCCAACTCGCCGTTCTTCGTGGGCCGCGACACCGGCTACGCCTCCTGGAGGGTGATCAGCTGGGGCCGGTGGCCGGTCTCCGGCGCGCCGCCGTACTTCCCGTCGTTCGGGGCGTACGAGCTGGCCCTGCGCGCGCTGGGCGAGTCGGGCGTGCTGCTCGACCCCAAGACCGTCTACTGGGACACCCGGCCGTCGCCCCGCCTGCCCACCGTGGAGATCAGGGTGGCCGACGTGCCGCTCGACGTGGCCGACAGCCTCACCCTGATCGGGCTCATCCGCGCGCTGGTCGTCACCGCGCTGGGCGCCGTCGCGCGCGGCGACCGCGGGCTGCCCGTCCCGGCCGAGGTGCTGCGCGCCGCCTACTGGCGGGCCGCCCGCTACGGGTTGCAGGGCGACAGCCTCGACGTCCGGCACGGCACGCTCGTGCCGGCGGCGGTGCTGGCCGGGCGCCTCCTGGAGCACGTACGCCCGGCGCTGGCCGAGGCCGGCGACCTGACGTTCATCCAGGAGGGCCTCGACCGGCTGCTGCGCTCGGGGTCGGGGGCGATGCGGCAGCGGCGGGCGTACGCGAAGGCGAACGCCCTCGAAGAGGTGGTGGACGACCTCATCGAGGCGACCGTCGCCTAGTGCAGGGCGAGCGCGACGGCCACCCCCAGGCCGAACGCGACGACCACGCCCCGCAGCACCTTGGCGGGCATGAGCTTGGCCAGGCGGGTGCCGAGGAAGCCACCCACCAGGCTGGCCGGCGCGATCACCGCCGCGGCCGTCCACTCCACGGGCCCGAACAGGGAGAACGCGACGACCGAGACCGAGCTGACGACCAGCGACAGCACGGCCCGCACGGCGTTGACCCGGTGCAGGTTGTCGTGCAGGAACAGGCCGAGCACGGTCAGCAGCACCACGCCCATGCCGCCGTTGAAGTAGGCGCCGTAGCAGCCGCCGAGGAACACCCCGGCGTACACCATCCGGCTGGTCCGGCCATCGGCCTCGCCGCCGATGAGTTTGCGCAGCCACGGCTGCGCCAGCAGGGCGAGGCTGGCGAAGGCCACCAGCCACGGCACCATCGACTCGAACAGCTTGCCCGGCGTGAGCAGCAGCAGCGAGCTGCCCGCGCAGGCTCCCAGCACCGCCGCGATCGACAGCAGGACGGCCCTGCGCCGCTGTCCCTTCAGCTCGGCCCGGTAGCCGAGCACACCCCCCAGATAGCCGGGCCACAGCGCCACCGCGTTCGTGACGGTGGCGGTCAGGCCCGGGTAACCCAGCGCCAGGAGGGCGGGGAACGAGATCAGCGTCCCCCCGCCCGCCAGGGCGTTGACCACGCCGGCCAGCAGGCCGGCACCGACCAGGAAGAGCAGGTCGGTCATCGGCCGGCAGCGTAGCCCTGGGCGCCACGCGGGTTGGCGGCGGCCTTGAGGAACGCGCCGTCACGGGCGACCGCGCTCAGTCGGCCCAGCGACCACGGGCCCTGCACCTCGACCTCGTGCCCGCGCCGGCGCAGCTCCGCCACCACGCCTTCCCCGATGCGGTCCTCGACGTGCATGACGCCGGGGCGGGAGCCGCGCGGGAAGAACGAGCTGGGGAAGTGCTCGGAGTGGAACATGGGGGCGTCGATGGCCTCCTGGAGGTTCAGCTTGCCGTGGACGAGCGCGAGGAAGAAGTTCAGGCTCCACTGGTCCTGCTGGTCGCCGCCGGGGGTGCCGAACGCCAGCCACGGCTTGCCGTCCCTGAGCGCGAACGACGGCGACAGCGTCGTGCGCGGGCGCGCGCCGGGGCGCAGCGCGGTGGCCACCCCCTCCTGCAGCCAGAACATCTGGGCCCGGGTGCCGAGGCAGAAGCCCAGCTTCGGGATGGTGGGGGAGCTCTGCAGCCAGCCGCCGCTGGGCGTGGCCGACACCATGTTGCCGAAGCGGTCCACGACGTCCACGTGGCAGGTGTCGCCCTTGACCATGCCGTCCTTGGCGACGGTGGGCTCGCCGACGCCCTGGGGCTTGCGCGCGCCGGACAGGCCGGGCGCGTCGCTCGCGGTGCCCGGGCCGGGGAAGACGGGCAGCCGGGGCGCCCGGCCGCCGGGCGATCCCGGCCGCAGCTCCAGGCTGGCCCGGTCACCGATCAGGGTGCGCCGCTCGGCGTTGTAGGCCGGGCTCAGCAGGTCGGCCATGGGCACGTCGGTGTCGCCGTACCAGGCCTCGCGGTCGGCGAAGGCCAGCTTGGCGGCCTCCGTCACCGTGTGCAGGTAGTCGGCGCCGAGGAAGTCCATCCCGTCCAAATCGAAGCCGTCGAGCAGGGCGAGCTGCTGCAGGAACGCCGGCCCCTGACCCCACGGCCCCGTCTTGGCCACCGTGTATCCGCGGTAGTCGAAGGTCAGCGGCTCCTCCACCGACGCCGACCAGCCCGCCAGGTCGTCGCCCGTGAGCAGGCCGCCGTGCACCTCGCCCGAGCTGTCGCGCCACGCCGTCGTCGCGCTGAACTCGGCGATCGCCTCGGCGACGAAGCCCTCGTACCACGCCTTCCTGGCGGCGGCGAGCTGCCCCTCGCGGGTGCTCGACGCGGCCTCGGCCTCGGCGACCAGCCGCCGGTAGGTGGCGGCCAGCACCGGGTTGGCCAGCTTGGAGCCCGGCTTCGGAACGTTCCCATCCGGCAGCCACGTGGCCGCCGACGTGGGCCAGTCCTGCCGGAACAGCTCCTCGACCGAGGCGATCGTGCCCGAGATGCGCTCCAGCACCGGCACGCCGTGCTCGGCGTAGTGGATCGCCGGGGCCAGCACGTCGGCCAGCGACCAGGTGCCCCAGCGCTCCAGCATGAGCATCCAGCCGCCGAACGCCCCCGGCACGGTCGCCGCGAGCAGGCCGGTGCCGGGCACGACGTCCAGGCCGAGCCCGGCGAAGCGCTCGATGGTGGCCGCGGCGGGCGCCACGCCCTGCCCGCACACCACCGACACCTTCTGCTCGGCCTCGCTCCACAACAGGATCGGCACCTCGCCGCCGGGGCCGTTCAGGTGCGGCTCCGCGACCTGCAGCACGAACCCGGCGGCCACCGCCGCGTCGAACGCGTTGCCGCCGCGCTCCAGGACGCCCATGCCGGTGGCGGAGGCCAGCCAGTGCGTGCTGGCGACCATGCCGAAGTCGCCCGACAGCTCGGGCCTGGTGGTGAACAAGATCTCTCCTTACTTGGCCGCGTCGGGGACGCGGTCCGCCGTTACCAGGTGGCACGCGGCGGGGTGACCGCTGCCACGCGGGTCGTTCAACAGAGGTTCGGAGGTACGGCACTCGTCGTAGGCCAGCGGGCACCGCGTGTGGAAGCGGCAGCCGGACGGCGGGTCCATCGGGCTCGGCACGTCGCCGCCGAGCACGATCCTGCGCCGCTCCCGCTGCCTGGCCGGATCGGCCACCGGCGCGGCCGACAGCAGGGCCTGCGTGTACGGATGCCGCGGCCCGGCGAAGATCTCGGCCGTCGGGCCCGACTCCACAATCTTCCCCAGGTACATGACCGCGATCCGGTCGGCCAGGAACTCCACGACCGACAGGTCATGCGTGATGAACAGGCACGAGAACCCCATGTCCCGCTGCAGGTCGGTGATCAGGTTGAGCACCGACGCCTGCACGGACACGTCCAGCGCCGAGACCGGCTCGTCCGCCACGACCAGCTTGGGCTCCAGGATCAGCGCCCTGGCCAGCCCCACCCGCTGCCGCTGCCCGCCGGACAACTCGTGCGGGAACCGCTTGCGCATCTCCTGCCGCAGCCCGACCTTCTCCAGCATCGCCGCCACCCGGCCCGCCACCTCGCGCCGGTCGGTGACCTTGTGCCGCAGCAGCGGCTCGGCCACGATCCGCTCGATCGTGAAGCGCGGGTTGAGCGAGGAGAACGGGTCCTGGAAGACCATGTGCACGTCGCGGCGCAGCGGGCGCATCGCCCGGCGCGACAGGTGGGTGATGTCCCTGCCGCCCAGCTCGATCGTGCCCGCGGTCGGCTCGGTCAGGCGCAGCACGCACTTGCCGACCGTGGACTTGCCGCTGCCCGACTCGCCGACCAGGCCGAGCACCTCGCCCTCGCCGATCTCCAGCGACAGGCCGTCCACGGCCCGGACGGGGCCGTAGTGCTTGACCAGGTTGTCGATCCGCAGGATCACGACTGACCTCCGGGGTGGAAGCAGGCCGCCAGGTGGTCGTCGCCCTGGCGTTCGAGCGGGGGTCTGGACGCCCGGCAGTCGTCCTGGGCGAACCGGCAGCGGTCGTGGAAGGCGCACTGGTCGGGGTCCGACAGCGGCGAGGGCACCATGCCGGGGATCTCCGCCAGCCGGCCGTTGACGGCGGCCGAGGGCAGGGCGTTCATCAGCCCCAGCGTGTACGGGTGCCGCGGCCGCGCGAACAGCTCGGCCACGGGTGCCTGCTCGACCGCGCGGCCCGCGTACATGACCATGGCGCGGTCGGCGATGTCGGCGACCACGCCCAGGTCGTGCGTGATGAGGATGATCGCGGTGCCGAGCCGGTCGCGCAGGTCGCGGAAGACGTCCAGCACGCCCGCCTGGATCGTCACGTCGAGCGCCGTGGTCGGCTCGTCGGCGATCAGCACGCGCGGCGAGCAGGCCACCGCGATGGCGATCATGACGCGCTGCCGCATGCCGCCGGACAGCTGGTGCGGGTACTCCTTCATCCGGCGCACCGGCGCGGGGATGCCGACCAGCTCCAGCAGCTCCACGGCCCGCTGGTTCGCGGCCTGCCGCGACAGCCTCTCGTGCCGGCGCAGCACCTCGGTGATCTGGTAGCCGACCGTGAACGACGGGTTCAGCGAGGTCATCGGCTCCTGGAAGACGACCGAGACGGTCTTGCCGCGCACCTGCCGCATCTCCGGCTCGGGCAGCGTGGTCAGCTCGCGGCCGTCCAGCCTGATCGAGCCGGTCAGCCGCGTCGTCGCGGGCGGCAGCAGCCGGGGGATCGACATGGCGGTGACCGACTTGCCGCAGCCGGACTCGCCGCACAGGGCGAGGATCTCGCCCTCGTCCAGGGTGAGCGAGATGTCCCTGACCGCCTGGACGTGGCCGTCCTCGGTGTCGAAACCGACCTTGAGGTCGGTGATCTCCAGCAGGCTCATCGGTGGCTCCTCGGGTCCAGTACGTCACGCAGGCCGTCGCCGAGCAGGTTGAAGCCGAGCGTGGCCAGCGCGATCATCAGGCCGGGCCAGATCGCCAGCCAGGGCGCGTCGCTCAGGTACTGCTGCGCGGTCGTCAGCATCACGCCCCACGACGGGGTCGGCGGCTGCACGCCCAGCCCGAGGAACGACAGCGTGGCCTCACCGATGATCGCCGCCGGGATCGCCACCGTGGCCTGCACGATGAGCGGGCTGGCGCAGTTCGGCAGCACGTAACGGAAGATGATGTGCCCGTCGCCCGCGCCGTCGGCGATGGCCGCGGCCACGTAGTCCATCTCCCTGACGGCCAGCACCTCGCCGCGGGTGATCCGGATGATCGCGGGCAGCTGGGAGAAGCCCAGCGCCAGCACGACGCCCTTCAGCGACGGCCCGATGATCGCCGCCAGGCCCACCGCGAACACCAGGAACGGGAAGGCCAGCGTCACGTCCACCAGCCGCATCACGATCGGGTCCAGCCAGCGCCGGTAGAAGCCGGCGACCAGCCCGATCGGGATGCCGGCCACCATCGCCAGCAGCGTGGACAGCACGCCCGCCTGCAGCGAGACCTGGGCGCCGTGCGCGATGCGGGCGAAGGCGTCCCGGCCGAGGTCGTCGGTGCCCATCGGGTGCGCGCCCGACGGGGGCGCGAGCGTGGCCAGGTAGTCCTGCGCCGCCGGGTCGCCGGTCACCAGCGGGCCGAGCAGGGCCAGCAGGACGAACGCGACCACCAGCACCAGGCCCGCCATCGGCATCGGCCGCCGCCTGAAACGCCGCCAGTGCCTAGTCACGGGTGCCTCCCGACAGCCTGATCCGGGGGTTGAGGAAGGCGTAGGCGATGTCGACCAGCAGGTTCACCACGACGTACCCGATGACCGTGACCAGCACGACCGCCTGGATGACGGGATAGTTCCTGGTCAGCACCGCGTCCACGGTCAGCTTGCCGAAGCCCGGGATGACGAAGATCTGCTCGGTCACCACGGCGCCGCTGATCAGCGCGCCGAGCTGCAGGCCGAGCACCGTCACGACGGTCGTCAGGCTGTTGCGCAGCGCGTGCGCGCCCACCACCTTGGCCTCCGACAGGCCCTTCGACCGGGCGGTCCTGACGTAGTCGGCCGACAGCGCGCCCAGCATGGCCGAGCGGGTCTGCCGCATCAGGATCGCCGCGAAGCCCGTGCCGAGCACCAGGGCCGGCAGGATCATGCGCTGCAGGTTCCCGGCCGGGTCCTCGGTGAACGGCACGTACCCGGAGGCCGGCAGCACCCGCCACGTCACCGCGAACAGCAGGATGCCGAGCAGGCCCAGCCAGAAGTGCGGGATCGACAGCCCGGCCAGGCCGAAGCCGGTGGCCACGTAGTCGGCGAGCTTGCCGCGGCGGACGGCGGCCACGATGCCCGCCCCCACGCCGACGACGATCGCGACCAGCATGGCCAGCAGCGACAGCTCCAGCGTCACCGGCAGCCGCTCGGCCAGGATGTCCGCCACGGGCAGCTGGTCCTGGGTCGAGCGGCCGAAGTTACCGGTCAGCGTCTGGCCGACGTAGTCCAGGTACTGCGCCGGCAGCGGCTTGTCCAGGCCGAACTCCTTGCGGATGGCCTCGATCGCGGCCGGCGACGCCTCCTGCCCGGCCATCACCGTGGCCGGGTCGCCGGGCAGCGCCCGGATGCCCAGGAAGATCAGGACGCTGGACAGGAACAGCACGAGCACGGCCGATCCGCAGCGCCGCAGGATGAACCAGAGCATCAGGCGGCGAACCCGGCGGTGACGAAGCGGGGCAGGCCGTCCTTGAAGTACTGGACGCCGGCCACGGTCTTGTGCATGCCGAGGTAGTACAGGTTGTGGTACAGGTACACCACGCCGCGCAGCTCGGCGGCCTTCTTCATGGCGCTGCCGTACAGCTCGGCCCGCTTGGCGACGTCCGTCTCGGCGGCGGCCCGCTTGATCGGGTCGTCGATGCCGGGGTCCGACATGCCCGCGTAGTTGTTGCTGCCCTGGGTGGTGACCAGGTTCGTGAGGTTGCCGTCCGGGTCCACGCGGCCCGACCAGCCGCTCAGCAGCACGTCGAACTTGCCGGCCTTGCCCTGCTCCAGCACGCTGACGAACTCGGCCGTCTGCACGCTCACGTTGAAGCCCGCCTCCTTGGCCATCGACTGGATGACCTGCGCCAGGCGCTGGTTGACGGCGTCGTTCGGGGTGGCGAGGGTGACCGGGATCGGCGTGGCCACGCCGGAGGCCTGCACGAGCTGCTTGGCCTTGGCCAGGTCCCGCTTGGGGCAGGTCAGGTCCTTCGGCCGGTACGGGCTGTCCACCGGGACGGGGTAGCAGTCCACCTGGTGCAGCCCGTTGTAGACGGCCTTGTTGATCGCGTCGCGGTCGAGCGACAGCTCGAACGCCTCGCGGAGCTGCGGGCTCTTGCCGAGCGGCGTGTCGATCGGGCCGGGCTTCTCGGTGGAGCCCTTGGCGTTGCCGATGTTGATCTGGAAGCCGTAGTAGCCGAGGCCGCCGCCGGACACGACGGTCAGGTTCTGGTCGGCCTGCACGCCCGCGACGGTGTTCGTGGCGAGCTGGT
>NZ_JAATEP010000087.1:0-30836 GCF_012034275.1 Nonomuraea composti | reverse complement strand
GTGATGTTCTACCTGGTCGTCATCCTCGTGGTGCTGGAGGTGCCGCGGGCGGTGGCGGCGGCGTCGCTGCGCAGGGCCGAGCGGCGGGAGCGGGTGCCGGCGCCCGTCCCGGTGACGGTGGGCGGGGGGACGCCCGTCTCGTCCCCGTCCGAGCCGGAGCCGGCGCCCGTCTCGTCCCCGTCCGAGCCGGAGCCGGTGCCCGTGCCCGACCTGAGCAGGCGGCTCTTTTTCGGGCGGACCACCGCCGCCATCGCCGGGGCGGGCGCGCTGGCCACGGTCGGGTACGGCATGTCGAGCGCGCTCGGCGACCCCGTGATCGAGCGGGTCAGGGTCGCGCTGCCGAAGCTGGACCCGCGGCTGCACGGCCTGCGGTTCGCCGTGGTCAGCGACATCCACCTCGGGCCGCTCACGGGCATCGGCCACACCGAGCGGATCGTCCGGATGATCAACGGGCTCGAGGCCGACGTGGTGGCGATCGTGGGCGACCTCGTGGACGGGACCGTGGCCCAGCTCGGGGCGCTGGCGCGACCGCTGAAGAGCCTCGAGTCCCGCTACGGGGCCTATTTCGTGACCGGTAACCACGAGTACTTCACCGCCGAGGGCCCCGGCGAGTGGATCGAGGAGCTCAAGGAGCTGGGCGTACGCTCCCTGCGCAACGAGCGCGTCGAGATCGGCCACCAGGGCGCCGTGCTCGACCTCGCGGGCGTGAACGACGTCGGCGGCGCCGCCAGCGGCGACGGCCCCGACTTCGGCAAGGCGCTCGGCGGGCGCGACACCGGCCGCTCCACGGTGCTGCTCGCGCACCAGCCGATCCAGGTGGACGAGGCCGCGCGGCACGGCGTCGACCTGCAGCTGTCCGGGCACACGCACGGCGGGCAGATCGCGCCGTTCAACCTGGTGGTGGGGCTGCAGCAGCCGGTCGTGTCGGGGCTGGCCAGGGTGGGCGGCACGCAGGTGTACGTCACCAGGGGAGCGGGTTTCTGGGGCCCTCCGGTACGCGTCGGAGCGCCGCCCGAGATCACCCTGCTGGAATTGGGTGGCTGACTTCTGGTAATCCGGTGGTCACGTGGCGCCATGATGGCGTAGAGTATCCGTCCGGATACTTTGCGGAGGTGGTTCGTGGTCTCCTCGCCTGTGGAGCGGGTGCTGGGCCAGGAGGTCGCCTTCTGGGCCAGGCGCGGCGGGCTGCTGCTCAGGCAGGCCAGGCATGCCGCGAGCCTCAACCAGAAGGCGCTGGCCAGCGTGAGTGGCACGTCGCGCACCACGTTGTCGGCCTACGAACACGGCAGGAAGTCGCCGACGCTGGAGACCGCGGGGCGCATCCTCGACGCGGCCGGGTTCCGGCTGGTGCTGGAGCCCAAAGTCGAGTGCGCGGCCCACGTGGGCGCCGACGGGCGCGTCTTCCACGTGCCCAGCCGGCTGCGGCGGCTGCCGGTGGCGCAGGCGCTGGGCGTCCTGCGGCTCGGCGAGCGCGTCTACGACCTGTCCGACCGTGACGAGCGGCGGGCGGCCTACACCGCGCTGCTGTGCGGCGGCGGGCCGGGCGAGCTGCTGGGTCACGTCGACGGCGTGCTGCTGATCGACCTGTGGGACGAGCTGGTTCTTCCCGACGACATCAGGGGCGCCTGGCAACCATTGGTCGAAGAGGCGCGGCAAGAGTCCGGAGTTATGAATTGATGATGTTTTTGGGGCCCTATTCGAGGTGTGTAACCTGCGCTCCGGGTCGTTCCCGTAATACCCTCGGCCACGAGCAGCCGGGGATATCCGGCTCGTCTCTTGTCCACCCACTTCCGGTCAACACCTGGATACGCTGAAATCATGACTGCCCCTGGCCGAAGCCGCCCGACTCATGTGCTGGCCAATGCGCCGTTCCGACGGCTCTGGACCGCCATGTCGGTGTGCAGCCTGGGCGACTGGCTCAACCTCCTGGCCCTGACCGCCCTCGCGGGAAACCTCACCCAGGGTGACTACCGCGTGCAGTCGCTGGCCGTCGGCGGCGTGTTCGTGGCCAAGATGTTGCCGGCCGTGCTGCTGGGGCCGCTGGCGGGCGTGTTCGCCGACCGGTTCGACCGGCGGCTGACGATGTTCTGCGCAGACCTCGCCAGGTTCGCCGTGGTGCTGTCGATCCCGTTCGTCGACAACTACCAGTGGGTCATCATCGCGACCGTCCTGGTCGAATGCGTGAACCTGTTCTGGGTGCCGGCCAAGGAGGCCACGGTCCCCAACCTGGTGCCCAAGGCGCAGCTCGAGCAGGCCAACCAGCTCAACCTGCTGGTCACCTACGGCACCGCGCCCGTCGCGGCCATGCTCTTCGCCGCGCTCTCGGTGGCCGGCGACCTGATCGCGGGCATCGTGCCGTTCCCGCTGGGGCGCGACGCGACCGGGCTGGCGCTGGTCGTGAACGCCTGCGCGTACCTCGTCTCGGCCTTCCTCATCTTCACCCTGCGCGACATCCCCAAGCGCGACGGCGCCATCTCCACGCCCTCCGTGCTCAAGCAGGTCGTCGAGGGCTGGCGCTTCGTCGGCGGCAACCGCCTGGTGCGCGGTCTGGTCATCGGCATGCTCGGGGCGTTCGCCGCGGGCGGCGCGGTGGTGGGCGTGGCCAAGGTCTACGTCGAGGCGCTCGGCGGCGGCGACGCGGCCTACGGCGTGGTGTTCGGCGCCGTCTTCGTCGGCATGGCGCTGGGCATGTTCTTCGGGCTCAGGCTGCTGCGCGAGCTGTCGCGGCGGCGGCTGTTCGGGCTGGCGATCACCGTGGCCGGGGTGGTGCTGGTCGCGATCGCGCTGGTGCACAACCTCGTGATCGTGGTCATGCTGACCGTGGTGCTCGGCGCGTGCGCGGGCATCGCCTGGATCATCGGCTACACGCTGATCGGGCTGGAGGTCGAAGACGCGCTGCGCGGCCGCACGTTCTCGTTCCTGCAGTCGACCGCGCGGGTCACGCTGCTGCTGGTGGTCTCCCTGGCCAACCCGCTGGCCGCCCTGTTCGGGCTGCACACGCTGGGGCTGGGCGAGTTCAGCTACCGCTTCGACGGCACCAACCTGGTGCTGGTGATCGGCGGCGCGCTCGCCGTGGGCGTCGGCCTGCTGGCGCTGCGGCAGATGGACGACAGGAAGGGCGTCTCCCTGGCGGCCGACCTCCTCGCGGCCGTACGCGGCGAGCGGTTCCCCACCGAGGCGGCCGAGCACGTGCCCGGGCTGTTCATCGCGTTCGAGGGCGGCGAGGGGTCCGGCAAGACCACCCAGTCACGCATGATCGCCATCTGGATGCGCGACCAGGGCTACGACGTGGTGCAGACCCGCGAGCCCGGCTCCACCAAGGTCGGCATGCGGTTGCGCGCCATCCTGCTCGACGCGGCCGAGCGCGGCCTGTCGGCGCGCTCCGAGGCGCTGCTGTACGCCGCCGACCGGGCCGAGCACGTCGAGAAGGTGATCAGGCCCGCCCTCTACCGGGGCTCGATCGTCATCACCGACCGCTACGTCGACTCGTCGCTGGCCTACCAGGGCGCCGGGCGGGCGCTCGACCCCGCCGACGTGTCCAAGATCAACGCTTGGGCCACAGGCGGGCTCGTGCCGCACCTGACCGTGCTCATCGACACGCCGCCCGAGGTGGGGCTGACCCGGCTCGGCGGGGCCGCCGACCGCATCGAGTCCGAGCCGATGGAGTTCCACGAGCGGGTGCGCAAGGAGTTCCGCGCGCTGGCGGCCTCAGCGCCCGAGCGTTACCTCGTCGTCGACGGCACGCTGCCCCAAGACGTCGTCACCCGGCAGATCCAAGACCGCATCAGGGAGATCCTGCCCGACCCCGTCCCGCGCGAGTCGGAAGACGCCACGGGGACGATGCCCGCCATCCGCGACTAGCCCGATCCGGAACCGGCCCGCTCCGCGACCAGCTCGATCCGCGCGTGGCTCGCTCCGTGACCAGCTCGATCCGCGCTTTGCCGTCCCCTCGCGAGGCGAAGTGCAACTAGCCTTACGGTCGTGACGGTTTTCGATGACCTCGTGGGGCAGGACCAGGCGATCGCCGTGCTGTCGCGGGCCGCGGCGGCGGCCGGCGAGGTCGTCGCGGGTGGGCGCGGCGCCGGCATGACGCACGCCTGGCTGTTCACCGGCCCGCCCGGCTCCGGCAGGGAAGACGCCGCCCGCGCCTTCGCCGCCGCGCTGCTGTGCCCCGACGGCGGCTGCGGCCACTGCGACCAGTGCCACCAGGTGCTCATCGGCTCCCACCCCGACCTCGAGTCCGTACGCCCCGAGGGCCTGTCCTACAGCGTCAAGCAGACCCGCGAGCTGATCCTGCGGGCCGCCGGGGCGCCGACGCAGGGGCGGTGGCGGGTCATCCTGTTCGAGGACGCCGACCGGGCCACGGAATCCGCCGCGAACGCCCTGCTCAAGGCCATCGAGGAGCCGCCGCCCCGTACGGTCTGGCTGCTGTGCGCGCCCGCCCCCGACGACATGATGATCACCATCAGGTCGCGCTGCCGCCTCGTGAACCTCACCACGCCCGGCACCGAGGCCGTCGCCCACGTGCTGGCCACCCGCCACAGCGTGCCGTGGGAGACCGCCAGGTTCGCCGCACGGGCCGCGCAGGGGCACATCGGCCGGGCCCGCGCGCTGGCGCTCGACGAGGGCGTCCGGGCGCGGCGCGAGGCGGTGCTGAGCATCCCGCGCTCCCTGACCGGCGTCGGCGAGTGCGTGTCCGCCGCCGAGCGCCTGGTCAAGACCGCCGAGGAGGAGGCCGCCGCCGCCACGACCGCGCTCAACGAGAGCGAGACCTCCGAGCTGCGCAAGCTGTACGGCGAGGGGTCCACCGGCAAGGGGCTCAACCGGGGCCTCGTGCGCGGCGGGGCGGGCGCGCTCAAGGAGCTGGAGGACCGGCAGAAGTCGCGCGCCACCCGCATCAAGCGCGACTCGCTGGACGCGGCGCTGCTGGAGCTGGTCTCGTTCTACCGGGACGTGCTGGCCATGCAGTTCGCGGCGGCGGGGGTGGAGCTGGCCAACGACGACCTGCGGTTCGACCTGGATCAGCTCGCCAAGTCGTCCACGCCTGAGGAGACGCTGCGGCGCATCGACGCGATCATGCAGTGCAGGGAACGGCTGGCGGCGAACGTCAACCCGCAGATGGCCGTCGAGGCGATGATGCTGGCGCTGCGGCCCTGACCACGGCGCCTGTCCTTCACGGAGGGCACTGGGCACTAGAGGCGCGCGGCGCCGTGGGCTGGGCGCGGGCGGCGGTCCGGTTGCGGCGGGGCGCGGTAGGCGGTCCGGTTGCGGCAGGGCGCGACGGGCAGTCCGGTTGCGGTGGGCGGTCCGGTTGCGGTGGGGCGCGGCGGGCGGTCGGAGTTGGGTAGGGGCCGAAGATAACTGAGTGACCCGAGCAGCAGACGAGGCCGCCGAACGTCTCTGTTACGTGGAAGTCGAACTACTCACCCAGCAGGAAGATCTCGCCCGGCGGCGGGTCGACGTAGCGTCGATCTTCGCCGAGCACCATGTCGGCCTGGTGCGGCTGGCCCTCATCATGGTCGGCGATCAGGCCACCGCCGAAGACGTCGTGCAGGAGGCGTTCGCACGCACGCACGCCGGCCGGGCCAGGCTGCGCGACGCCGACAAGGCGCTGGTCTACGTGCGGTCGGCGGTGCTCAACGGGTGCCGGTCGGTGCTGCGCAGGCGGGCCACGGTGTTCCGGCGGGCGCTGCCGTACGAGCCGCCGGTGTGGTCGGCGGAGAGCGCCGTGCTGATGGGGGAGGAGCGGCGCGAGGTGCTGCTCGCGTTGCGCCGGCTGCCACGCAGGCAGCGCGAGGCCCTGACCTTGCGCTACTACTTCGATCTCGCTGACCAGGAGATCGCCGAGACGATGCGGATCAGCGCGAGCACGGCCAGGTCGACGATCGCGCGAGGGCTGAAGGCCCTCGGCCGAGCGCTTGGGGAGGATCATTCATGAACAGCCCGGTGGAAGACAGGTTGCGGGAGGCGCTCGCCGAGGCGGGTGCGGCGGTGGACCAGAGCGCGCTGCGGCCGCTGCGGGTGCCTGAGCGGCGGCGGTTCCGCATGGACTACCGCCTGGTGACGGCGGCGGTCGCCGTGGCGGTCGCGGGGTCGGCGGTCGCCGTGCTGGCGGTCGGCGGCGCGGAAGGCGGCAGGGATCAGCTGACGGCTGCGAGCGTGTTCTCGCGGGCCGACGCCGATGTGACCGTGTTCCTGTGCACGGCGACGGCACCGAAGGAGACGGGCTGCACGGCGGCGGCCGGCCCCGAGCAACGCGACATGATCGAGCGGGTGCTGCGGGAGCAGCAGTCGCAGATCGCCGCCAGCCAGTGGGTGAGCCAGGCCACCGCCTACGACGACTTCCGCGAGCGCTACGCGGGCAACCAGGCGCTGCTCGACGCCGTCCGGCCCGCGGACCTGCCGCCGTCTTACCAGGTGAAGCTGCGCCAGGGCGCCGACCGCCGGCAGGTGACGTCGGCGTTCCTCAAGGCGGGCGGGGTGGCGGCCGTCATCGATCACGCTGAGAGCGCCGACGCCATGGCGGCGGTGCAGAAGGGGCAGAAAACGGACGTCAACGTCTTCCTGTGCACGGCCGGCACAAGTCTGCCGGCCTGCGCTCCGAAGTCCGGGAGCGGCAAGAAGGGGGTGGCGGCCACTGCCGACCAGGTGAAGGCGATCCAGCAGACGATCCAGCAGATGCCGGAGGTGAAGGACGTCGTCTTCGAGGACCAGGCGGCCGCGTACGAGAACTTCAAGCAGGCGTTCAAGGACAACAAGGCGCTCGTCGAGGCGACCCGCGTCCAGGACATGCCTCAGTCGTTCAGGATCAGACTGAAGTCCGATGCCCCGGCGTGGGCCCTGGTCGACAAGCTGAAGCGGCAGCCCGGCGTCGCTCAGGTCGTGAGCCACTGGTGCATCGACGAGCGAGCGGCGCTGCACGCCGATTTCGGGTTGTATCTGCCGGACAGGACGGTATGCCCCGGGGGTGCGTGATGGGGCGACATCCACACGCCCGCCCCTGACTTCCGGTGTACGGACACACGTAATCTGACAGAGAAGGCCGTCCGAACCCCCTAGGCCGTCAGGAGGCGAGCTCGAGCCCATGGGAATGATCATGGCCGTGAGCTTCACCCGTTACGGGAGGCTCTACTACCTCGACCCCGGCGAGCACAGCCCCAAAGTGGGCGACAAGGTGCTCGTCCCGACGGACTCGGGTCCGGAGGTGGCGGAGTGCGTGTGGGCCCCGCAGTACACGAGCGAAGACATCGACGGGCTGCCGGTGTGCGCGGGCATCGCCGGCGAGGAGCACCTGACGCGGGACGAAACGAACAAACGCCGCAGAGCCGAGGCACGCAGTGTGTCCAAGCGGCTGATCAAACGACACACGCTGCCGATGAAGGTCGTCGGCATCGACTACCTCGACCAGGACAACGTCTACACGGTCTACTTCTCCGCGCCGCACCGGGTCGACTTCCGCGCTCTCGTACGCGACCTGGCCCGCAACCTCCGGGCCAGGGTCGAGCTGCGGCAGATCGGCCCGAGAGACGAGGCCCGCCTCCAGGGCGGCATCGGCCCCTGCGGCCGTGACCTGTGCTGCGCCACGTTCCTCAAGGACTTCGAGCCCGTCTCCGTACGCATGGCCAAAGACCAGGAGCTGCCGGTCAACCCGCTGCGGATCGCGGGGGCATGCGGCCGGCTCATGTGCTGCCTGAAGTACGAACACCCCCTCTACCAGGAGTTCCGCGCCTCAGCCCCCCGGGTGGGGGCCAGCGTCGACACCCCGCAGGGAGCCGGGACGGTAATGGGCCACAACGTGCCGTCGGACTCCGTGGTGGTGCGGCTCAACGACGGGGGGCGGAGGTGCTCGTGTTCGCGGGCTAGCGTGTGCGGGCCTCGAAAGGCGCATGACGCGGCTTACGGGGGCGAGCCGGGGGATGAGGTGTAGCACGTCACCGGGTCTGTGAGGGGCGTTCCTGGCGCTTACGGACACGCTCGTGCGACGCCTCCCCGGGGGGCCCGCATGGCTCGTGAGGGCAGCTCGTGTGACGCGTCCTTGCCGTGCGCACTACGAGGCGCAGGCATGCGCTCCGGGCGTGGCCCGTACGACGCGCAGCATGCTTTCCGGCGTGGCGCCGTGTGAGGGGCGGCTGGTCTTCGGGCGTGGTGCCATGTGAGGGGCGGGCGTGCTCTTCCGACGTGGTGCCGTACGACGAGCGGCATGCGCTTCGGGCGTGGTGCCGTGTGAGGGGCGGGCGTGCTCTTCGGGTTCGGTGCCGGACGAAGCGGGAGCGTGCGGCCGGTGTGTCGTGCGACACTTCGTCCGAGCCTGACCGCGCGCCTGCAGGTATGGTCTGTCCGGGCATCGGGTGATCGATGGGAGCGAGAACCCCTCGGGCTCCTGTAGACTCTTTCACGCTGCACAGCGCACGCCGCCTTAGCTCAGTCGGCCAGAGCACTTCACTCGTAATGAAGGGGTCTGGGGTTCGAATCCCCAAGGCGGCTCCATGATGAAGGCCCTCCGTGATCCTCACGGAGGGCCTTCGTTCGTCTTCTGCTGTTGAACGGTGGGAGCCGTCCAGTACGGGGACGGGGCAGGGCGGTGAGGGCCGGCCCGGGTGGTCAGTGGCGGACGCGGTAGCGCAGGTGGAGTACGCGGTTGCCCTGGATCACCACGTGCGGGTTCTCCAGCAGGTGTTGGGCGTCGACCGAGCCGAAGTAGCGCTTGCCCGTTCCGAACACCACGGGTACGACGTCCATGGCGATCTCGTCCACGAGGCCCGCGGCCAGCACCTGGCCGCCGACGTCGCCGGCCGCCACCTCTACCGTACGGTCGCCCGCCAGCTCCTGGGCCCTGGCCATGGCGGTTTCGATGCTGTTGGCGAAGTGGAACGGCGCGTTGGGGTCCCAGCCTTCGGGCATGGGGCGGTGGGTCACGACGACCACATGGTCGATGCCGCTCGGCGGCTTGCCGCCCCAGCCGTCCGTCATGTCGAAGACGTGGCGGCCGACGACGGTCACGCCGATCTCGTCCCAGTACGAGCGGGTGTGGTCGTAGGACGCTCGCGACACCCTGATCCCCCCGGAGTCATCCAGGGGGACGTCGCCGTTGGACAACCAGTCGAACAGCGGTCCGGGCTGGTCGTTCTCGTCCGCGATGAAGCCGTCGACCGACACCGAGCTGTACAAGACCACCTTGCCCATGAGGCTCACTCCTGTTCATCGGGGAGTGTCCATATTGGCGTGCCAGGGGGTGCCGGCTCTTGTAAGAAATCCAACGGCTCGCAGATCCATCGGCTGGTCCGGCGGGGTGCCTTCCAGGTCCGTAGTGATGAGCGGCTGCAGGGATTCGCCCGCGAGTTCTTCGAGATCGTGGACTTTCACGCCGTCGGAGCTGATGAGAGCCGGTTCCAGTCCCTGACCCTGCGGCGCGGGCGTTAGGCGGTGGAGGCTTTGCGCGGGCTCGTCAGCGGGGACAGCCGGGCGTCGAGTTCGGCCTGTTGTTCCGGGGTGAAGGCGTTTCTCGGGAGGAAGCCGGTGGCTTGGTTGTTGACGAAGAACAGCCAGAAGTCGGGGGTCGCGACCACCCGCGAGAACAACGACCAGCGGGCCGACGTGGTGAGTTTCTCGGAGCGGCTCTCGTAGCCGTCGTCAGTCACGTGCAGGGTGGTCGGGACGCAGAGGTGCGGCACCTGCTTCCGCGCCGCCCGGCGCAGCGACCAGGGCATCACGAACGGGACGACGGCCGCCGCCACCAGCAGGCCCAAGCCGAGGCCGATGGTGCCGAGCAGGAGGAAGACGGCGCCGGCCACGGCGAGGAAGGCCGGGAACAGCCACAGCAGGGCCTTGATCTGGTGCTTCAGTGCCCGCTCGATCGCGCCCACCACTTGGTCGGGAGTGGGCTCGTACTCAACGGTGAAATCCATGCCTGTGCCGCCTCCTCATCGCCGCTCCCTTGTCGTCGGGGGGAGATCGTGAGAGGGATCTTGCTGGAGTGGGTGGGGCACGCGCAACCGAGATCACCTTCCGGAGCGTGGCGGGGGTGCGGGTCGGCGGGGCCGTCATCGTCGGGACCAGTTCCGCCGCCAGGGTGCGGGTGTCAGCTCTGCATGAGGGACTTCGCCTCGGCCAGGAGCTCCACCTGCGACCGCCAGTCCCCGCCCGAGATCCCGAGCACCGCGTGGCTCGCCCCGGCCGCGCGGTACTCGGCCAGCCGCTCGGCGACCTCCTTCTGCTGTCCCGTGAGCGGGAGCTCGGCGACCTCCTCCAGCGGCCGCCCGTAGCCGCCGCTGATGCCGGCCGCGATCTCGGCCTGGGCGCCGGGTCCGCCGCCGACGAACGCGGCTCCGCCGATGGCGATGACGGGCGCGGGGCGTCCGTACGAGGCCGCGAGCTCCGCCAGCCTGTCCCGGCCGCGCATGACCTCCTGCGGCGAGATGAGGGACGGGAACCAGCCGTCCCCCAGCCGGCCGGCCCGCCGGATCGCCGCCGCCGACGCGTTCCCGACCCACACCGGCGGCATGGCGACCGCAGGGGCCAGCTGGACGGGCAGGCCCGCATCGGCGGTCGGTGTGGATTGATCGGGCCGGGCGTCACGTGCGGATTGATAGGCCCGGCGCGTGTCAGCGTCAGGAACGGGTCGGCGCGTGTCAGCGGCTGGTCCAGGCTGGGCGGATGGGCGGGCGTCAGCGTCGGGCTCGGGCTGTGCCGGCGGGCGGGCGCCCACGGCATCCGGCAGCACGACAGGGTCACCTGCCAGCAGCCGCGGCAACAGCTCCAGCGCGGTGTCCGTACGCCGCCCCCGCTCGCCGTACGGCACCCCGGCCGCCGCCCACTGCTCGGCCCCGCCGCCGGACCCGACCCCCAGCACGAGCCGCCCACCCGACACGTACTGCAGGGTCGCCACCTGCTTGGCCGCCCACACGAGCGGCCGGATGGCGGGGATGAACACGCTGGTCCCGATCCTGATGCGGGTGGTGGCCGCGGCGGCGGTGGCCAGGGCGATGGGCGCGTCCAGCACGGGGCCGCCGACGGCGAGGTGATCGCCGTGCCACACCGCGTCGAGCCCGGCCTGCTCGGCATGCCTGGCGGCCTCCGTCAGGGTGAGACGGTCCCGGCGCTGTACGGCGACTCCCGGCAGGATGACGCCGATCTCGAAGCTTCCCATGTGATCAAGCGTGCAACCTCGACCTAAGTTCATGTCAACGGACAAAACCGATGGCCAAGAGCCCGCGCCGCACGCGAAGATCGGCGGATGGACACCCGTCCCGCCGCTACGGCAGGCACCAGGCCGAACATGCGCGTCGAGCAGCGCCCCGAATTCTTTCACCCACCCACCGGCGAGGCGAGCGTCGGCTTCGGGCCCGTGCGGTGCCGGCTGGAGCGGTCGCTGTGACGGGGCGGCGGTTCGCGGGGCGGGCGGAGCTGGCCGCCCTCGCCCACGAGGTCTTCGAGGGCCGCCGCCTGGATCGCGTCGAGCGGCTCGCGGGCGGCTCGAAGAAGGGGGTCTACCGTCTCTTCTTCCAGGATGCCGGCCCCACCGCCGTGCTCTACGCCTGGTCCGAAGACGAGGACTACTGGGATCAGGCGCGCGTGGAGAGCCGGGAGCCGTTCGCGCACGGCAGCGGGCTGCACCTCTTCAAGGCCGCGCACGAACGGCTGAGCTCTGTGGGGGTGCGGGTGCCCGATCTCTACTTCGCCGACGACAGCGGCGCGCTGTATCCGGCCGACGTGGCGGTGATCGAGGACGTGCGTGGCGGCACCCTGGAAGCGCGCCTGGGCCGCGAGGACAGCAAGCCTGTGGAGGGGCTGGCGCGGAGCCTGCGGGCGATGGCCCGGTGCCGGTCGGCCCGGCTGGGGAAGGTGGCTCTCGTGGAGAGCGGCCAGGGCATCGACCGGCCCGCCTCGGAGATCGTGCTGGAGCGGGCGCTGCGGGATCTGGCGGAGGCGGCGTCCCGGGTCGGGCGGATCGGCGAGGTGGCCGCCGAGCTGGAGGGGAGGCTGCGGGAGCTGGCGGCGGGCATCGAGCCGCGCACGGATCACGGCCTGATCCACGGTGAGCTGGGCCCCGATCACGTCCTGGTCGACGACGACGACCGGCCGGTGCTGATCGACATCGAGGGTGCGATGTTCTTCGACGTCGAGTGGGAGCACGTCTTCCTCCGGATCCGCTTCGGTGACCACTACGCCCGCCTCAGCGAGGACGGCCTGGACGAGCGCAGGGTGCGCCTCTATCGGCTCGCCCAGCATTTGTCGCTGGTCGCGGGCCCCTTGCTCCTGCTGGACGGGGACTTCCCGGACCGGGCCTTCATGCGGGGCATCGCCGAGCACCACACGGAGGAAACCCTGAAATGGGCGGTTGCGCCGTGAGCCGATCTGGTCAACTCTTAGGAAGGTTTCCTAATAACCAGAGGAGGGCCGGTGCGCGGAAGACGGTTCCTTGCGGGTCTGAGCCTCCTGCTGGCCGCCGCCTGCGCCCCGCCCGACGACGGGCCGCCGGTGAACGCCGAGGACGTGATGTTCGTCCAGATGATGGTGCAGCACCACCGCCAGGGCATCGAGATCGCCAGGCTGGGCGCCGCCCGCGCCACCGACCCCGAGCTCAAGACGCTGACCGCCGCCATCGAGAGCACCCAGCAGAGCGAGGTCGAGATGATGTTGCGCTGGCTGCACTCCTGGGACCAGCCCCTTACTCCGGCCTCAGCGGGCGCGCACGACCATCACGGCGGGATGCCGGAGACGGACGTCAAGCAGATCCAGGCGCTCAAGCGGTCCAGGAACTTCGAGTACGACCTGTGCAACCTGCTCATCGCGCACCAGGACGACGCCGTGCAGATGGCCGCCGCCGAGGTGTCGGGCGGGGCGAACCCGGAGGTGCAGAAGTGGGCCGCCCAGGTCCAGACCTCCCGTAAGGGGCAGATCGACCTGATGATGGAGCTCATCAAGAAGTGATCGATCTGAGGGTGGAGCCCATCAAGAAGTGATCCATCTGATGATGCAGCTCATCAAGAAGTAGGCGTCAAGAAGCACGCGAACGCGTAGACGCCGTGCCCGTTAAGTGATTAGATCACTTGATATGTCCGAGGTAGCGCGGCCCACGCTTTCCGACGCTCTGACAGAGCGCATGCTGGAGCTCATCCGTACGGGCGGGCACCGGCCCGGCGACAGGCTGCCCTCGACCAGGGAGCTGTCCCAGCGCTTCGCCGTCACCACCCCGACGCTGCGCGAGGCGTTGCGCAGGCTGGAGGCCACCGGGGCCATCGAGCTGCGGCACGGCTCCGGCATCTACGTCGGCGCCGCGATCGAGCGGCTGGTCCTGCCCAACCCCAACATGCGCGAGATCCACGCCGCCCAGCTCCTGGAGCTGCTCGACGCGCGGATCCTCATCGAGCCGCCGCTGGCCGCGCTGGCGGCCGAGCACGCCGGCAGCGAGGAGCTGGCGGCGCTCAGGCAGACCCTCGACGAGGCCGCCAGGCACCTGCGCGGCGAGGACGCCGAGCTGCACGACGCGAACATGACCTTCCACCGGGCCACCGCCCGGATGGCGGGCAACAGCGTCCTGCACGAGGTCGTCGACTCGCTGCTCACGGTCCACGGGCCGGAGCAGCGCGAGATCCTGCAGATCTTCGACGACCGCCGCCGTGACCACGAGGAGCACCTGGAGATCCTCGCGGCGATCGAGGCGCGCGACGCGGCGCGGGCCGAGCAGCGCATGCGGGCCCACCTGGCGGACGTCAAGACCGTCATCGAGCACAGGATGCAACCCCCCGAATAGAACCAAGGAGGCCGGCCCATGCACCGGTCACGTGTGGCCACGCTCGGCGTGGCGGCGCTCGTCCTGGCCGCCTGCGGCGGCAACGGCGCCGGCACGCCCCAGAAGAAGACCGAGCTGACCCTCTACAACGACAAGGGCGCGTGGACGAAGTACTTCGACGAGATGGGCGCCCTGTCCAAGCAGAGCATCGGCCTGGGCATGAAGCCGACGGGATACACGGACTCGGCGCAGTACCAGGCGTTCATCAAGGCCTCGTTCCGCACGAACGTCAAGCCCGACCTGTTCACCTGGCAGACCGGGGGGATGCTTGAGGAGATCGTCAAGCAGAAGCAGGTGGCCGACACCACGGCCGTCTGGCAGGAGGCGATCAAGGCGGGCGACCTGTCGCCGGACCTCGCCCCGTACTACACGGTGGGCGGCAAGCAGTACTGCGTGCCGATGAACGTCGCCTACTGGGGCATGTTCTACAACAAGAAGATCTTCGACAAGTACGACCTGAAGCCCCCGCAGACCTGGGACGACCTGGTCAAGACCGCCGAGACGCTGAAGAAGAACGGCGTGAAGGCGTTCTACCACACCAGCGTGCTGTTCTCGTTCGTCTGGTTCGAGCAGCTCATGGCCGGCACCGACCCCGACCTGTACGACCGCCTGTCCACCGGCAAGGCCAAGTACACCGACCCGGGCGTGGTGCAGGTGATGGAGCGGTGGAAGCAGCTCATCGACGCCGGCTACTTCATCAACCCGGGCGACAAGACCGACCCCGGCGACGTGCTGAAGACCGGCAAGGCGGCGATGGTGTCGTTCGGCACGTGGTTCAACACGAGCATGACGACGCGCAGCATGAAGGCCGGCACCGACTACGACTTCTTCGTCATCCCGAACGTGAACCCGGCGCTGCCCAAGACGTCGATGATCTTCGAGAGCGGGCCGCTGTGCTCGCTGGCGAAGGCGGCCGATCCCGACGCGAGCATGAAGTACCTGAAGTGGTGGACGACCGCGCAGGCGCAGGAGAAGTGGGCGACGAGCCGGGGTGACGTGAGCGCCAACCCGAAGGTGACGATCGCCGACCCGGCGCTCGGCGCGGTCACCAAGGACGCGGGCGGCGGCAAGTACCGCCTGGTCAACCGCTACTTCGAGGCGACGCCGCCGCAGATACTGACGGCCGCGCTCGACGGGTTCGGCAAGTTCGTCACCGAGCCGGGCACGTACAAGGAGGTTCTGGAGACCATCCAGAAGGAGGCGGACGAGTACTGGAGCACGCACCAGTGACGCGTCAGCCGATGCTCGGGCGGTTCAGGTACGGGTACGTGGCGCCGGCGGCGTTGCTGGTCGCGGTGCTGTTGTACGCGCCGTTCGTGTGGACCGCCTACTTGAGCCTGACCCGCTACGACGGTCTGGAGCCGCCGGTCTGGGCGGGGTTGGCCAACTTCGCCAAGCTGTTCGACGACGCGGCGCTGCTCACCTCGACCCGCAACACGCTCATCTGGGTGATCGGCACGATGGTGCTGCCGGTCGGGCTCGGGCTGCTGGTGGCGGTGCTCTCGTACGACATCAGGGGCGGCGCGTGGTTCCGGGTGCCGTTCATGCTGCCGTACGCGTTGAGCGGCGCGGGCCTGGCCATGGTGTGGAGCCCGGTGCTGTCCCACGACGGCATCGCGAACGTGCTGCTCGGCGTGGACACCGCGTTCCTGCAAGAAGCGCCGGCGAACACGTTCGCGATGCTCGCGGTCTGGACGTGGCAGCAGCTCGGCGTGAACTGCCTGCTGTTCGTGGTGGGGCTGCAGTCGATCCCCAGGGAGCCGATCGAGGCGGCGCGGCTGGACGGCGCGTCGGGCTGGCGGCTGTTCCGGCACGTGATCTGGCCGCTCATGCGGCCGTTGACGGCGGTCGTGGTGGGGCTGGCGCTGGTGTCGAGCCTGAAGACGTTCGACATCGTGTGGGTGCTCACGCAGGGCGGTCCCGGGCGCAACTCGGAGACGCTGGCGGTGACCATGTACAAGGAGACGTTCGTGGCCAGCGACTACGGTTACGGCTCGGCGGTCGCGGTGCTGCTGACGGTCGTGACGGGGCTGGCGTCGTACCTGTATCTGCGCAGGCAGGTGACGGCCACGTGATCAGGCGGGCTGTGCTCATCCTGCTCGGGCTGGTGTGGCTCGGGCCGACGTACCTGCTGCTGGTGAACGCCGCGCGCCCGGCGAGCGGGTACGACCCGGCGAGCGCATGGGTCCCGTCGGGCGACTTCGCGTTGCTGGAGAACTTCGGGCGGGCCGTGGAGGGCGCGAACCTCGGCGGCAGCCTGGCCAGCACGGCGCTCTACAGCGTCGTCTCGCCGCTGCTCGGCGTGCTGATCGGGGCGCTGGCCGGATACGTGATCGTGGTGCTGCGGCTGCGGCACGGGTTCTGGTGGTTCCTGCTGATCTTCGGCGGCACCGTCTTCCCGTCGCAGATGCTGCTGGTGCCGTTGTTCGTCGGCTACAGCGACGCCGGTCTGTACGACAGCCGCCTCGGCCTGATCCTCATCTACACGGCGATCAACGTGCCGCTGGCCGCGTTCGTGCTGCGCAACTTCTACTCCGGCATCGCGTTCTCGATCTTCGAGGCGGCCCGCATGGACGGCGCCTCGACCTTCCGCGTCTTCTGGCGCATCTACCTGCCGATGTCGCTGCCCGCGCTGGCGGCCGTGTTCATCCTCGAGTTCACCTTCATCTGGAACGACCTCATCTTCGGCCTCACCCTCACCCAGACGGAGGACGTGCGGCCGGTGATGACGGCCATCGCGGGCCTGATGACCGACGTGTACGCCGGCACCCCGGTCCCCGTCGGCCTGGCGGCGGGGCTGGTGGTCTCGCTGCCGACGGTCGTGCTGTTCCTCGCCACCCAGCGCCTGTTCGCCAGGGGCCTTTCTCTAGGGAGTGTTCAATGACCAGCCGGTTGCTCCAGCGCAGCCTCGGGAGCCCCGACTACGACGGGATCAGGCAGGCGCTGCGCGACGACACCTCGACGCCCGTGATCAGCGTGCGCGGGCTGGAGGTGCGGGTCGCGGTGCTGCCGCTGTTCACTCATGACGGCCGGCAGGCGGTGCGGGTCTCCAGCACGGAGCCGCTGACGCACGTGCTGGTCGGCGTGGACAGCGCGTCGGGCAGCGACGTGACGCTGCTGGTGCCCGAGGTGGACGCGCCGCGCACGCTGACGCTGGAGTGCCGCGACGACGCCGGGGTGGTCGGCAGCGCGCGGATCACGGTGACGCCGCAGCGCAAGTGGCACGTGTTCGTGGTGCACCACTCGCATCTCGACATCGGCTACACCGATCCGCAGGGCACGGTGCTGCGCCACCACCTCGACTACCTCGACGCGGCGCTGCGGCTGGCGGAGGAGACCGCGTCGTGGCCGGACGACGCGAGGTTCCGCTGGACGGTCGAGTCGTCGATGCCGGCGCTGAAGTGGCTGGCGGTCCGGCCCCGGGAGATGGTCGACTCGTTCGCGGCGCTGGCCAGGGCGGGCTCGATCGAGGTGACGGCGCTGCCGTTCCAGCTGCACACCGAGGCGTGCTCGACGGAGGAGCTGCACCGGCAGCTCCGCTTCACCGCCCAGCTCGAAGAGCGTTACGGCTTCGCCACGAAGTCGGCCATGCACACGGACGTGCCGGGCGCCGTGGTCGGGCTGGTGGACGCGCTCAACGCGGCCGGGGTGCGCTACCTGGCCGCCGCGCACAACTGGGCCGGGCGGTCCGTGCCGTACCTGCACGGCGGCGACAAGCTGACCCGGCCGTTCCGGTGGCGGGCGCCGAGCGGGAACGAACTACTCGTGTGGTTCACGGACACGCCGCACGGGATGGCGTACATGGAGGGCAACACGGTCGGGCTGACGGACTCGTACGAGCTGGCCGACGACCTGCTGCCGCGTTACCTGTCGGCGCTGGCCACCCGGGGTTACCCGTACGGGCCGGGGACGTTCGGCTGGCAGGGGCCGGACGCGCCGAAGGAGCCGTACGAGCTGGACGTGCTGCACCTGCGCGTGCAGGGGGCGCACGCCGACAACGCGGGCCCGTCGATCGTGCCCGCGACGATCGCCCGCCGGTGGAACGAGCAGTGGGCCTATCCGCGCCTGCGCTCGGCCGTGAACAGCGACTTCTTCGAGCACGTGGAGGCGCGCCACCACGACCGGCTGGCCGTGCACGAGGGCGACTGGACCGACTGGTGGGCCGACGGGCTCGGCTCGGGCGCGCGCCCCCTCGGTTACGTACGGCGGGCGCAGTCGGCGCTGCGCGTGGCCGAGACGCTGCACACACTGGCGGGCGTGGACGCGACCGAGCAGGTGGACGCCGCCTATGACAAGGTCGCGCTGTTCAACGAGCACACGTGGGGCGCGGCGAACCCCTGGGAGGACGCCGAGGAGGCGGGCGACTCCGGCGGCCTGCAGTGGACGCGCAAGTCGTCGGGCGCGTACGCGGCCCAGGACGACGCGGCCGACCTGCTGCACGCGGGGGTCCGCAGGTTCGCCGCGGCGCTGTCGGAGGCGGGCATCGAGGGCGGGGCGCTGGCCTCGTTCGCGGTGTTCAACCCGGGCACGCACGCGCGCACGGACGTCGTGCGGGCCTTCCTGCCCCGGGACGTGGTGGGCGTGGACGTGCCGATCGCGCTGGTGGACGCCCGGACGGGGCAGCCGTTGCCGCACCACGAGGAGCTGGTGGACCCGGACGACTGGCCGACGCGCCCGATCGGCCGGCACATCCACGCCGTCGTGCCGGAGATTTCCGGATTCAGCTATGTGCGGGTGGACGTCGTCCCGGGGGAGAGCCAGGCACCCGAGCCGGTCCCGCTCGCCACGGACGGCGTGATCGAGAACGAGTTCTATCGCGTGACCTACGACGTCCGCGAGGGTTACCTGTCCTCGATCTTCGACAAGCGGGCCGGCCGCGAGCTGGTCAACGGCGACGCGGCGGCCGGTTTCGGCCAGTACGTCTACGACCAGTACGCCACCGCCCCCCACTTCAACCACCTGTCGGGCCACGTGGGGGCGCACGACCGCACCCTGCTCGGCGACCGCGCCATCGGCACCAACGCCGTGATCAAGGAGGTCAGGCGCACGGCCGTCGGCGAGAAGCTGGTCGTGGAGCTGCGCGGCAAGGGCGCCGACTGGATCCGTACCACGGTCGAGCTGCACTACGGCGTGCCCCGCCTCGACCTGACCTACCAGCTCGCCAAGCAGGGCACCCCCGCCAAGGAGGCCGTCTTCCTGGCCTTCCCGTTCGCGGCGGGCCCGCCCACCGCGTGGGAGCTGACCGGCGGCGTCGGCGGGCCGGACGTGCCCCGGGTGCCGGGCTCGGCCGCGTACATGCTGCCGATCCGGCACTGGATCGCCTTCGAGGACCCCGAGCTGACCGTCGCCTGGGCCACCCTGGAAGCGCCGCTGGTGCAGCTCGGCACCATCCACATGCCGTACGCGCCGTTCCCGCCCACGCTCGACCACGAGGACGGCACCGTCTACTCGTGGGCGCTCAACAACATCTGGGACACCAACTTCCCCGCGCAGCAGCAGGGCGAGACCACGTTCCGCTACGCGGTGACCTCGCGGGCCGGCGCCACGGGCCGGCGGCTGGGGGCCGAGGCGGCGGCCGGGCTGACCGAGCCGTTCGTCGGCGCGCTGATCACCGACAGCCCCGCCGGCGAGGAGACGTACGTGTCGGTGGACCACCCCGATGTCCTGGTCACCTCGCTCGGCTGGGACGGCGTGCGGCTGCAGTCGCTGGCCGCCGAGCCGGTCGAGGTCAGGGTCTCGCGGCCGGGGCACGAGACAGCCGAGGTGACGCTGCCCGCGTGCGGCGTGGCGATCGTCAGGGGGACGCGCCAGTGAAGATCGCAGACATCCGGGCCACCACGGTCGCGGTCCCGCTGGAGGCGCCGCTGCGGCACAGCAACGGCGCCCACTGGGGCCGGTTCGTCCGCACGATCGTCGAGGTCGAGGCCGACAACGGGCTGATCGGGCTGGGGGAGATGGGCGGCGGGGGCGAGAGCGCCGAGGCGGCCTTCCGCGCGCTGAAGCCGTACCTGAAGGATCACGACCCGTTCCAGCTCGAAGCGCTCCGCTTCAAGATCGCGAACCCGACGGCCTCGCTCTACAACAACCGCACGCAGCTCCTGGCCGCCATCGAGTTCGCCTGCCTCGACCTCGTCGGGCAGCACCTCGGGGTGCCCGCCTGCGACCTGCTCGGCGGGCGGCTGCGCGACGCCGTGCCGTTCGCCTCGTACCTGTTCTTCCGGTACGCCGCCGACGGCCACGCCGAGATCCGCACCCCCGAGCAGCTCGTCGAGCACACCAGGAGCCTCAAGCAGGCGCACGGGTTCACCGTGCACAAGCTCAAGGGCGGCGTGTTCCCGCCGGACTACGAGCTGGAGTGCTACCGGGCGCTGGCCGAGGCGTTCCCCGGCGACCGGCTCAGGTACGACCCGAACGCCGTGCTGTCGGTCGCCGAGGGGCTGCGCTTCGGGCGGGCCATCGAGCACCTGAACAACGACTACCTGGAGGACCCGGTCTGGGGGCTCGAAGGGCTGCGGGCCGTGCGCGAGCAGGTCAGGGTGCCGCTGGCGACCAACACCGTGGTGGTCAACTTCGAGCAGCTCGCCTCGAACGTGCTGCGCAGGGCCGCCGACGTGGTGCTGCTGGACACGACGTTCTGGGGCGGGATCAGGCCGTGCGTGAAGGCGGCGGGGGTGTGCGAGACGTTCCAGCTCGGGGTGGCCGTGCACTCGTCGGGGGAGCTGGGCGTGCAGCTCGCGACGATGCTGCACCTGGGCGCGGTGCTGCCGAACCTGACCTACGCCGCCGACGCGCACTACCACCAGCTCAGGGACGACGTGATCGAGGGCGGCAAGATGGCGTACTCGGAGGGCGCCATCGCCGTGCCCGAGGGGCCGGGGCTGGGGGTGCGGCTGGATCCCGAGCGGGTCGCCCGGTACGCCGAGTACTACCGGGAGACGGGCGGCTACCCCTACGATCGCGACCCGGGGCGGCCCGGCTGGTACGCGACGGTGCCGAACGAGCGCTTCGCAGATCCGGAAATGTCAGTCGAAATCGGACCATAATTGGTCCTCATGTCTGAAGAGTCAAAGCCGGCCACCCCTGCCGACAACCTGGTCACCACCTCCCACACCCTGCCCTCCGGCGAGGCGTACACCGCCACGACCGGCACCGTGGTGCTGCGCGAAGAGGTGACCAACGACGGCAAGTTCGAGGGGTTGCGGCCGAAGGCCGAGGTGTTCGTCACCGCGTACACGATGGCCGGCGCCGACCCGCTGACCAGGCCGATCACGTTCGCGTTTAACGGCGGGCCCGGGTCGTCCAGCGTGTGGCTGCACCTCGGCGTCCTCGGGCCGCGCCGCGTCGTCATGGGCGACGCCGGGGCGCTGCTGCCGCCGCCGTACGGGCTGGCGGACAACGAGGAGAGCCTGCTGCGGGTCAGCGACCTGGTCTTCATCGACCCGATCTCCACCGGCTACTCCCGGGTGGCGGAAGGGGAGAAGGCGGAGCCGTACCACGGCTTCTCCGGCGACCTGGAGTCCATCGGCGAGGTGATCAGGCTGTGGACGACCAGGAACGGGCGGTGGATGTCGCCGAAGTTCCTGGCGGGAGAGTCGTACGGGACGGTCAGGGCCTCCGGGCTGGCCGAGCACCTGCAGTCGCGCTACGGCATGTACCTCAACGGCGTGATGCTCATCTCCTCGGTGCTCGACTTCATCACCGGCGAGTTCAACGACGGCAACGACCTCGCCTACGCCCTGTACCTGCCGACGTACGCGGCCATCGCCCACCACCACGGCCTGCACGGCGACCGGCCGCTGGCCGACGTGCTGCGCGAGGCCGAGGAGTACGCCGACCGCGACTACCTGTGGGCGCTGGCCCGCGGCAACCGCCTCCCCGCGGAGGAGCGCGCCGCCGCCGTCACGAAGGTCGCCTCGCTGACCGGGCTGAGCGAGGACTACGTGGACCGGGTCAACCTGCGCATCGAGCACATCCGCTTCTTCACCGAGGTGCTGCGCCCGCGCCGCCAGATCGTCGGCCGCCTCGACGGCCGCTTCACCGGCTGGGACCCCGACGCGGGCCGCGAGCACTTCACCGCGGACCCGAGCATGGACGCCATCATGGGCCCGTACAGCGCCGCCCTCAACCACTACCTGCGCACGGAACTGGGCTATGCCAACGACCTGCCGTACGAGATCCTCACCTCGCGGGTGCACCCCTGGTCGTACAAGGAGTTCGAGAACGCGCACGTTCAGGTGGCCTCCCGTCTCGCCGCGGCCATGCGCACGAACCCGCACCTGCGGGTGCACGTGGCCTGCGGCTACCACGACGGCGCCACCCCGTACTTCGCCGCCGAGCACACCTTCGCGCACCTGGCCGTGCCCGCCGAGCTGACCGGCAACATCGAGTTCAAGTACTACGAGGCCGGACACATGATGTACGTGCACGAGCCCAGCAGGCTGCGGCAGTCGGCCGACCTGGCGGCCTTCGTCCTCGGCGAGCGGGCGTGAGGCCGGTCAGCCGACCCGGCGGCCGTCCTCTTCGGCGAGCAGGCGCGTGGCACGCTCCAGGCGCTGCCTGAGGTTGACGCGCAGGGCGGCGAAGCGGTCGCGGTTGTCGCGGATGACGGCCCGCTGCAGGTCGGCGTCGGCCGCGTACCAGGCGGCGACCAGGCCGGACGACCACTTGCACAGGGTGTCGGCGGTCGCGACCTGCTTCTCCTCCTCGGTGACGGCCGGCTCGTCGAGATCCCAGCGGCTGTCGGCGATGGCCGCCTCCGGGGCCGGGTACGTGTGCCCGGCCCGGTGCATGCACGACGACCAGCGCTTGACCGCGGCGGTGACCGACGGGTGCTTGGCGGCCTGCTCCAGCGTGAGCGAGTCCTGGAGGCCGAGCCACGGCCAGTCCGCCTTGCGCACCCCCTTGTCCAGGGTCAGCGTGGCGCGGTCGAGGCAGCCGCGGTCGGCCGCGGTGCCGTACAGGCGGTGCCGGGTGCGCTTGGACAGCTTGCCCGCCCAGGTGCCGCTGGTGTCGGGCGAGGGCGGCCGGGCCAGGTGGTAGCCGCTGCGCCGGGCCGCGTCGATGTCGGTGACGCCGTAGCGGCGCGAGTTGCCGGGGTCGATCGCGGCCAGCGTGGACGGGTCCTCGGCGGGTGGGGAGATCGCGATGCCCTGCTTGCGCATGCACCGCACGACGAGACGGTTGTGGGCATTGCCCAGGACGGCCCGCTGCTGGGGAGTGGTCTTGTAGGCGTCGAACGGCAGCACCAGCTCCGAGACGGAGGTGACGCCCCGTACGGGCGCCGGTGGCGCGGGCTCGTCGGCGCCGCAGGCCGCGGCGGTCGTCACCAGCAGCAGCGCGCTCGCGACCAGTCCGCGGCAGCCGGTTTCCGGCGGCCAAGCCCGGAAACCGGCACTCCCCTTAATGCTCAGTGGCACCAGATGTCGATCGCGCTGGCGCGGTTGTTGCCGATGGCGTTGTTCGCCAGGAAACCATCGTTCGAGTTGTGCGTGAAGGTGCTGTGGGCGCCGGTGTATCCGGGGTGCTGCCACAGCGTGGCGCTGCAGCCGACCCGGTTCCTGATCGAGCTGGTCTCGTTGTTCATGCTGTGCCAGGAGTTACTGAAGTCCCAGTTCAGCCAGTTGTTGTCGGCGAAGTTCGAGTCGTCCTTGGTGAAGTCCCGCCAGTGGTCGACCTGGCCGCGGTTGTAGTCGAATCCGGCGTACAGGCAGACGCGACCTCCGTAGCAGGTCGAGCGGGGGCTTGCCGCCGCGGTGGCAGCCGGGGCGACCACGGCGAACAGCGCGGCCGCCGCGACGAAGCCGGCGGCCTTCTTGAATAGCCTCACAGGTCTCTCCTCGATCGGTGAGTCATTTCGACCTCGTAACTTAGCGTGCGGAATCGAACACGAGTCGTTGTGACTCGCCGATCCCTTTAAGGCTTCGCGCCCGGGTGAGGGTCGCGTGCCCGGCCCGCCAGACCCACTCGTATCAGTGCGGTGACCTGCGAGTTCGTCGCATTGACGCAACTGTTGCCACCTCGGGTGGGCGCACGGAGGAACCCGTGACCCATTCCGGGGGCAGTAATTTCACAACTGTTATTCGGGCAGCGCCGCGGGATTGCGTGCCAGCAGCCCGCCGTCCACCCGGTGCTCCGCGCCGGTGATGAACGACGAGCGCGGCCCCGCCAGGAACGCCACCAGCTCCGCCACCTCCTCGGGCCGGCCGACGCGGCCCAGCGGGTGCGCGCGGCCCCACTGCGCGACCTGCTCGTCCTGCGACAGCTCGCCCCGCCACAGGTCCGCCGCCCAGCGCAGCATCGGGGTGTCCACCGAGCCGGGGCAGACCGCGTTGACCCTGATGCCGTCGGCCGCGTGGTCGAGCGCCATGGCCCGCATCAGGCCGTTGAGCGCGGCCTTGCTGGTGCTGTAGGCCGCCACCTGCTGCTGCGCGGCGAACGCCTGCACCGACGAGACGACCACGATCGAGCCGCCGCCGCGCTCGCGCAGCCTGGGCACGGCGGCCTTGCAGGTGAGGTAGACGCCCTTGAGGTTGATGTCCAGCACCTCGTCCCAGACCTCCTCGGGGGTGTCCTCGACGGTGCCGTACCGCTGCACGCCCGCGCAGGTCACCACGATGTCGAGGCCGCCGTACCGGCTGACGGCCAGCTCCACCAGGTCGCGTACCTCTTCGGCCCGGCGCACGTCGGCGATCCGGCCGGTGACGCGCTCGCCGTCCCGCTCGGCCTCCTTGTCCACGCCGCAGAACACCACGGACGCCCCGCCGGCGACCAGCCGGTCCACCACCGCGCGCCCGATGCCCATGGACCCGCCCGTCACGAGCGCCACCTTGCCGTCGAACTCCGTCACCCCAGCACCTCCGCGCGCCACCTCAACACCTTCGTCTCGTACGGGTCCAGGACGAGGGCCGTGCCGTTGGCCACGGCCGCGGCCAGCCCATCGGTCGGCATGCCCGCGAACGGCTCCAGCCCCACCGTGTACGCCCGTCCCCACCACGGGTAACCGGTGGACGCGCCGAGCTCCTGCCACATCCACAGGTACGGCAGCACCGTCGCATCCCAGGCAACCCGCATACCGATATTTCCTGAAATCTCGTACCAACCCTCGTCGCCGAACCCCGTCAGATAGACGATGTCGCTCGGCGACCCCGGCTCAGGCACGACACTCAGATCCGTCTCGCCGCCTCCGTGGGCGGGCACCACGGGCCACGTCCCGCCGGCCCGTACTCTCCGCTCAGGGGGATTGATGGCACTCTCGTGCGGGATCACGGTGACACCCTCCGGCAGCCTGATCCGGGCCCCGGGGCGCAGGAACGGCCGGCCGTACACGATGTGCTGCCCCCACATCGCGTGCAGCCGCAGCCCCGACTCGTTCGTGGCCCGCCCCTCGACCTCCAGCACCGCCGTGCCCGAGCGCAGCCGCACGACCCGCTCCATCCGGTACGGCAGCCGCCGCGTGCGCACGCTCAGCCGCACCGCGACCTCCTCGGGGGAGTCGGCCACGACCTCGCACTCCCACGGCAGCCCCGACACCTCGCCGTGCTGCGCCAGCCGCGCCCCCCGGTACTCGCTGGGGGCGCCGCCGTTCGGGAAGACCTCCTGCCAGCCGCCCTCGTAGTGGTCGACGAACTGGGCGACGTCGTCGGCGGCACCATGGAGATGCTCGCGGGGGTCGCGCAGGCCCTGCGGCGCCAGCCAGACGAAGTCGGTGTCGGTGGGCTTGTGCAGCAGCTCCACGACGTCCCCGCCCTTGCCGGGCAGCAGGGTCACCCGCAGCCGCTCGTTCTCCAGCGTCACCGCCCGCAGCTCGCCGATCGTGCCGTGCCGCAGCCGGGCCGCCCAGTTCCTTCTCATCCGAACGTCACGTCCAGGAACCGCGGGCGGTAGATGGTGACGTCGCGGTAGTGGTCGGTGTTGACGAAGCTGTTGACGTTGTACGACACCACCAGCCCCGGCCCGTCGACCTCCGGGTGGGCGTGCGCGTTGTAGGTGAAGACGTTCCCGCTCGTCTCAGGCGTCGTGTAGACGTGCTGCTTGCCGGTGAACGGGCCGGCGGGGGAGCACGCGGAGTAGGCCACGATGTTCGGGCTCAGCGCCTCGGTCGTGTCGTGCGTGATCAGCACGTAGCCGTCGCCGACCCGGCTGACGCTGTACTCGTTCGCCACCCCGCCCATGATCCGCGCCGAGTCCGCCTCGCTCGCCGACCAGGTGCCGTCGGCCTTCAGGAACTCCCACTGCCCGAGCAGACTCTGCCCCTTGACCCGGGCGACGTGCATGTACTTCGGCGAGCCGAGATCCTCGACCCCGTAGACGTAGGTGTGGCCGCCGTCCTTCAGGATCCCGGAGGCCCAGGCCACGCCGTGCCCGCTCGGCAGGTCGTGCACGCTGATCGGCCGGTTCAGCCGCCCCGGCGCGAACCTGGCCACCACGTTGCGGTGCCAGCGCCAGTCCCACGCCCCCGTCCCGAACCGCTCGTACTCCTGGTAGGTCACCTCGACCATCCCGCCGGCCAGCGTCGCGTCACCCGCCCAGAACCAGTGCTTGTCGTCGCGCGGCGGCATCACGGCCGTCGGCTTCGCGGGGGTGCCGTCGTGGATCGTGGCCAGCCGCCCGTCGCGCTCGACGGCGAAGGAGTTGTTCAGGAACACCGTCGTCCCGCCCTCCTCCACCACCGGCGGCCGGGACCCGTCGGGGTTGACCCGGCCGAGGAAGGTGTCCGAGAACACCCACAGCTCCTTGCCGCCGGGCAGCTTGAGCGAGTACGTGCCGTCGGCGCCCGTCCAGTCGTCGAGGCGGCTGTTGTCGTTGCCGTAGGTGGTGAACAGGCTGGTCAGCCGGGCGTTCGTGCTCGCACTCCGTACGGTGGGCGCACACGCGGAGGCCGCCGAGGCGACCTGCCGCTCCTGCACGACGGGAACCGGCTTGGGCGGCGCGGCCTGCACGGGCTGCGCGGCGAGGCCGATCAGGGCGATGGCGAGGGGTGCCAGGGCGGTGCGGAATCGCGTCATCACACGTCCTAGGGGAGGGGGTTCCCTACAGTTCTAGTCATTAGATCACTTACTGTCCAGGGTCGCGGGGAACGCGCGGAAATCCGGGTGACCGCGTGGCGGGTCGCCCGTTAACCTGCCGGGATGGGCCACGTTGAAGTAGGACATCTGACGTACGTGCTGCCCGACGGGCGGCCCCTGCTCAACGACGTGTCCTTCCGGATCGGCGAGGGTGTGAAGGCGGCGCTGGTCGGGCCCAATGGCGCGGGCAAGACGACGCTCATGCGGCTGATCGCCGGAGACCTCCAGCCGGTCGAGGGCAGCGTGGCCAGCTCCGGCGGGCTTGGCGTGATGCGGCAGTTCATCGGCAGCGTGCGTGACGGCAGCAACGTGCGCGACCTGCTGCTGGGCGTGGCGCCGCCGGCGGTGCGGCAGGCGGCGGAGCGGCTCGACGCGGCCGAGCTGGTGATGATGGAGCGCGACGACGAGAAGACGCAGATGCGTTACGCGCAGGCGATCAGCGACTACACCGACGCCGGCGGCTACGAGATCGAGGTGCTCTGGGACACGTGCACGGTGTCCGCCCTCGGCGTGCCGTTCGAAAGGGTGAAATATCGGGACGTGTCGACGCTGTCGGGCGGCGAGCAGAAGCGGCTCGTCCTGGAGGCGCTGCTGCGCGGCCCCGACCAGACCCTGCTGCTCGACGAGCCCGACAACTACCTCGACGTCCCCGGCAAGGAGTGGCTGGAGCAGCAGCTCAGGGAGACGCCCAAGACGGTGCTGCTGGTCAGCCACGACCGCCAGCTCCTCGCCAACGCCGCCGACCGCATCGTCACCGTCGAGTCGGGCAACATCTGGATCCACGGCGGCGGCTTCACCACGTACGCCGAGGCGCGCAAGGCCCGCAACGAGCGCCTCGACGAGCTGCGCCGGCGCTGGGACGAAGAGCACGCCAAGCTCAAGGCCCTGGTCAACATGCTGAAGAACAAGGCGCGCTACAACGACGGCATGGCCCCGGCCTACCACGCGGCCCAGACGCGGCTGCGCAGGTTCGAGGAGGCGGGGCCGCCCGAGGAGGCGCCCGGCGACCAGAACATCAAGATGCGCCTGCGCGGCGGCCGCACCGGCAAGCGCGCGGTGATCTGCGAGGAGTTGGAGCTCACGGGCCTGATGCGCCCGTTCGGCCTGGAGGTCTGGTACGGCGAGCGCGTCGCGGTGCTCGGCTCCAACGGCTCCGGCAAGTCGCACTTCCTGCGCCTGCTGGCGGGCGAGCCGGTCGCCCACGAGGGTGTGGCCAGGCTGGGCGCCCGCGTGGTGCCGGGCCACTTCGCCCAGACCCACGCCCGCCCCGACCTGCTGGGCCGCACCCCCGTCGAGATCGTCATGACCGAGCACGCCAAGCTCAAGAACGAGGCCATGAAGATCCTGGCCCGCTACGAGCTGGCCGGGCTGATCGCCGAGCAGCGCTTCGACACGCTGTCCGGCGGCCAGCAGGCGCGCCTGCAGATCCTGCTGCTGGAGCTGTCGGGGGCCACGCTGCTGCTGCTCGACGAGCCGACCGACAACCTTGACCTGGCCAGCGCGGAGGCGTTGCAGGCGGGCCTGGAGGCGTTCGACGGCACGGTGCTGGCGGTCACCCACGACCGGTGGTTCGCCGCCGACTTCGATCGCTACCTGGTCTTCGGCTCCGACGGCACGGTCTACGAGTCGCCCGAGCCGGTATGGGACGAGTCGAGGGTCGTGCGTCCCCGTTAAAGGTTCGGTACGGCTGGCGCGTGTCCCGCGTCAGCCGTACCCATGCGCGGGTTATCACGGCAAAGTGATCCCGCGCAGCCGTACCGCCGGCCTCCTCGTCCTGGGGGCGATCTGCCTGCCCGCGTGCCTGTCCGCGTGCGCGAGCGAGGAACGACCCGTGCAACAGCTCAAGCCGCTCGCTCTCAAGGAGCAGGTCTCCACCATCGTCAAGTCCGCCGACGGGTACGCCGTCACCTGGGCGGGCGTGCTCAGCAACGCCAACCCGTGGCACTTCGGCGAGCACGTGGTGGCCACGATCGTCGGGCACGACGCCCGGGGCGCCGAGGTGGTCAGGATGGACCAGCCGCTCGACGCCGTGCCGCCGGGCGGCACGCTGGCGTTCACCGGCCAGGCCAGCGCCACGCAGAAGCCGGCGAAGGTGACGATCCAGTACCGTCCGGCGCAGTGGCGGATGGCGGGGCGGATCGCGTCGGCGTTCCAGCGGTTCCCGACCTCGCGGGTGCAGACAATGCGCCAGAAAGACGGCACGTACCTGATTACGGGCTATATTGCGAATCCTTATAGCATTCCGGCGAGCACGCTCGTCGTGAACGCGTTGCTGCGCGACAAGGCGGGCAAACTGCTCGGCGGCGGCAGCACGTTCGTGGACGAGGTGCAGGCGGGCAGCCCGCCGCGCTTCATCCTGACGGTGAGCGGCCTGCCGAAGGGCGCCGAGGTGGCCAAGACCGAGATCACCGCCCGGACCTGGGGGTCCACCGGCCGTCCTTACGAGGAGCTGGCGCTGGCCGGCGCCGTGCCGGTGCACACGGTCAAGCCGACGAGCGAGCCGTTCGCGGTGGACCGCAACACCTCGATCGTTTCGGATTATAAGCAGTGATTTCCCGAAAAATCGGGAAATCAAGCGCTATCGCGCGCTTTTTCTGTACGAATTCCAGCCACTTTGCCCGACGAAGCCATGCCATCGGCGTGAACAGGTAGAACTACTAGTTACCGATCCATTACCTTCAGTCACATGAATGACCGCGTCCTGGTCGAAGCACTCCGCGCCCGTGATCCAGGAGCACCGTCCGCGCTCTATGACGCCCACGCGGAGAGCGTCTACCGCTACTGCTGGTCCCTGCTGCTCAGCGCCGAGAGCGCCCAGGTGGCCCTGCGCGACACGCTCATCGCCGCCGAGGCGCACGCGGGCGCGCTCGCCGACCCCGACCGGCTGCGTACCTGGCTGTACGCGCTGGCCCGCGCCGAATGCCTGCGCCGCCGTGCCGCCGCCCCGCCGGGCGCCGCCGAGGGCCTGGCCGAGGCGCCGCCGCTGGACGACGCGGTGGACGCCGACCTGCGCGTCATGGCCTGGAACGCCGTCCAGAGCCTGCCGCTGACCGAGCGGGAGGTCCTGGAGCTGGTCCACCGGCACGGCCTGCCCGCCGCCGACCTGACCCAGGTGCTGGGCCTGCCGCCCCGGCAGGTGGAGCTGCTCCTGGAGGAGGCCAGGGAGCTGCTGCGCGACGCCATCACGGCCGAGGTCCTGGCGAGGAAGGGCCCGTACGACTGCCCGCGCCGCGCCCGCATCCTGACCGGCTTCGCCGGCGAGCTGACCCAGGACATGCGCGAGCACCTGGTCAGGCACCTGCCCCGCTGCGAGGTCTGCGCCCCGCACCGCACCCGCGAGGTGTCGGCCGCCAAGGTCTACGAGCTGCTGCCGGCGCCGGTGCTGCCCGAGGCGCTGCGGATCAGGGTCATGAGCTGCTTCGCCGACCCCGAGCTGCTGCCCTACCGCCGTTACGTCGCCAGGCGTACGGGCGTCCTGGGAGCCGCCGGGTTTCCCGTTTCAGCGCAGCGCCAGGTTCGGCGGTGGCATCAGGCGCTGGCAGGCGCGCTGGCGGCGGTCACGGCCGTGGTGGCGATAATGATGATCTTCGATCGGATCGGGAGGGACAACGGTGGGGTCACAGGCATCGCGACGGCCGCGTTCCCGGCGACGGGTGAGCCGCCGGGCATCCGGCTGCCCTGGCAGCCGAACCCTCAGGACGTACCGCTGACCGTGGCTCCCATCGTCGACAACGCCACCACGCGCCCCCTCGGGGTGACCGTCTCGCCCGCCGTGTCCACGCCGGCGCCGCCGCTGTCCGTACCGTCGCAAGCCTCGACCGGCGGTGGCCCGCAGCCGTCGCAGCCATCCCGGCCGGACGAGCACGAAAAGCCCGCGGAAGACCCGCCACCGGATCCACCGTCAGAGCTGCCGCACGAGGACCCGCACGAGGACCCGCCGGACAAACCGGAGCCCCGCCCCAGCACCCCCTGCCCGACCC
>NZ_JAATEP010000086.1:0-32325 GCF_012034275.1 Nonomuraea composti | reverse complement strand
TCATCCGCATCCAAGCCCTTCCGGGCCCCGATGCGCGAGGCGCACATTTCGTACCCCTTCAGACTACCAGATCCGGACGATTCTTGTCAAACCGCCCGATCCGGGAGCTTCCGGACTCGCCTCTCTTCGAGGCAACCCTGCTAACTTACTCCAACTTTCGGCTCTTGTCCAACCGCGCGGCTGGAGCCACCCGAAAGTCGGGGTTTGTTCATCGGGATGTCGGGGCCGATTGGCCCCGCGTTGAAAACTGTAGCAGCCTCGAAGAGGTGGAAGGTCCATCTTCGGTAACGAATGGACCTTCCCCTCGTGCGCAGGGTTCAAACACCCAGGGCCGCGAGCTGCGCTTCCAGGCGCTCGATGTCGGCGGCCGCCTGCTCGGCCCGCCCCCTGACCTTGGCCACCACGTCTTGCGGCGCCTTGGCCATGAACTGCTCGTTGCCCAGCTTGGCCGCCACCTGGGCGGCCTCCTTGCGCGCGGCGGCGAGGTCCTTCTCCAGCCGCTTGCGCTCGGCGGCGACGTCGATGGCGCCCGCGGTGTCGATCTCCACGGTCACCGCCCCCACCGAGAGCCGCGCCGTCGCGTTGAACGACTCGGACGGGTCGGTCAGCCGCAGCAGCGAGCGGATCGCCGTCTCCTGGCCGGCCAGCGGCGTGCCGCTCAGCCCGAGCCGCGCCGCCACCTTCTGGCCTGGCTTGAGCCCCTGGTCCGAGCGGAACCTGCGGACCTCCGTCACCAGCTCCTGCAACGCCTCGATCTCCGCCTCGGCGGCGGAATCGCTGTAACGCTCGTCGCGCACCGGCCACGGGGCCACGACGACCGACTCGCCGCCCGTGACGGCCCGCCACAGCTCCTCGGTCACGAACGGCACCAGCGGGTGCAGCAGCCGCAGCAACGCGTCGAGGACGTGGCCGAGCACCAGCCTCGTGTGCTCCAGGCCCTCGCCGAGCTGGATCTTGGCCAGCTCCAGGTACCAGTCGCAGACCTCGTCCCACGCGAAGTGGTAGAGCAGATCGGAGGCCTTGGCGAACTCGAACTCCTCGAAGGCCGCATCGGCCGCCTCGATCACCGACTGCAGGCGTGACAGGATCCACCGATCGGCCGCCGTCAGCTCGGCGCCGTCGAGCGAGCCGACGGCGGCGCCGTTCATGAGCGCGAAGCGGGTGGCGTTCCAGATCTTGTTGCAGAAGTTGCGGGATCCGGCCGCCCACTCCTCGCTCACCGCGACGTCGGCTCCCGGGTTGGCGCCGCGCAGCAGGGTGAAGCGGGTGGCGTCGGCGCCGAAGCGGTCGACCCAGTCGAGCGGGTCGACGACGTTGCCGAACGACTTCGACATCTTCTTGCCGTACTGGTCGCGGACCATGCCGTGCAGCGCGACGACCCGGAACGGCGGCTCGCCGTCCATGGCGTACAGGCCGAACATCATCATCCTGGCGACCCAGAAGAACAGGATGTCGTAGCCGGTGACCAGCACGGACGTCGGGTAGAAGCGCTCCAGCTCGTCGGTGCGGTCGGGCCAGCCCAGCGTCGAGAACGGCCACAGCCCGGAGGAGAACCACGTGTCGAGCACGTCGCTGTCCTGGGTGTAGCCGGCGGGCGGCTCCTCGTCGGGGCCCACGCACACGACCTCGCCGCCGGGGCCGTACCAGACCGGGATGCGATGCCCCCACCAGAGCTGGCGGGAGATGCACCAGTCGTGCATGTCGTCGACCCAGTCGAAGTAGCGCTTGGCCAGCTCCGGCGGGTGGATGCGGGTGCGGCCGTCGCGCACGGCGTCGCCGGCGGCCTTGGCCAGCGGCGCGACGTTGACGAACCACTGCAGCGACAGCCTCGGCTCCACCACCGTCTTGCAGCGCGAGCAGTGGCCGACGGAGTGCACGTAGGGGCGCTTCTCCGCGACGATGCGGCCTTCGGCGCGCAGCGCGGCGACGACGGCGGGCCGCGCCTCGAAGCGGTCGAGCCCCTCGAACGGGCCGTGCGCGGTGATGACGCCGCGCTCGTCCATGACGGTCAGCGACGGCAGCGAGTGCCGCCGCCCGATCTCGAAGTCGTTGGGGTCGTGGGCGGGCGTCACCTTGACCGCGCCGGTGCCGAACGCCGGATCGACGTGCTCGTCGGCGACGACCGGGATCATGCGGCCGGTGAGCGGCACCTCGACCATGGTGCCGACCAGGTGCGCGTAGCGCTCGTCGGAGGGGTGCACGGCCACGGCGGTGTCGCCGAGCATGGTCTCGGCGCGCGTGGTGGCCACCACGATCTCGTCGGAGTAGCGGATCGAGACGAGCTCGCCTTCGTCCTCGCTGTGCTCCACCTCGATGTCGGACAGGGCCGTCAGGCAGCGCGGGCACCAGTTGATGATGCGCTCGGCGCGGTAGATGAGCCCGTCGTCGAACAGCTTCTTGAAGATGGTCTGGACGGCACGCGACAGCCCGGGGTCCATCGTGAACCGCTCGCGCGACCAGTCGACGCCGTCGCCGAGCTTGCGCATCTGGCCGAGGATCCGGCCGCCGGACTCCTCCTTCCACTCCCAGACGCGCTCGACGAACGCCTCGCGGCCCAGGTCGTGGCGGGACTTGCCCTGCTTGGCCAGCTCGCGCTCGACGACGTTCTGGGTGGCGATGCCGGCGTGGTCCATGCCGGGCAGCCACAGCGTCTCGCGCCCCAGCATGCGGGCGCGGCGGGTGAGCGCGTCCTGGATGGAGTGGTCGAGCGCGTGCCCGATGTGCAGGACGCCCGTCACGTTGGGCGGCGGGAGGACGATGCTGTACGGCTCGCGCGAGCTGCCCGGGTCGGCGCGGAAGTAGCCTTCGGACACCCAGCGCTCGTAGCTGCGGGTCTCGACGTCGGCCGGTGTGTATTGGGTAGGCAGCTCTGGCGTTGTCACAGCACCCAATTCTAGGGAGGCGGGCAAGCGGAACGCCCCATGGTTTCCACCACGGGGCGTTCGGGTGCGATCAAAGCCTGCTCAGGCCGACTTCTCCTGCGGCGTGTGCTGCTGCTTGGCGGCGAGCTGGTCGCGCGGGACGAGCGTCGGGATCGCGTGCTCCAGCACCGACTCGCGGGTGATGACCACGCGGGCGACGTCTTGCCTGGAGGGCACTTCGTACATGACGGACTGCAGCACCTCCTCCAGGATCGCGCGCAGGCCGCGGGCGCCGGTGCCGCGCAGGATCGCCTGGTCGGCGATGGCCTCCAGGGCGCCGTCGGTGAACTCCAGCTCCACGCCGTCGAGCTCGAGCAGCTTGCGGTACTGCTTGACCAGCGCGTTGCGCGGCTCGGTGAGGATCTGGATGAGCGCCTCGCGGTCGAGGTTGTGCACCGAGGTGATGACCGGCAGCCGGCCCACGAACTCGGGGATCATGCCGAACTTCAGCAGGTCTTCGGGCATGACGTCGCCGAAGATGTCGGCGGTGTCGATCTCTTCCTTCGACCGGATGATGGCGTTGAAGCCGATGCCCTTCTTGCCGATGCGCGACTCGATGATCTTTTCCAGACCGGCGAACGCGCCACCGCAGATGAACAGCACGTTGGTGGTGTCGATCTGGATGAACTCCTGGTGCGGGTGCTTGCGGCCGCCCTGCGGAGGAACCGACGCGGTGGTGCCCTCCAGGATCTTCAGCAGCGCCTGCTGCACGCCCTCACCCGAGACGTCGCGCGTGATCGACGGGTTTTCGCTCTTGCGGGCGATCTTGTCGACCTCGTCGATGTAGATGATGCCGGTCTCGGCCTTCTTGACGTCGTAGTCGGCCGCCTGAATGAGCTTGAGCAGGATGTTCTCGACATCCTCGCCGACGTAGCCGGCCTCGGTCAGCGCCGTGGCGTCGGCGATGGCGAAGGGTACGTTGAGCATCTTCGCCAGGGTCTGCGCCAGCAGCGTCTTGCCCGACCCGGTGGGCCCGAGCAGCAAGATGTTGCTCTTGGCCAGCTCGAGAACGTCGTCTCTGCCCCGGTCGCCCGACTGCACCCGCTTGTAGTGGTTGTAGACCGCCACCGAGAGGGCCTTCTTCGCCTTGTCCTGACCGATGACGTAGGCGTCGAGGAACTCGTAGATCTCTCTCGGCTTGGGCAGGTTGTCCCACTTGAGCTCGGAGGACTCCGTGAGCTCCTCCTCGATGATCTCGTTGCAGAGATCGATGCACTCATCGCAGATGTAGACGCCTGGACCGGCAATGAGCTTCTTGACTTGCTTCTGGCTCTTTCCACAGAAAGAGCACTTCAGCAGGTCTCCCCCGTCGCCGATGCGTGCCACCCCAGATACTCCTTTGCGTGGGACCGCCCTGCTCCCGAGAGCAGTGTCTCCGGACATCCTCCGGACTAGGCCGAACCGCTCAGGTTTCGACGTTACCGTCTTCTGGGCCCTCAGTGAGCCCCCTAGCGGCGAGTCGCACCGGAACGTGCCCTATTGGGCAGCGCTCCGGTGCGTCACGTCTCGTCTAGGAAGCCACGGCCTGGGCTCGCTTCTTCCTGGACGGGATGATGTCGTCGATCAGACCATACGCCTTCGCCTCGTCCGCGTTGAGAATTTTGTCGCGTTCGATGTCCTTGCGAACTTCGGCGGAGGACTTGCCCGTGTGCCGGGCCACGATGTCCTCCAGCAGCGTGCGCATGCGGAGGATCTCGCGGGCCTGGATCTCGATGTCGCTGCCCTGGCCGCCACCCTCGGTGGACGGCTGGTGGATCAGCACCCGGGCGTTGGGCAGCGCGAACCGCTTGCCCGGGGTGCCGCCGGCCAGCAGCACGGCCGCGGCGGACGCGGCCTGGCCGAGGCAGACGGTCTGGATCTCCGGCCGGACGAACTGCATCGTGTCGTAGATCGCCGTCATGGCCGTGAAGGAGCCACCCGGCGAGTTGATGTAGATGCTGATGTCACGGTCGGGGTCGAGCGACTCCAGCGTGAGCAGCTGGGCCATCACGTCGTTGGCCGACGCGTCGTCGATCTGCACCCCGAGGAAGATGATCCGGTCCTCGAAGAGCTTGTTGTACGGGTTCATCTCCTTCACGCCGTAAGACGTGCGCTCGACGAAGGAGGGGAGAACGTAACGGCTCTGAATGTTCATGTCAGCTCCCCCTAGGAAACCGGGCCCGCGGAGGGCACCTGACGCGCGCTGCGCACCACGTGGTCGATGAAGCCGTAGTCCTTGGCCTCCTCGGCCGTGAACCAGCGGTCACGGTCGGAGTCGGCCTCGATCTGGTCGAGCGGCTGCCCCGTGTGGAAGGCGATGCGCTCGGCCAGCGTCTTCTTCACGTAGAGCATCTGCTCGGCCTGGATGGCGATGTCGGCGGCGGTGCCACCGATGCCACCCGACGGCTGGTGCATCATCACCCGGGCGTGCGGCAGAGCGTAGCGCTTGCCCCGCGCCCCCGCGGTGAGCAGGAACTGCCCCATGGAGGCGGCCATGCCCATCACCACGGTGGAGACGTCGTTAGGCACGTATTCCATCATGTCGTAAATCGCCATGCCCGCACTCACCGAGCCACCCGGCGAGTTGATGTAGAGCGTGATGTCGCGCTCGGGGTCGTCGGCCGCGAGCAGGAGCAGCTCCGCGCAGATGCGGTTGGCGATCTCGTCGTTGACCTCCTGCCCGAGCACGATGATGCGCTCGCGGAGCAGGCGCTGGTAAAGCTGGTCCTCAAGCCGGAAGGCGGAGCCGTTCTCACGGCCTCGAGACTCAGGCTGATAGAAGGTCGGCGGGCTGGTCACAGCGTCACCTTCCGATGCGTCGTAATCGATTGGCTTTGCTTGTGACCTTAACGCGCGCCGCCCACAGGTCATGCCCGGTCCCCCGGACTGTTCGCTGACGGCGCAGGTTCGGGGAGGCCGCCTCCTGTGGCCCTTCGCGGCTTCATGCGGCTTTCGTCCGGGTTCCCGCTCGCGGGGCGTCCGCCGGGCGGCTTCCCGTACCCCCCTCGGGGAGCCCTCAGAGGGCGCCTCCGGGTGTCGCGTACGCGCGGGTCCCGCACGAGGGCGCCGGACGGCTGCGGGAGCGGCAGCGGGCCTCTGAGCGCCCCGGAGCCCCTGGACCTCGCGGGCGGGTCACATTTCCCTCCCGAGGACGGCATATTTCCGGCCCGCCACCAAAAGCGGAAGCCCCCGGACCGTCAGGTCCGGGGGCTTCCCTCACTCCTGTGGCGTCAGGCCTCGGCCTTGTCCTCGGCGGGCTTGGCCTCGGCACCGGCGTCGCCCTCGGCGGCGGAATCGTCCTCGGCGACCGGCTCACCGTTGATCTCGGTGTAGATGGCCTTGAGGTCGACCTCGTTGCCGTCGGTGTCGACGACCTTGGCGGCGTCGCCCAGGACGGACTTGGCCTTGTCGCGCACGATCTCGACCATGGCCAGCGTGAGCTGGTCGTTGTCGGCGAGGTGCTTGGCCAGCTCGTTGGGCTGCACGCCCATCTCCATGGCGCGGCGGACCACGAAGTTGGTCAGCTCCTGCTCGGAGACGCCCAGCTCCTCGGCCTTGACGATCTTGTCGAGCACGAAGCCGACCTTGATCGCGCGGGCGGAGTTCTTCTCGAACTCCTCGAAGCGCTCCTCCTCCGTCGTCTGGTAGAGACGGAAGAAGGCGTCACGGCTGAGGCCGCTCTCGGCCACCTGGTGGTCGAGGTTGTGCTTGCGGGCGTCGACCTCGGCCTTGAGCGCGCTGTCGGGCAGCGGAATGTCGATCTTCTCGAGCAGCGCGTCGAGGGCCTTCTCGCGGGCCTGGACGACCTGGTCGATGAGCTTGTTGCGGCGGGCCTGCTCGCGGATGCTGTTCTTCAGCTCGTCGAGGGTGTCGAACTCGCTGGCGAGCTGGGCGAACTCGTCGTCGAGCTCGGGCAGCACCTTCTCCTTGACCGACTTGACGTTGATGATGACGTCGGCTTCCTCGCCGGCGTTCTCGCCACCGACCAGCTCGGTCTTGAAGCGCTTCTCCTCGCCCGCGGACATGCCCTCGAGGGCGTCGTCGAGGCCCTGCAGCACGGAGCCGGCGCCCACCTCGTAGGACACCTCGTTGGCCTGCTGCTCCTCGATGTTCTTGCCGTCGATCTCGGCGCGCAGGTCCATCACGACGAAGTCGCCCTTGGCCGCGGCGCGCTCCACGCCGGTGAGTGTGGCGAAACGCTGGCGCAGCGCGTCGAGCTGCGCGTTCACGTCTTCGTCGGAGACCTCGGCGGAGTCGACCGTGACCTCGATGCCCTGGTAGTCGGGGACCTCGAAGTTGGGGCGGATGTCGACCTCGGCGGTGAACTCGATCTGCTCACCGTCGTCGATCTTCGTGACCTCGATGTCAGGCTGGCTGACGGGGAAGACGTCCGCCTCGTCGACGGCCTGGCCGTAAAGCTTGGGCACCGCGTCGTTGAGGGTCTCCTCCAGCACTACCGCCCGGCCGAAGCGCTGTTCGATGATGCGGGCCGGAACCTTGCCAGGCCGGAACCCGGGGACGCGCACCTGCTGCGCGACCTTCTTGTACGCCGCATCCATGCTCGGGCGCAGCTCGTCGAACGGCACCTCGACAGTGAGCTTGACCCGGGTCGGGCTGAGCTCCTCGACAGCGGTCTTCACGGAATGGTCTCCTTGATCAAGCTACGAGTGATCGCGGGCGCGTCCAATCGGTACGGCTCGCGCGCCGCGCCCACATGAGCGGTGTTGGGCATGCTCCGCAACGGCGGCATCCAACGCCGATGGCCAGTCTAGGGCAGATGCACACCCAACCACGACGCCGCCGCGGTCAGAACTCCTCCGCGATCGTCCTCAGCAGCTCGATCGTCTCATCCGGGGTCGTGCTCACGGCGCACAGCCGCTCCATCACCTCGGTGTATCGGTCCACGTCCTCACGCTTGTCCAGGTAGAGCGCGCTGGCGAGCTGCTCCACGTACACGACGTCGGGCAGGTCGCTGTCGGGGAAGCGCAGGATGCTGAACGCCCCGCCCTCCGCGCTGTGCCCGCCGAAGCTGAACGGCATGATCTGGATCGTGATGTTCGGCTGGCGCATCAGGTCGATGAGGTGCTCGATCTGCGCCCTCATCACCTCGGCCCCGCCGATGGGCCGCCTGAGCGCGGCCTCGTCGATCACGGCCCAGAAGACCGGCCCGTCAGGCCTGTCGAACATCCGCTGGCGCTCCAGCCGGAGATCCACCCTGCGGGCGATCTCCTCCGCCCCGATGCCCGCCGCTCCGGCGGTCACCACGGCCCTTGCGTACTCCTTGGTCTGCAGGAGTCCTGGCACGAACTGGACTTCGTAGGTCCTGATCCTGGCGGCGGCCTCTTCAAGGCCGACGTACGCCTGGAACCACGTGGGCAGGACATCGTTGAACCGGTGCCACCAGCCCGGCTCGTTGGCGGTGGCGACCAGGTCGAGTACGGCGGAGCGAGCCTGCTGATCCACGACCCCGTAAAGGGTCAGCAGGTCCGCCACGTCCCGTTCCTTGAACCCCACTCGGCCGAGTTCCATCCGGCTGATCTTGGACTCCGACCCCCTGATGAGGTGGCCGGCCTCCTCACGAGTGACGTTCTTCGCTTCCCTGAGCTTGCGCAGCTGGGAGCCCAGGAGGATGCGCAGCGCCGTCGGCCCGGAACCCGGCTGGTTCTGCGTCACTTTGCCTCCTATCAAGGTCCGCACACACAGTGACACCACATTGCCGGGTATGACAAGGTCTCAACCTCGTGTCCGGATTCGGAGATTTATCCCCAAAACGTCGCTTGCTGCTGCACATTGCAGCTGCACGTGCATTTGGGTCTTGCAGGTGCCGCGTTCGTGACCCATGATGGCTTAGTGCATATTGGGCCAAACATGCACTAACCAAGGCTGAACGGGGAGGTATCGGCGGCATGGTGGGAGACCCTCTGGCCACTGCCGATTGCCTGCAGATCACCCGCGAGGTGGGCTTCGACCACCTCCTGACGGGTGGCAAGCCGTACACGACCTCGTGCCCCTTGCCCTTTCAGGCCGACTCGGTGAAGACCGCCAGGGACGTCACCCGCAGGACACTGCGCGGCTGGGGGCTGCACGACCTCAGCGACGACGCCGCTCTCGTGGTCTCCGAGCTGGTCACGAACGCGGTCAGGTACGCGATGTACGCGGCGGGCCGCAGGGAGATCGAGCTGCTGCTGATGCGGGTCGCACCCCACGTGCTGCTCGCCGTGGCCGACCCCAGCGACGAGGTGCCGCGCCCCAAGGAGCCCGACTTCGTCTCCGAGAACGGGCGCGGGCTCTACATCGTCGAGACCTACAGCCAGTGCTGGGGCTGGGACCCGCTGGCCCGCGGCGGCAAGGCCGTCTGGGCGCTGTTCCGCGCCGACGACTAGCCGCCTCCCTTTACTCGCCCGTCACGCCGTCGATGCGCTCGCGCAGCAGGTCGGCGTGACCGTTGTGGCGGGCGTACTCCTCGATCATGTGGACGAGGATCCACCGGTGCGTGCAGTTCTGCCCGTTACGGTCGCCCACCGCGTCCAGCGGCTTGGCCGCCGAGATCGCGCGGGCCAGCCTGATCTCCTCCTCCCACGTGTCGAACGCCTCCTTCGCCGAAGCGGTGTCCACCTCGTTGAAGTCGGCGTCGTTGTCGCGGTCCTTGTCCCACAGCTTCGGCAGGTCCTCGCCGTTGAGCACCTTGCGGAACCACGACCGCTCCACGTGCGCCATGTGCCGGACCAGGCCCAGCAGCGACAGCGGTGACGGCGGCGCGGAGCGCTCGCGCAGCTGCTCCTCCGACAGGCCGGCGCACTTCACCGCCAGGGTGCCGCGGTGCCATTCGAGCCAGTTGTTCAGCATCGTCCGCTCGTCGCCGTCGAAGGGCGGAGGGGTTCTCGTGTCCGTCACGAGCCCCGACCCTATCCCCCGCCCGTCCGCTCCCGTTGCAGCAGCAGGTACGCCGCCTCCCGTACGGTGTCGTCCCTGACGTTGGCCACGAACTCCTCCGGCGTGCTCCCGCACAGGCGGCGCAGCGCGGCGGAGCCGTCCAGAAGAGAGCGGATGAGCTCCGGCTGGGACGTCAGGCGGCGCGGGCGGCCGTCCCCCGGTGCCGCGACGCAGCCGTGCCGGCCCTCGTACACGAAGGGCGGCGGAAGAGGCGTGCCGTCCTCCAGCGTGACCGCGCTGGTCAGCGGGCGCCTGCGGTAGTTGGGCTCGGTGAGGTCGAGGGCGGCGAGCTGGCGCTCGTCGAGCCAGAGCACGAACAGCCTCGACGCCTCGCCCTGCGTCTCGATCGGCGCGGCCGGCACGTAGCCCCACCTGCTCACGTGCGCGGACACGCCCGGCGCGACCCCCGGCACCTCGGCGAGCGTCATCGGGACGACCGCGCGTACCCCATGATCGCGGAACTTTCTGCGGAGCTGACTGGGAGCGGCGTTCGAGCCGACCGCGACCACGCGGTGGCGGGCGTCCAGCGGCGCCTGACCCGCCGACGCCAGCAGGGCGGCGATCGCCGCCCCGCCCGCCCGCCACTCCCGCGGCACGTACGCGTCGTCCATCAGGACCCCCGAGCCGGGCGGGATCCGGCCCGGGTACGTGAGCGGAGCGGCCACGGGGTCGTCGGCGAACAGATCCATCCGTACAGGATGCACCTCGGATGGACAGCGGCGCGCTTCCCAGGGCAGGCTGTAAGGCATGGCCACCCAACCTGACCAGCGCCTACGCGAGCTCACCCTGTTGCGCCGCGTGCGCGACAGGATCGACCGCGACTACGCGCAGCCGCTGGACGTGGAGGCGCTCGCGCGCGGCGTGCACCTCTCCGCGGGGCACCTGAGCCGGCTCTTCCGCGCCGCCTACGGCGAATCGCCCTACAGCTACCTCATGACCCGCCGCATCGAACGCGCCATGACGCTCCTGCGGCGCGGCGACATGTCCGTCACCGAGGTCTGCTTCGCCGTCGGCTGCTCGTCCCTCGGCACCTTCAGCACCCGCTTCTCCGAGCTGGTCGGCATGTCCCCCAGCACCTACCGCCGCCTGGCCGCCCGCGACGGCGCCGGCATCCCCAGCTGCGTCGCCAAGCAGATCATGCGGCCCAGCAGGCACCAGGAGACGCTGCCCGCCGACGCCCGCCTATCGTGAGCCTATGAGCGTCATCATTCACCACACGTTCCTGCCCGCGGACGACCCGGACAAGTCGCTCGCCTTCTACCGCGACGCGCTCGGCTTCGAGGTACGCAACGACGTCGGCTACGGCGGCATGCGGTGGATCACCATCGGCCCGCCCGACCAGCCGCAGACCTCGATCGTCCTCTACCCGCCGGGCGCCGACCCCGCCATCACCGACGCCGAGCGCCGCACGATCGCCGAGCTGATGGCCAAGGGCACCTACGCCAGCATCGTCCTCGGCGCCTCCGACCTGGAGGACACGTTCGAACGGCTGCGTGCCGGCGGGGCCGAGGTCGTGCAGGAGCCCCTCGACCAGCCGTACGGCGTGCGCGACTGCGCCTTCCGCGACCCGGCCGGCAACATGGTGCGCATCAACCAGCTCACCTGACGCGTCATCAGTGGCAACGCAGGTCGAACCCGGGGTCCTGGCCCCAGTGGAAGAACTCCACGACGACGCTCTTGAACCCGTCCCGGTACCCGTACGGGCTGACGTACGCCCTGCCGGACAGCTCGGCGCCGGCGACCCCCTCGACCTTCGCGGATGCGTAGGAGGCCGCGATCTCGGCATCGGGCAGCCTCGTCCGCACGATCATGCGGACCAGGAAGTCGCAATGGTTGCCGTTGCCCGCCTGGAGACCTACCGAGCCCTGCACGCCCGCGCTGACGTCACGCTCCGTACCCGGCGGGAGCTCCAGCATGCTCACCCGCTCCTCCAGCCCGGCCAGCTTCCCGTCGTTGACCCATTGCGGGACCTTGATCACCACGAGGGCGGCGAGGATCACCAGACACAGGACAAACGGCCACCTGCTCCGCCGCCTCGCTAAACCCTCCGGGGCCGCCTCCATCAGGACCATGCCATCCTCCACGCGCGCTCGTCGGCCGATCTCCATTCTGCTCGGCCTCGCCGCCGCGCGGGGCAGGCCCGGTCGCCGCATGTGGCACGTTAAGGAGCTCAGACCGACTGAAAGGCGGCGGGATGCGCACGTACGGGACCGAAGCCTCTGCCGGCCGCAAGGCGGGACCCTGGCCACCTGTCGCGGCGAACCTCGGGCTCGGCATCCCCGCGATCGTGCCGCTCTACCTGGCGTGGTGGCTCCTGACCGAGTACCTGCCGATGGACTGCAGAAGCGTCGCGGACCTCGCCGAACCCGGCCTGGCGAACTGCGGCTACCACACCCTGGACCACGCCCCGATCGTCATGCTCGCCCTGGCGGTGACCGGCCTGCTCGGGTTGGCGGCGGTGGTGGCGGTCGACGTCGTCCTCCCGCTCAGGCACGGCCTGCGCCTGTCCTGGTGGCTCGGCGCCACCGTACTCATCCCGGTGCCGTTCCTCGTGGGCCTGGCTCTGTCCTGACGCCCTCGAGCCGGCCTCTGATCGCCATGCAGCCATGCTTCCCCGCCAGGGAACTTGCGGCCGGACCCCTCGACCGGAGGAGGGCATGGGAGTCCCCGTGCCTGGTTCGACTGGAGCTGACCCTCTGGGGGCTTAGTCACTCGGCTGGTCACTCAGATGGCCACCTCCGGATCGGAAGTGGCCATCGAGCTGGTCGGGGCGACAGGATTTGAACCTGCGACTTCTTGCTCCCAAAGCAAGCGCGCTGCCAAGCTGCGCCACGCCCCGTCTCGCCGAGTGCGCATGCGCTCCGGGACTCCGGTACGCTTACGCCCTGACGACCGGATGAAGTCTAGACCAGAGTTCGACCGGTTCGCGCGGACGTAGCTCAATGGTAGAGCCCTAGTCTTCCAAACTAGCTACGCGGGTTCGATTCCCGTCGTCCGCTCCAGCAGGGCCGAGGGCCAGGTCATCCCCGTGATGGGGAGCCTGGCCCGAGGTTTTTCCAGGCGTCCAGGGTGGCCTCGGCGAGAGCCTTCATGCGGTGTCCGTATGTCTCGTGGCCGTCGAGGATGAAGCCGCCCTCGCCGTACGGGAGGTCGCAGAAGCTGGCGCGGAAGCGGGCGGGAGGGCCGCCGGCGGGCAGCGGGGCGTACGGGTCCAGGGGGCTCATGTCGTAGGCGGCGCGGGAGCGGTGGTTGTTGCGGGCCACCTGGTGGTCGCGGAGGCGTTGTACCGCGTCGATGCCCTGGTCGAGGTAGAACTGCAGCCAGCGGTACTGGCTGTCGAGGTACTTCTCGTGGCCGCGTGAGGGGTGCTGGAGGAGGTACACGCAGACCACGACGGCGTGCCACTTGTACATGTCGGGGTCGAGCTGTTCCTCGGCGAGGATCGTGTTGTAGTAGTCGGCGCACTCGCCGAGCGGCCCCGCCGGCGCGCCGCAGTCGCAATGAGCAGCCATGGCGGGTCACCCTAGCGACGTGGTGGTGCGGACGTCCAAGGCATTTCGGGCGCTCCCCAGCCGGGGTCGAAGCCTTCCGCGCGCTCGTAAGCTGTGATCGATGCGTGTGCGACCGATCTCCCGTGAGGCTCTCGTCGAGGAGCTGGCCGAGCTGGTCTCCGCCCGTCCCGCAAGTGCGTGGGTGCGGGTGGCGGTGGACGGGGCGCCGCCCGCGCGGCCGGGTGCGCTGGCGGACGCGCTGGTCGCGCCCCTGCGGTTGCGGGGCCGGCCCGTGGTGCGGGTGTCGGCGGGCGACTTCCTGCGACCCGCCTCGCTGCGGCTGGAGTACGGCAGGACCGATCCCGACGCCTTCTACGACGACTGGCTCGACGTCAAGGCGTTGCGCAGGGAGGTGCTGGATCCGCTGGAGCCGGGCGGGTCGGGGCGGGTGCTGCCGGCGTTGTGGGACAGCGGGATCGACCGGGCGTACCGGATGCCGTACACCGAATTGGCGCCTGGCGGGGTTGTGCTCGTGGACGGGGCGCTGCTGCTGGGGCGGGGGCTGGCGTTCGACGTGAGCGTGCACGTGTGGCTGTCGCCGGGGGCGCTGGAACGGGGGACGCCCGAGGGTGAGCGGTGGACATTGCCCGCCTACGGGCGGTACGAGCGGGAGGCGCGGCCCCAGGAGGTGGCCGACGTCGTGGTGCGGGCCGACCATCCGGACCGGCCGGCCGTCCTGCTCCGCTGACCATCGGGAACGAGTGGTCAGCCGGGCGCGGGCGGCGCAGACTGAAGCGATGATGCCCAGCCACTGGTACAACATCGTCCCCGACCTCCCCGCCCCGCCTCCTCCGCCGCTGCATCCGGCCACACGGCGGCCGGTGGGGCCCGACGACCTGGCGCCGCTGTTCCCCATGGAGCTCATCGGGCAGGAGGTCAGCGGCGAGCGGTACGTCCCGATCCCCGAGGAGGTGCTGGACGTCTACCGGCTGTGGCGGCCGACGCCGCTGATCCGGGCCCGCCGGCTGGAGCGGTCGCTGGGCACCCCGGCCAGGATCTACTACAAGTACGAGGGCGGCTCCCCCGCCGGCTCGCACAAGCCGAACACGGCGGTGCCGCAGGCGTACTACAACGCGCGCGAGGGCGTGCGGCTGCTGACGACCGAGACGGGCGCGGGCCAGTGGGGTTCGGCGCTGGCGTTCGCGTGCGCGCAGTTCGGCCTGGAGTGCCGGATCTGGATGGTACGGGCCTCCTACGATCAAAAGCCCTACCGTCACGCCCTCATGCGCGTGTACGGCGCGACGGTGCACGCGAGCCCGTCACCGGTGACGAGCGCGGGCGGCAAGGTGCTGGCGGCGGATCCCGGCTCGCCCGGCAGCCTGGGCATCGCGATCAGCGAGGCGGTGGAGGTGGCGGCGGCGACGTCCGACGCCAGGTACGCGCTCGGCTCGGTGCTCAACCACGTGCTGCTGCACCAGACGGTGATCGGCGAGGAGGCGCTGGCCCAGCTCCCGGAGCCGCCCGACGTGGTCATCGGCTGCACCGGTGGCGGCTCGAACTTCGCCGGCCTGGCCTTCCCGTTCCTGCGGGAGAAGCTGGCGGGGCGCTCGCGGACGGTGTTCCGTGCGGTGGAGCCGGCGGCCTGCCCGTCGTTCACGGGCGGCACGTACGCCTACGACTTCGGTGACACGGCCGGGTTCACGCCGCTGCTCAAGATGCACACGCTGGGGCACTCGTTCGTGCCGGACCCGATCCACGCGGGCGGCCTGCGCTATCACGGCATGTCGCCGCTGCTGTCGCACATGTACGAGCTGGGCCTGTTCGAGGCGGTCACCCGCAGCCAGAACGAGTGTTTCGAGGCCGGTGTCCGCTTCGCCAGGACGGAGGGCATCCTGCCGGCGCCGGAGCCGACGCACGCGCTGGCGGAGACGATCGCCGAGGCGCTGCGCTGCAAGGAGAGCGGCGAGGAGAAGGTGATCCTGACCGCGTTGTGCGGTCATGGTCATTTCGACCTGGGTGCTTACGAGCGGTATCTGGCGGGTGAGCTGGAGGACTACACGCTGCCTCGGGAGCGCATTCAGCAGGCGCTCTCCGAGTTGCCGTCCTGAGTGCGAGGGTGGCCGCTCGCGGGCGGGCGGCCACCCGACGGCGTCATCGTGCTGTGGGGCGCTTGCCGTGGTTGGCCTTCTTCTTCTTGCGTGCCTTGCCCTTGCGTGCGCGCCTGGCCATGAGCTCGCCTCCGGTGTGCCTGCGGCTGATCGGTGAGCCCTCACCGTCTCCCGCCGCGCTGACCAGCGCAAGCGTTCCGCCGTAACTAACATTCCCCAACAATTCCGTGTCATAATTTGGTGGAATCTGTTGGAAGGAGCGGGCGTGCTCGCACAGCAGCGTCAGCAGGCGATTCTCGAACGCGTGCGCAGCAACGGCGGCGTCCGGGTGGCCGATCTCGTCCGCGAGCTCGGCGTCTCCGACATGACCATCCGCCGCGACCTCGAGGTGCTGGCCGAGCGCGGGCTGCTGGAGAAGGTGCACGGCGGCGCGACCGCGCTCGGCCCGGGCTCCACGGAGGAGCCGGGCTTCACCGCCAAGTCCGCCCGCCAGCAGCCGGAGAAGGAGGCCATCGCGCGGCACGCGGCCACGCTCGTCCGCCCCGGCACGGCCGTGGCGCTGTCGGCGGGCACCACCACGTGGGCGCTGGCCCGTCACCTGATCGGCGTGCCCGAGCTGACCGTGATCACCAATTCGATCCCGGTCGCCGACGTCTTCCACCGCAACCCGCGCGCCGACCGCACGGTCGTGCTGACCGGCGGCGTACGCACGCCGTCCGACGCCCTGGTGGGCCCGGTCGCCGTGGCCGCGATCCGCCGCCTGCACGTGGACACGCTCTTCCTGGGCGTGCACGGCATGAGCGTGCGCGCCGGGTTCACCACGCCCAACCTGCTGGAGTCCGAGACCGACAGGGAGCTGGTGGCGGCCGCGACCCGGCTGGTCGTCCCGGCCGACCACACGAAGTGGAACACCGTCGGCATCAGCACCATCGCCGAGCTGAGCGAGGCCGACGTGGTCATCAGCGACGCGGGGCTGCCGCAGGACGCACGCACCGAGCTGGCCGAACGGGCCGGCGAACTGATCATCGCGGAGGCCTCCTCTTGAAGCGCACCATCACCCATCTGGCCGACGGCCGGGAGCTGATCTACTTCGACCGGTGTGACGACGCCGACCGGAGCGCGATCGACCGGCGGGCCCTGGAGCCGCGCCCGGTGGCCTCGGAGCTGCGTTACGACCCGCTGACGGAGGAGTGGATCGCGATCGCCGGGCACCGGCAGACGCGTACGTTCCTGCCGACCGGCGGCACGGCCGAGTGCCCGCTGTGCCCGTCGTCGGAGACGCGCTCGTCGGAGATCCCGTCCTATGACTACGACGTGGTGGTGTTCGAGAACCGTTTCCCGTCCTTCTCCACCAATTTCGGCACTTATGAGGATCCGGGCGGGCTGAGCGAGGTGCGTCCGGCGGCGGGCAGGTGCGAGGTGGTGTGCTTCACCTCCGACCACGACTCCTCCTTCTCCAAGCTGTCCGACTCCCAGGTGGAGCTGGTCATGGAGGCGTGGGCCGACCGCACGGCGGAGCTGTCCCAGATCGAGGGCGTGGAGCAGGTGTTCTGCTTCGAGAACCGGGGGGCGGAGATCGGCATCACGCTCGCGCATCCGCACGGGCAGATCTACGCCTACCCGTACGTCACGCCCAGGACGAAGCTGCAGCTCGGCGCCGCGCGGCGGTACACGAAGGGGAACCTGTTCGCCGACGTGCTGGCCGCCGAGCGGGAGGCCGGGGTGCGGGTGGTGGCCGCCAACGAGCTGTGGACGGCGTTCGTGCCGGCCGCCGCGCGCTGGCCGTTCGAGGTGCACGTGTATCCGCACCGGCAGGTGCCGGACCTGGCGGCGCTGACGGAGGCGGAGCGGGCGGCGTTCGCGCCGCTCTACACCTCGGTGCTGCGGGCGTTCGACGGGTTGTTCGGCGTGGTGATGCCGTACATCGCGGCCTGGCACCAGGCGCCGGTGCGGGTCGACAGGGAGCTGGGCTACCTGCATCTGGAGCTGTTCAGCATCAGGCGGGCGGCGAACAAGCTCAAGTACCTGGCGGGCTCGGAGTCGGCAATGGGGGCGTTCGTGAACGACGTGCTGCCGGAGGAGGCGGCGCGGCTGATTCGATCACAGATAGATCACTAATAGATTTCTACTTAAGGTCGCATGACTCGTGATCTACCACTAATATCCCCATATGCACCGGCCGTAACGGCCGTAGCACGCCTAATCCCGGGCGCCTCGCCCGGGAGCCGGGGACCCAAACCGCACCTGGGGTGAATCCGCTACGGCGGTAGGGAATCGCACCTCCCTTGCCCGAACCCGTCAGCTAACCCGGCCGGCAGAGGGAGAGGAACATCCACGTGGCGGCTTCGTCCCCCGCGATTCTTGCCATCGGACTCATCACCGCCACCGCCGTCGCCTTCTCGGCGGCCCCCGCCTCGGCGGCGCCCAAACCGACCGAAGCCGAGCTGCGCGCCCAGCTCAAGCAGCTCAACAGCAAGGTCGACAAGCTCATCGAGAAGTACAACCTCAAGCGCGTCGAGCTGGCCAAGGCCGAGGACGCCGCCAAGGCCGCCGCGGCCAGGGCCGCCGCCGCCGAGCGGACGCTGGCCGAGGCGGAGCAGCGCGTCGCCGACATCGCCCGCCTGCGCTACCAGAACGGCGACCCCTCCGCGCTGCCCGGCTTCCTGCTCCCCACGGACGCCGACACCGCCGCCCTGCTCGAACAGCTCACCGCCGAGCAGCAGGCCCTCGTCGCCACCGTCGCCAAGGCCCGCGACGACAAGAAGAAGGCCAGCGAGGAGGCCGCCGCGCTCACGGACAAGATCAAGGCGGACGCCGCCGAGGTCGACAAGCAGCGCGACGAGGCCGAGGACGTCATCGACGACATCAAGGACAAGCTGGAGGACCTCGTCCCCTTCGGCACGGGCCGCAACTCCGACGGCTCCTGGGCCCCCGAGCTGCCCTCGGGCCCCGACAACATCACCTCCCGCACGCGGCTGATGAAGGCCCAGGTGGAGAAGAACTTCGCGCTGCCGTTCGCGGTCGGCTGCTTCCGCTCGGGCTCCAGCGGCGAGCACCCGCTCGGGCGGGCCTGCGACTTCATGATGAGCTCGGGCGGCTCGATGCCGACCGCCGCCAACCAGGCGCTCGGCGACCGCATCGCCGCCTGGGCGCTGCAGAACAAGGACAAGCTGGGCGTCAAGTACGTGATCTGGAAGCAGCGCATCAACCAGGGCTCGGGCTGGCGGGCGATGTCCGACCGGGGCAGCATCACCGAGAACCACTACGACCACGTGCACATCTCGATGAACTAGCCCCCGGCCCGAACGATCCGCACCTCCGGGTGACGCGGCGACGGCTCGTCCAGCACGGGCCGTCGCTGCGCTTTGAGGTGCAGGTCGAGGAAGGCCGCCACGTACGTGCGGGTCAGCTCGGCCGCGCGCGGCCCGGTCAGGGCGCCGTACGCGGGCGTGAGGCCGAGCGCGCCGGCCAGCAGCGGCCCGTCGGTGAACGCCTGGTGGTCCGCCCCTTTCACCACGATCCACCGCTTCCACCCGGCCAGCAGATCCCAGTCGCGCTCCCACGACGGGTCCCGGCCGCCGGGGACGTGCTCCGGCCCGCCGAGGAACAGGAACGGCCTGGTGAAACCGCGCTTCGGGATCCTCGCGTACGTGCTGCCGTCCATGTCGATCCCGGCGCGGATCCGCGCGTCCTTCACCATGGCCGCCACCGCGGCGGCCCCGCCGATCGACTGGCCGGCCATCGCGATCCTGGAGCGGTCGATCACCTTCGAGCCGGCCCACGCCGACGGCAACCGGTCGAGCACGAACGAGACGTCCGCCGCCCGCCCGGCGGCGACGACCGCGCCGAACCCGGGGTCCGCGTCGCTGTCGCAGGCCAGGCACTCGGCGATGGTGCCGTCTTCCAGGGTCGTGGCGTAGCTCTCGTACGGGTGGTCGATCCCGGCCACGACGTACCCCCGGCTGGCCAGGTCCTCCGCCAGGGACGTGAGGGCGCTGACCGGCTTGGTGAACCCGGGCGAGAGCACCACCAGGGGAAGCTTCCGCCCGGCGGGCTCGGCGTCCACCACGGCGTTCGTCCGCGTCCTGCTCAGCGTGTCGTACGGCGCGCTCGCGATCCTGCCGCCTCTCATGAGCAGCTCGGACTCCTCGGCCGTCATGTACGCCGCCCGCCGCCCGTCCTTGCGCCCCGTCGGGTACCAGAGGGTCACCTTCAGCTGTCTGACCTTGGCGTCGAGGTTCCAGGGATCGGGACGGGAGGCGTCCTTCAGGTGCAGGACGGTGGTGCCGACGGGGTGCGGGCCGGTGGGCGCGGGCAGGGTGGCGGGGCCGGACGGCGGGGGTGACACGGCGGCGGCCCTGGGCGGGGCGGGCGCCGTACAGGAGGAGGCGGCGAGGACGGCCAGGCCGGCGAGCGCCACCGCGATCGGTCTCATGGGGCGATCGGTTCCTCTCACTTGCGCAGCAGGGTCAGGGCCCGCCGCAGCGCGGGGTCGCGCCCGGCGGCGGCGTCTCGCGAGGTCAGGGGCACGTAGTGGTCGGGCGGCACGCCGATCCTGTCGACCACCTCGCGGGCGGGGCCGAGGTGGTGGCGGGCGGGGAAGCTCAGCACGGTGTTGTTGCCGAGCAGGTGCGGTTCCGCCGGCCCCGAGATCACCCCCGCCGTCCTGGTGCCGACCAGGGTGCCGATCCGCAGGTCCTTGACGGCCGAGCCGACGTGCTCGCACGCCGAGGCGCACCCGCCGTCGATGAGCACGGCCAGGGGCAGGTTCACCAGCTCCACGGTGTCGTCGGTGCGGAAGGACTCGCACGTGCCGTCCGCCGCGCACTGGTAGCCGGTGACCTTGCCGTGGACGAACGCGCTCAGCAGCCGGACCGCCTCAGTGGGGCTGCCGCCGCCGTTGCCGCGCAGGTCCAGCACGACGCCGGTGAGCGTCCGGCCCCTGCGCAGCCTGGCGATCGCGCCGAGCGCCCGCTTCGCCGCGTCCGGCCCGAACCCGCGCACCCGCACGTAGGCGACGTCGCCCTCCAGCCTCGACCGGACCACCTGCAAGGCGGCGAGATCCCGCTGGTAGAGGCCGGGTTCGAGGGTGACCGTCCAGCGGCGGCCGGTGCTCTCCCGCAGCAGCCGCAGCCGGACCGGGCGGGCCTCCGGATAGCGGGGGTAGAGGGCGGCGATCGCGGGACTGGTCACGCCGTCGATGAAGGGCGCGGAACCGTTGATCGACTCGATGACGTCGCCGGGCCGCACCCCGGCGGCCCGGGCCGCGCCGCCCTGCACGGCGGTGACGAACAGGGGCGGCAGGGCCGGGCTCTCCGGGCCGTCGGCGTTCGCCTCCAGCCCCAGGCCGTAACCGTCGCCGTCGTAGTAGTCGGGGGGCCGCTCGACGTCGTGCGCCCAGCGCGCGTGGTTGTCGCCGAGGGCGGTCACCATCGCCTCGAGGGTGACCACGGCCAGCTTGTCGCGCAGGCCGGGCACCTGGTCGGCGAGCTTGCGGTAGACGGTCTCGAACGCGGCCCAGTCGGCCTTCCTGTCGCCGGTCAGCGCCGGCATGACGGCGTCCGGCAGGTCGCGCCCGTCACGGTTGAGCTCTCGCGTCAGAGCGGCGAACCCGGCCGTCAGCAACGCGCGGGCGTCGAGCGTGGCGGCGCCGTAGTAGTGGGTGAGGACGCAGAAGTACGCCTGCTCGATGACGTCGATCGTGGTCGGCGTCTCCGCTCCGGGGGCCGCCTGGGGCCGCGCGCAGGCCGTACCGGCCGCGCTGCCCGCCTGGCCGCGCGGCGGGGCGGGCGGCGAGCAGGCCGCCGCCAGGAGCAGGGCGAGCCCGGCCGCGACGGTCTTGGCCCTCATGACGGGCGCCTCCTGATCCACCAGAAGGACAACCAGGTCAGGCCGAGGGTGAGCAGCGCGTAGATGCCGGTCTCGATCCACTGCAGCGGCCAGAAACGCTCCAGCGGCTGGTACGTCGCCCGCTGCCGGTAGCCGAGCCGGTTGATCTCCACCATGCACGCCTCCCCGCCCTGCGGCCCGGCGCCCGACAGCGCGCAGGGCCCCGACGTGGTGGAGACCGGGATGGGCGCGTGCTCGCCGGCGGGCGCGACCGTCCGCCCCGACGAGTCGACGAGCGCGCTGGACAGGACCCACGAGCCCGTGTGCCCGGGGATCGCCGACGTCAGGATCACCGAGAAGACGCCGTCGCGGCTCATGCTCAGCCCGTCCACGTTCCCCTTGCCGATCTCGAAGGAGGCCGTGACCGGAGGCAGCAGGTGCGGCCTGACCAGCAGCGGCACGGCGACCTGGACGGCCGCGAAGGCGGCCAGGGTGAGGGCCATGGCGGGCAGGGTGCGGCGCACCAGCATGCCCACGGTGACGCCGAGCGCGAAGGCGAAGGCCGCGTACCCCAGGGGGGCGATCCCGCGCGCGCCGAACACCAGCGGGTCCATCAGCGCGAACCCCTCCGGCGCCGACTGGTCCAGCGGCCCCGACCACCAGGTGACGGCCAGGCCGCTCACCCCGGCGGCGGCCGTGGCGACCAGGCCCGTGAACCCGAGCTTGATCGCCAGCCAGCGGGTCCTGGTGATGCTCTGGTTCCACACCAGCAGGTGCGTGCCCGACTCCAGCTCGCGGGTGATCAGCGGCGCTCCCCAGAAGAGCCCCACGAGGGCGGGCAGGATCAGCACGACGAGCGTGCTGGCCAGGAACGGGAGCTCGTACTCGCCGAAGAAGCGGTCGTAGAAGCCCACGCACTCCTCGCCCCGCGTGCAGGAGGCGATGCCGGTCGCGTAGTCGTTCGCCAGCCGCGAGCCGGTCGTGAGCAGCACGGCGGCGAGCAGCACGAGCAGGGTCGCCGTCAGCACGGCGGCGCCGCGGAACTGCCGCCAGGTCAGCCAGATCATCGCTGCGCCTCCAGGCGGGAGTGGTCCATGTAGGCCAGGACGAGGTCCTCCAGGCCGAGCGGGCTCGCGGTCCAGGCGGGGCCGAGGCCGGGCAGGTCGCCGTGGACGACGAAGGTGCTCTGCCGCTCGGTGTGCCGGGCGGAGACGACCTGCCCGTCCAGGAGCGGGGCGGCGGGGTCATGGCGCGGGCCGGTGAGGCGATGGTGGCCGGCCAGCAGGTCCTCCGTGCGTCCGATGACCTGGACGCGCGACTCGACGAGCACGATCAGGTAGTCGCAGGTGCGTTCGAGGTCGGAGACCAGGTGGGAGGAGAGCACCACGCTCAGCCGGTGCTCGGCGGTGGCCTCCATGAGCCCTTGCAGGAACTCGCGGCGGGCCAGCGGGTCCAGCGAGGCGACCGGCTCGTCCAGGATGAGCAGGTCGGGCCGCTTGGCCAGGCCGAGCGTGAGCGCGAGCTGGGCGCGCTGGCCGCCCGACAGCCGGCCGGCGCGCTGGCCCGGGTCGAGGCCGAGCGCGGCGATGCGGTCCCGTGCCAGCGCGGCATCCCAGCCCGGGTTGAGGCGGGCGCCGAGCCGCAGGTGCTCGGCGACGGTCAGGGCCGCGTAGACGGGGGTGTCCTGGGCGACGAAGCCGACCCTGGCCAGTTGCGCGGGGCCGGCGGCGGGTCGGCCGCCCAGGACGTCGATGCCGCCGGTCGTGGGCTCCAGCAGGCCGGTGGCCAGCTTCAGCAGCGTGGTCTTGCCCGCGCCGTTGGGGCCCACGAGGCCGGTGACGTGGCCCTCGGGGATGTCGATGGTGCAGTCACGCAGGGCCCAGCGCCTGCCGTACCTCTTGCCGAGCCCGTGAGCTTCTAAGACGGCGGACATACCCCGCCCCCTTTCTCCATTTAACTAGTGTCCTAGCACTTTAGGAACACAGTTGTATGGAGTGGGTAAAGAGGCGTCAGAAGGACGGGGCCGGCGGCGCCTTGGGAGCGGCCGGCAGCCGGAAGCCGGCGGGCAGCAGCGGCTCGCACGCCCGCACCGCCGCCCCGTACTTCTCGGACAGGACGTCCACGGGCTCGCCGTCGATCCGCAGGTTGATCGGCCCGTCCTCCGAGAGCGTGACCTCGGGGAAGCCGGGCAGGCCGTGCGAGCGCATGCACGCGGTGAACGCCCTGCCGTCGTCGGCGCCGGGCAGCCAGGTCAGGCCCGCGGCGAGGGCGACGCCGGCCAGGAGCAGCTTTCTGATCATCATGCCTCCGGGTGTGGTTGCTGTGGGGATCAGGCAAGCCGGAGCGCGGTTACACGGCGGTGACGGAGATGGTTACCCCGCTGTAACCCCGGTGGCGGGCATCCTGGGGATCATGAGGGTGTTGGTGGTCGAGGACCACGAGGAGCTGGCCCTGACCGTCGCCGCGGGCCTGCGCCGCGAGGGCATGGCCGTGGACGTCGTGCTGGACGGGCCCGGCGCGCTCGAACGCGCCTCCGTCCACCACTACGACGTCATCGTGCTCGACCGCGACCTGCCCGGCCTGCACGGCGACGAGGTGTGCCGGTCGCTGGCCGCCTCCGGGCACCCCGCGCGGATGCTGATGCTGACCGCCGCCGGGACGATCGACGACAGGGTCGCCGGGCTCGGCGCCGGCGCCGACGATTACCTGCCCAAGCCGTTCGCCTTCGCCGAGCTGGTCGCGCGGATCCGGGCGCTGGCCAGGCGGGCGCAGCAGGCCCTGCCCACCGTGCTCGTCCACGGTGACCTGCGGCTGGACCCCGCCACGCGGATCGCCACCCGGGACGGGCACCGGCTGCCGCTGAGCCCCAAGGAGTTCGCCGTGCTGGAGCTGCTGCTGGCCGCGCAGGGTGCGGTGGTCTCCGCCGAGCAGCTCCTGGAGCGCTGCTGGGACGAGTTCGCCGACCCGTTCACGCAGACCGTGAAGGTGACGGTCAGCCGGTTACGCCGCAAGCTCGGCGACCCGCCGCTCATCGAGACCGTCCCGCAGGCCGGGTACCGGATATGAGGCGGACCGTCCGGCTGCGCCTGACCGCGCTCTACGGCGGCCTGTTCCTGATGGTCGGCGTCGTCCTGGTGGTGCTCATCTACCTCCTGGTCAGGTACTCCCCCTTCCCCGCCCCTCCGGCCGCCCCCGACCCCCTCGGCGGGCTGTCGGTGCCCGAGCCCCAGGTGCCGCGGCCCGACACCATGAGCAGGCTGCTGGTCAACTCGCTGATCGCGCTGGCCGTCATGGCGGGCGCGGCGGCGGTGCTGGGCTGGGTGACGGCGGGGCGCGTGCTGCGCCCGCTCGGCGAGATGACCGCCACCGTACGGCGCATCACGGCCGACCGGCTGGACCGGCGGCTGGCCGCCACGGGGCCCGACGACGAGCTGAAGGGGCTGGCCGACACGTTCGACGCACTGCTGGACCGGCTGGAGGCGGCCTTCACCGCGCAGCGCCGGTTCGTCGCCAACGCCTCGCACGAGCTGCGGACGCCGCTGACGTTGCAGCGGGCCATGGCCGAGGTCGCGCTCGCCGACCCGGACGCCGACGCCCAGGCGTTGCGGGGCGTGCTGGAGCGGGTGGTGGCGGCGGGCAAGCACCAGGAACGGCTCATCGAGGCGCTGCTCGTGCTGGCCCGCAGCCAGCAGGGCCTGGACCGGCGGCAGCCGCTCGACCTGGCCGAGATCGCCGCCGAGGCCCTCGACCGGCACCCGGGCATCGACCTGGAGACCGGCCTTCATCTCGGCCCCGCGCCTGCCTCGGGTGACCAGGCGTTGCTGGAGCGCCTGGTCACGAACCTGATCGACAACGCCGTCCGGTACAACGTGCCCGGCGGCCGGGTCGAGGTGGAGACGGCCACCCGCGCCGGCCGCGCCGCCCTGCGGGTCGCCAACAGCGGCCCGGTGATCCCGCCCGAGCAGGCTCACCTGCTCACGCAGCCGTTCCAGCGCCTGGAGGGCGGCAGGAGGGCCGGCCGTGACGGGCTCGGGCTGGGCCTGTCGATCGTGGCCGCCATCGTCGAGGCCCACCACGGCACGCTGGACATCGAGCCGCTGCCGGGCGGCGGGCTCGACGTCACCGTCACGGTGGGCCAGGCGCTCAGTTCGTCAGCGTGAGCGGGTTGACGAGGTCGGCGTACACGAGCAGCCCCGCCATGATCATCATGACGATCGCGATCGCGTACGTCAGCGGCAGCACCTTCGCGATGTCCACGTAAGCGGGCTCGGGCCGCCGCATGATCCGGGCGAAGCCCCGCTTGATGCCCTCCCACAGGCCGCCGGCGATGTGGCCGCCGTCGAGCGGGAGCAGCGGGATGAGGTTGAACATGCCGATCGCCAGGTTGAAGCCCGCCAGCAGGTTGACGAAGATGGCGACCTTCTTCTCCGTGGACAGGTCGGAGGCCAGGATCTCGCCGCCCATGCGGCCCGCGCCGACCACGCCGACCGGCCCCTCGGGGTCGCGCTCCTCGCCGGAGAAGGCCGCGTGCCAGACGCCGACCATCTTCTCCGGCAGGTTGATCAGCGAGCCCGCCACCCGGCCGGTCAGCTCGCCCATGTAGCCGATGACCTGGCCGATGCTCTGCTGCTCCATGACCTCGGTGGGCAGCACGCCGAGGAAGCCGACGTTCTTGTCGATCTTCTCGGGGTTCTCCAGGTTGGGGCGGTCTTGGGCGATGAGCGTGACGTTCAGGGTCATGGGCTTGCCGTCACGGACGATGCCGACCTGCACCGGGCCGGGGCCGTGGGAGCGGATGAGCCGGGTGGCGTCCTCCCACGAGCCGATCCGCTCGCCGTTGAAGCTCACCATGCGGTCGCCCGGCTTCATGCCCGCCTGCGCGGCCGGGGTCGGCTTGTCGGTCGCCTTGCACTGCGTGCGCTGCTCGGAGATCGGGATCACGCACGTGTTGGTGTCGGGCGAGACGATCGGCGCCCAGGTGGGCAGCCCGATGCCGACCAGCAGGATGGTGAAGAAGATGAAGGCGAGCACGAAGTTCATCGCGGGACCGCCCGACATGATGATGACCTTCTGCCACCACTTCTTACGGTAGAAGACGCGGTCTTCGTCGCCCGGCCGCACCTCCTCCTGGGCGGCGTCGCGGGCCGACTCGATCAGGCCCTGCCACGGGCCGGTCGCCGTGCTGCGCAGCTTGCCCGGCTCGTCACCGGGGCGCGGCGGCAGCATGCCGATCATGCGGATGTAGCCGCCGAACGGGATCCACTTGATGCCGTACTCGGTCTCGCCCTTGCGCCGGGACCACGCCGTCGAGCCGAAGCCCACCATGTACTGGGTCACCTTGACGCCGAAGATCTTGGCCGGCACCAGGTGCCCGATCTCGTGCAGCGCGATGGAGACCATCAGGCCGAGGAGAAAGAGGATGATCCCCACGACGTAGAGCCAGTTCATCTAGGCGCGCTCCCCGGCAGACGACAAGGACAGACGAAAGGACCGACAGCCCCAGAGTAGTCGAACTCCCCACGCGTCATGGCGTACCGCTTTTCCCGGCATTGACAGCGTGCGGTCGCGCGATCACTCTGGGAGACGACGGAGGGGGACGTCTTGATCCGCATACTGATCGCTGAGCATTTGCCGCTGGTGCGCCGGGGTTTGCTGGCCACCCTCGGGGCCGAGCCCGACCTGCGGGTGGTCGCCGAGGCCGGCCGCGCGGAGGAGGTGGTACGGGCGGCGCTGTCGTCGGAAGCCGACGTGGCCGTGGTCGACCTCGACCTGCCCGGGCCGCCGATCCTGCGCGACCTGGCCGAGCAGGTGCCGCGGTGCCGGGTGCTGATCCTGTCGGCCGCGCCCAACCCCGGGCAGGTGCGCGAGGCGCTGTCGGGCCCCGCTCTGGGGTTCATGAGCCTGTGCGTGCCGCCCGAGCGGCTGGCCGAGGGGGTGCGCCAGGTGGCCGCGGGCCGACAGGCCATCGAGGCGGAGCTGGCCGTGGCCGCGCTGCAGAGCGCGTCCAACCCGCTGACCAGGCGGGAGCTGGACGTGCTGCGCATCGCGGCGGGCGGGGCCCGCTCGACGGAGATCGCCGACGAGCTGTTCCTGTCGGTCGGCACCGTGCGCAACCATCTGTCGCGCATCATGTGCAAGACCGGGGCGCGTAACCGGCTCGACGCCGTGCGCATCGCCAGCGACTGCGGCTGGTTGTGAGCCGGGCTGGCACGGGCGATTGACGGGACCCGGTGGAGCCGCGCCGCTCCGCCGGGGCCCGAACACCTAGAGAATGGCAGCACCGCCGAGCCCGCTGCCAGTGACCGCCATCACGACCGGTCCGTGTGAAACGTCACGGGTGTGCGTGGGGAACGGGCGCGGGGGTCACGGGCGCCAGATGAGGACCAGCGCGCAGTCGTCGTTGTGGCCGGAGGCCATGGCGTTGACCAGCGCCCTGGCGCCGTCGCGGAAGCCGGAGGGCAGCAGCCGCTCCGCCTCGCCGAGCAGCCGGTCGAGGCCGGCGTCGATGTCGCGCCCCGGCTGCTCGATCAGCCCGTCGGTGTAGAGCAGCAGCGCGTCGCCCTTGCGCAGGGTGCCGCTGTCGGGCTCGCAGTGCAGGTCGGGCACCACGCCCAGCACCACGCCCTTGGCCGAGGCGACCTGCCAGTTGCCCGTGCCCGCGTCGAACTTCACCACCGGCGGATGCCCCGCCGAGGTGATCGTGTAGTCGCCCGTGGCCAGGTCGAGGCGCACGTGCACCGCCGTCACGAACCCCTCGTCGCCCCGCTGCCGGTGCAGGTAGGCGTTGCACGCGGGCAGGAAGTCGTCGACCGAGCCCAGCAGCCCGCCGAACGTGCCCGACAGCAGCAGCGCCCGCGTGCCCGCGTCGACGCCCTTGCCCGACACGTCGACCAGGGCGATCTCGACGGAGTCGCCGTCGCGCATCGAGACCAGGAAGTCTCCGCCGAACGACGAGCCGCCCGCCTGCTTGAGCACCACCTTGCCGCCCCAGTCCTTCGGCAGCGCGGGCAGCTCGCCCTGGCTCCTGAGCCGGTCGCGCAGCTCCAGCAGCATGGCGTCGCCACGCAGCCCCTGCACGCCCAGCTTGCCCCTGGTGCGGGCCATGAGGACGGCGAGCACGGCGGTGAACACGATGGTCACGGTCAGCCCGAGCCCCACCCGGCCCGCGCCGAGGTGCGCGGCGACGTACCCGAGTGCCGCCCCGACCCCCACGAGCAGCTTGACCAGGCTGGCCAGCCGGAGCTGGAGCCCGCCGATCAGCGTGACCAGGATGAGCAGGGACGGCGAGAACCACTCGTTGGAGACCTCGGCGGCGAGGAACCCGATGACGAGCGCCACCACGATGAGCGTGATGAGCAGGTTGCGGTCGCGCGCCAGCAGCACCTGCCGGACGAACCGCACGACAGGCACCAGACCCGGCACCCGCACCAGGGCGGCGCGGACCCGTGGCGGGATCAGCGGCGCCGGACGGGAACTCATGATGCGCCTGACTGTATCGGTCTGACCCGTGTTTGGGCAGCCCACTTGACCAACGCCTTGATCATTAAGGCCGTATATTGGGTGGCCGTCCCCCTTTGCCCGCTCCTACCGTGGACGAATGACGTATCCCATCCGCCCGATTGACGAGTCCGAGTGGACCGCCTTCGCCAGGGTGAACGAAGAGGCGTTCGGCTGGACGCCCCACCCCCAGCAGGCCGAGCGGTACAAGGCACAGACCGAGTTCGACCGCACCCTCGCCGCCTTCGACGGCGACACCATCGCCGGAGTCACCGCCGTCTTCAGCCTCACCATGACGGTCCCCGGCAGGCAGCTCCCCGTCGCGGGCGTGACCGCCGTCAGCGTGCTGGCCTCCCACCGCCGGCGCGGCGTGCTGTCGTCCCTCATGCGCCGGCAGCTCAACGACATCCGCGAGCGCGGCGAGTCCGTGGCCGCCCTCTACGCCTCGGAATCCCTCATCTACGGCCGGTACGGGTACGGCAGGGCGGCCTCCGAGCTGTCCTTCACCATCGACAAGCACCGCTCCGCGTTCGTCCCCGGCGCGCCGCAGGACCCCTCGCTCCGGCTCAGGCTCGTCGTCCCCGCCGAGGTACGCGGTGACCTGGAGAAGCTGTTCGCCTCCGTCGTCACGCGGCGCCCCGGCCGCTACGAGCGCAGTCCCGAGTTCTGGGACTCCGTGCTCGCCGACGAGGAGCACGACCAGCGCGGCAACGGACCGATGCGCTCCGTCGTGGCCGAGGACGACAACGGCGTGCGCGGCTACGCCCTGTTCCGCATCAAGTCGTCCTGGGACGAAGCGGGCATCCCCAACGGGACGTTGAAACTGCAGGAGCTGGAGGCCGCCGACCCGGCCGCCTACGCCCTCCTCTGGCGCAGCGTCCTCGACCGCGACCTGGTCTCCAAGGTCGAGACGTACGGCAGGCCCGTGGACGACCCGCTCATCGCGCTGCTCGCCGACGCCCGCCAGCTCCGCGCCCGCTGGGCGGACGAGCTGTGGGTACGCCTCGTCGAGGTCGACCGGGCGCTCGCCGAACGCGCGTACGCGGCTCCCGTGGACGTGGTCATCGAGGTGGAGGACGACGTCTGCCCGTGGAACGCCCGCCGCTGGCGGCTCACCGCGGACCTGACCGGGGCCGAGTGCAAGCCGGTCGACGAGGAGCCGGACATCACGCTGCCGGTGGCCGCGCTCGGATCGGCGTACCTGGGCGACGGCATGCTCGGCGAGCAGTTCGAGGCGGGGCTCCTGCGTGAGCACTCCGCCGGCGCCGTTCACCGGCTCGCCACCGCCCTGTCCTGGAGCCCCAAGCCGTGGGCGGGGCTGACCTTCTGACGTAGGCTCGACGGTATGGCGCTGCAGAGCTTGCAGATCACGGCGGTCGTCGCCATGCGCGCCCGCGACGTGTCGCGTCCGTCTAAGGAGCAGCAGGAGGCCGCCGACCGGCGGCCCCTGCGCGACGAAACGCCCAGGCGCGACTCCAAACGCAAATCCTGACCCGGCCCACGCGCGCACCGCCCGGGCACAGGCACGTCGCGTTGCCGCACGGGCGTCACGCCCTCCTCTCCCCCAAGCGAGCGCAGGCGCCGCACGGGCGCGGCGATGCTGGGGGGCGGCGGGGTGGGGCCTTGGCGGGCGCCTCTGGTGGGAGGGCCCGCGCGAGGCGCGGGTCGCCGCGCCCGCCCAAGCGCGGCGCGAGGCCCCGAAGGGCCGCGGCACCGTGGGGCGGAGGTCAGGGCAGGGAGGGGAGTTGGCCGATCGTCTCGTACGTGGTGAGCTGGGCGATGCGCCGGCTGTGGCGCTCGCTGCCCGAGAACGACGTGCCCAGGAAGACCTCCACGAACCGGGTCGCCTCGTCGAGCGAGTGCATGCGGGCACCCACGCTGACGACGTTGGCGTTGTTGTGCTCGCGGGCCAGCCGGGCCGTCTCCTCGCTCCAGGCCAGGGCCGAGCGGATGCCGCGGACCTTGTTGGCGGCGATCTGCTCGCCGTTGCCGGATCCGCCGATGACCACGCCGAGGCTGCCGGGGTCGCCGGCGACGCCTTCGGCGGCGCGCAGGACGAACGCGGGATAGTCGTCCTCGGCGTCGTAGACGAAGGGACCGCAGTCGGTCACCTCGTGCCCGTGGTCCTTCAGCCAGGACACCAGGTGGTTCTTGAGCTCATAGCCGGCATGGTCGGCACCGATGTAGACACGCACCCGCCCAGTCTTCCACAGCCCCGCCGATCAGGCTCGCCCGCTAGAGTAAGGGCCCGTACCGCAACCCAGTCCTTACACCGCGAAAGCAGAGAGCCATGCGAGAGATCCGCGTCATCGGCGATCCCGTCCTGCGCACGCCCGCCGAGCCCGTGACGGACTTCGATCGGGAGCTGCGCCGGCTGATCGAGGAGATGTTCCAGGCCATGTACGCGGTCAACGGCGTCGGCCTCGCGGGCCCGCAGATCGGCGTGTCGCGCCGGTTGTTCGTCTACGACATCGCGGGCCGCAAGGGTCACGTGATCAACCCGCTGCTGACGGTGGACGACCCGGAGGACGTGCTCGACGAGGAGGGCTGCCTGTCGGTGCCCGACCGGCGTACCCGCCAGCCGATCTACGCGACGGTGGCCCGCGCGGCGGGCGTGACGGTCGAGGGCGTGGACCGGCTGCAGCGTCCGGTGCGGGTGAAGGCGCGCGGCTCGCTGGCGCGCTGTTTCCAGCACGAGACCGAGCATCTGGACGGCAAGCTGTACGTCGATCGCCTGCCGCGAAACGAGGCCCGCGAGATCATGTTGAAGGCATAGCTTGGCGGCATGAGCGTACTTTCCGGAAAGGGCGCAGTGGTCACCGGCGGCTCCCGGGGCATCGGGAAGGCCGTCGTGGAGCGGCTGGCCGCAGACGGGGCGCAGGTCGTCTTCTGCTACCAGAGCTCCGACGAGGCCGCCGAGCAGGTGGCGAAGGAGACGGGCGCGCACGCCGTGCGGGCCGATCTCGGGAGGAAGGAAGACCTGGAGCGGCTGTTCGCCGAGGCGGAGGCGCGGCTGCCCGGGGTCGACATCCTGGTCAACAACGCCGCCACCGCCGAGGCGCAGAAGCTCATCACCGACATCACCGACGACGACTACGAGCGGGTGTTCGCGGTGAACACGCGGGCGGTGTTCCTGGCGATCCAGTGGGCCTCGCGGGTGATGCGCGACGGCGGGCGCATCGTCAACGTCTCGTCGCTCAACACGCAGGTACCGGCGCCGACGCTGGCGCTCTACTGCGGCAGCAAGGGCGCGATGGAGCAGTTCGCCAAGGTGGCGGCGCGGGAGCTGGGGCCGCGCGGCATCACGGTCAACGTCGTCTCGTCGGGCGCCACCGACACCGACATGCTGCGGGGCGCCAACCCGCCCGAGGCGCTGGAGCGCACGCCGGCGATGACGGCGTTGCAGCGCCTGGGCAGGCCCGACGACATCGCGGCGGTGGTCGCGTTCCTCGCCGGGCCCGACGGGCGGTGGGTCACCGGGCAGAACGTCCTGGCCACCGGCGGCCTGCTGCTGTGAGCCCGGTGGTGCCGGCTTGAAGGCCCTGCCGGCGTCCGCCTCCGGGCCCC
>NZ_JAATEP010000085.1:0-34401 GCF_012034275.1 Nonomuraea composti | reverse complement strand
CGCGAGCCAGACGCCGGCCTTGCGGAAGGTGGCGAGCTCGCGCAGCAGGCCGCCGCCGGCGGGCCGGGGCTGGCGCGGCACGAGGGTGAGCACGCCCACGAAGCCGACGACGCCGATGGCGACGACGACCCAGAACGTGGCCCGCCATCCGGCCGCCTGCCCGATCCACGTGCCGAGCGGCACGCCGAGCACGTTGGCCAGCGTCAGGCCGGTGAACATGAGGGCGATGGCGCTGGCCCGCTTCTGCGGGGCGACCAGGTCGGCGGCCACGACGGAGCCGACCCCGAAGTAGGCGCCGTGGGCGAAGGCGGCCAGGACGCGGCCGGCCATCAGCACGCCGTACGAGGGGGCCAGCGCCGACAGCAGGTTGCCGGCGATGAACAGCACCATCAGGGCGAGCAGCATGGTCTTGCGCGACAGCCGGCCGCCGAGCATGGTGAGCGGCGGCCCGCCGACGGCCACGCCCAGGGCGTACCCGGAGACCAGCAGGCCGGCGGCCGGGATCGTCACGCCGAAGTCCGTGGCCAGCTCGGGCAGCAGCCCGTTGATGATGAACTCCGTGGTTCCGATGCCGAAGGCGCTGATCGCGAGGGCGAACAGGGCGAGAGGCATATAATTCTCCTCAGACGACGTTAGTGAGCGTGGACATTATTTGCACCCGCCGACTAACTGACAATACAACGATGCCGGAGGAGGCCGTCCACATGCCCATAGCCGATGACGCCGTCGAGGCACGTGCGCAGGGCTGGCGCACCCTCGCGGCGCTGCACGCCAAGATCGAGGACCGGCTGGAGAAGGCCCTGCAGAAGGAGCACGAGCTGAGCGTCAGCGAGTACACCGTGCTCGACGTGCTGGCCAGGCAGGACGGCTGGCACATGCGCATGCAGCAGCTCGCCAGGGCCGTGGTGCTCAGCCAGAGCGCCACCACGCGCCTGGTGACCCGGCTGGAGAACCGCGGGCTGCTGCGCCGCTACCTGTGCGAGGACGACCGCCGCGGCATCTACTCCGAGGTCACGCCGACGGGCCGGGAGCTGCTGGAACGCGCCCAGCCGACGCACGACACCGTGCTGAAGGAGGTGCTGGCCGAGGCCGCCGAGCAGCCGGAGCTGGCGCCGCTGACCACCGTCCTCACCACCTGAGGATCACCCGGCAGGCACCTGAGGGTCACCCGGGGGCGCCGTGACGTTGCTCTGGATCTCGCCGACCGGCACGTCCCGCGCCGTCTGCAGCTGCACGGGCGCGAACTGGAACGGCACCACGCCGCCCTGCGCCTGCACCTCCACCGGCCACACGGTGGTCACGGTCAGCGTGTACTTCTCGCGCGGCTGGTCGATCGACGCGCGCAGGTACCGCACGCCGCAGGTGAACGGCGCGCCCTTCGTGTACGCCTTGCCGGCCGCCCCGCAGCCGCTCTCGGTCACCTCGGCCCGGTCCCGCGTCGTCCCCGGGTCGATCTCGATGTTCTTGAGAGTGGCCACCAGGGTCACGCTCATGACGCCCGGCAGCTCCGCCGTGACCGTGCGGCGCGGCTCGCCCACGCCCTCCAGCCACACGAAGGTGGGCAGGTTGACGTAGCTCTTGGCGTCGGGGCTCAGCTTGATCGTCGGCTCCGGCACGGTCAGCGCGGCGCGGGCGATCTGCGCGAGCTGCTCGATCGTCAGCCCCGAGGGCGGCGTGGTGCCCGTGGGCACGAAGATGAACTGCTCCAGGTTCGTCCAGCAGGCCACGCCGTTCGGGTCGGCCTCGTTCAGGCCGGGCAGCCACCAGCGGCCGTCCTGCCCGATCTTGTCCTTGAACTGCTGGATGAACGCCTGGAAGCTCTCCTCGTCGATGCGCGCCCGGTTTGCCGCGTCGCGGCCCTCGCTGCGCTGGCGAAGCATCTCCTCCGGGGTCGGCCCCGGCTCGTACCAGCACGGTCGCGGGATGCGGTAGCCGTCGCCGCTGCCGCCGCTGACGTCGCCGCTGACCCTGATGCTGGTGTGTTTGCCGCGCCAGCCCACCGTGTTGCCGGACTGTTCCTTCTGCTGCGTGGTTTGGTCGCCGGGGCCCGGGACCACCGGGTCGAGGAGCAGCGGTGCCATCAACAGGGCCGCGAGCCAGGCTTTCATCGGGTGCATCTCTCTCTGGAGGTGACGTAGGTCCTGATGCGCCACACCCCGTCGTCGCCGCGGCGGGCGGCCACACTCTGGCCATAGGGGGTGCGCAACCACTCGGGCTGGGGTCTGATGGCCTGCCCGTCACGGGTGGAGACCATCCGGATCCCTGATTCGTCCACACATGCGTCGATCTGGGCGCCCTTGCCCACGCGGGCGCTGACCCGCAGGTTGTACAGCCGCCCGACCCCGCGCATCGACCACCGCGCGTCCGCGAACGACTGCACCCACTTGCTGGCCTGCACCGCGGCGTCGAGCTCCAGGCCGTCCTTGTAGACGCTCCGCCGCTCCGCCACGGCCCTGCGGGTGCCGACGTACTGGTCGACCATGACCTTGAGCAGCGGGTCCGGGTTCGCGGGCCACTCGACGCGGGCCCGCAGGCCCGCTGCCACCTGGATCGTCTCGGGCCCCGACGGCAGCCCCGCCTCGCGGGTCGCCACCCCCGGGGTGCCGCTCGCCTTCGGGGCGCTCTCCTTCGGGGCGCTCTCCTGCGGCCGGTACGGCCGCTCCGGGGCCGCGCAACCCGCCGCGAGCAGCACGCACACCATGACCACCGCACCTCTCATGCCGATGACTCCCTCACCACATGGATGCGCCACGTGGGCAGCAGCTCCTCGATCAGCGCCTCCGTCTCGGGGGCCATCGCGCCTCCGTACGGGTGCGAGGCCGCCCGCCTGGTCAGGCCCTCGACGACGGCGCGCAGGCGGACCGTGTCCTGCGTCGCGTGCGTGGCCCGCAGCAGGTCCCGCCACAGGCTCTCGTCGTCGGGGGCCAGCAGCAGCGCCGCCCGTACGGCGGCCACCGCCGCGTCCGGCTGGCCGTGCGCGAGCCGCAGCTCGCACAGGTGGTGGGCGGCGTCGGCCACGGCCGCGGTCACGTCGTACTCCAGGTCGTCGTCCGTCAGCCAGGCGTACCGGCCGGGGCCGCGCGCCGCCAGCAGCGGGCCGCGCACCAGGCCGAGCGCCTTCTCCAGCAGCACGGCCCGGGCCGTCGGGTCGCTCTGCGAGCGGCGCACGAGCTCGCGGAACAACGCCCAGTCCGTACGCACGCCGGGCCCCAGCCGCAGCCGGCCCGCCTCGTCGGTCAGCAGGTGCTCCGGCCCCAGCCACTGGGCGACCCTGGCGATCGTGGCGTCCCTGACCAGGTCCTGCACGCCGCGCGGCCACAACACGCCGCCGAGCACCACGGGATGCACGCCGCCCACGTGCGTGGCCAGGTACACCAGCAGCTCCGTGGCCAGCTCCATCCGGCCTTCCTCCAGCGGCGGCAGCCCGGCGATCTCGACGGGGCCGAGGATCCTGATCTCGACGGCCGGCGGGTGCAGCCCCGCCAGCGGCTCCGGCTCGGGGATCGCCTCCCCCTCCAGCCGGCCGGCGGTGCGGAACAGGTCGATCAGCGCCTGGTAGTGGCGGCGCGGCAGCAGCTGGGCGGCCACCTCGAAGCCCAGCTCGGCGATCCGCGCCCTTCCGTCGTCGCCGATCTCCAGCGTCCAGGTGGCGTGCGGGACCTCGCCGGCCACCACGTAACCGGCGGTGTCGCGGCGGGCCAGCAGCGCCAGGCGGCGGGCCTCCTCGTGCGTCGGCGCCACGGCCGACAGCAGGTAGTGGGCGCGGCGCGGGCTGCCGGTGATGCGGCCGGTCAGCACCTCGCCGCGCGGCGCCGCGCCGGCCTCCAGCTCGGGCAGCACCTCGGCCAGGCTGCCGACCGCCCTGACCCGGCCGGGCGCGATCGCGGTCAGCTCCCCGCCGAACCCGACGAGCGTGATGCGCATCCGGTCGGACCACAGGTTCGTGGCCAGCTCGACCGCCAGCGCGGCCAGGGCGGCGGTGGTGTGGGCGCCGCGCACGTTGATCAGGCCCTGCGCGGCCTCCAGGTCGATCAGCACCCGCCCGGCGGCATCCGTCCCGATCGAGACCAGCCCGGGGTACGGCGCCCCACCCGGCCGCGCCGCCTCCTCGGGATGCGCACCGGCCTCCGATGGCGGCGGTCCGGGCGTCCGTGCCCGGATGTCGGGGTACGGGATCTTGCCGGACCCGGACGCCGCCCGCCCCGCCTGGTACGGCAGGTACGGCCGATACGGCGCTCCACCCGACCGCCCCTCGGCCTCAGCAGGGGTGGCCGAGGCCGGTCGCGCCCGATCATCAGGGGAGGCGGCCGGTCGTGTACGGACATCAGGGAAGGCGGCACCGGCCAGTCGGGTCGGGCTTTCATGGGCGCCGGGCGGCCGAGTCCGGTTCTCAGCGGCACTGGCCGGCCGGGTCTGGCTCTCGAAGGCCCCGGGCGGCCGGCTGCGCGGGTCGGGCAGGAGGCGGGCCTCGTGGGCGGGCAGGCGCCAGATCTGGCCGCCGTCCGCCGCCGTCCAGGGAGCGGGCGGGTGCTCGTCCGGCGGGTGGATCCACAGGTCGAGCGAGCGGGCCGACAGGTGCGCGCCGTACACGACGGGCGGCGTGCGGCGCTGGGCGGCCAGCTCGGCGCCGAGCATCCGCAGCCCCACGTCGAGGACGCGGGCGCCCGGCGCGTCGCTCCCGAGCCGGAGCGCGAGCTCGGCCTGGGCGGCGTCGTCGCGTGGCCGGGCGATCCGGCGCCCGGCCGGCCGCCGCCAGAGCTGCTCCCTGCGCCGCCTGGCCAGCACGAGCAGCAGCCCGGCCGCGGCCAGGGAGGCGGCGGCGAGGTACTGGGTCAGCTCGCCGCTCTGGGCCCCGGTGATGACGACGGGCTGCCGGTCCGTCGGCGTCTCGTCCTCCTGCCGGCCCGCGTGCTTGCCGCCCCGCTGGTCCGAGCGCTGGTCAGAGTGCCGATCCGGGTGCCGGTCGGGGTGCTGATCGGGCTGGCGGTGCCGTGCCTCGCCCCGCTCGGCGGCGCCGGAGCCCCGGTCCACGTGCGCCCGGCCGGGGTGCTCGCGCAGCGTCTGCTCGCGCGGCTGGTCGGCGGGCACGATGTGGACGTGCCGGGCGTCGTCCGGCATGTCGAGCACCCAGCCGGGCCTGATCAGGTCGGCCATCCGCAGGCGGGTGCCGTCGGGCTGCTCCTTGGCCTGGTTGAGCCGGTAGATCTCGGGGTAGCGGCGGCCGTCGCCCAGGCACTTCTCCGCGATCTCCCACAGGCTCTCGTGGTGGCGGCCGTGCGGCGGCTGCACCACGTACACCTTCTTGGTCTTGGGCGTCTCCAGCGTCTGCTCGACGATCGGCGCCGAGTACGCGACCGCCGTCACCGGCGGGGCGGCGGGCGTGGGGGCGAGTTTCACCAGGGGCGCCACCATCGCGCCCGCCGTGAACAGCAGCAGCACCGCCGAGACGAGCTTGTTGGCGAGCAGCTGCATCCCACCGGAGAGCGGCACGCGGGCGGGCATGCCGACCCGGCGGACGCCGGCGTACACCTCGACCAGCACGCACATGAAGAGCTGGAACCAGGCGCCCCACACCACCAGCACGAGGACGCTCATGATCGTGGTGTAGTCGACCTTGCCGGCCCACACGGCGGGGTCGAGCAGCTCGGGCGCGATGGGCGGGCCGACGTAGGTGAGCAGCGCGTACGGCACGCCGCCCACCAGCGCGACCAGCACGATCAGCGCGGCGATCCCGGCGAGCACGTCGCCGGGGCCCCGCCTGGCGGGGACGCGCACGGGAACGTGACGTCCGGGCGGGCGCGCGGGCTCTCGCGTCGGCATCGCCTCTCCTTTCCCCGGTCCAGCGTGGTGGCTGTGGTGTCCCGCTTCCATCGAGTGGCGGGATTCGGTCTATGTCGCTTCGGGCCCGCCCGCGCTACCTCGCCTCGGGGGCGGCGGTGGCGGCGCCGGTCATCGCGGAGCCGGGGAAGCCGATGGCGCTGAGGAAGAACGCCTTCCACCGCACCGACACGGTCACCGTGACCTGCGCCTGCCCCTGGCCGAGCGCGCACTCGCCGGCGGACACGTCGTCGCCGCCCTGGGCCGCGATGATCTCGTCCGCTCGCGCGCACACCTGCGCCTCGCCGAGCAGCCGCGTCTGGCCGGTCTGGCGGAGGTGGTCGACGTCGAGCTGGTCGGCGGCGGCCCGCGCGGCCTGCTCGGCCACGTCGGCGGCGCGCAGCCGGGCGTTGATCGCGGACCCGCCGTCGACCAGCAGCCCCGCCAGCAGGAACACGACGACGGAGAACAGCACGGTGAACACCGACATGGAGCCCCGCTCGCCGGCTCTCATTCGACCCTCCTGAACTGCTCGATCGGCACCACCGCGGTGCCCGTGAGCCGTTTGGTGCCGCCGAAGCCGAGGAAGGCGAGGTCCAGCTCGCACGTCACCTCGGCCTGGACCTGGCCGCCGCCCTCCCACGCGGAACCGTCGAGGGAGACGGCCGAGGTGCGGCAGCGCCCGTCCAGCACGTTCGTGGTGATGGCCTTCGCGGCGGCTTCGGCGTCGTCGAGCGTGCGCTGCACGGACGCGGCGCGGGCGGCGTCGCGCGCGGCCCCGTTGACCCGCCCCTGCGACTCGACCAGCACCCCCGCGCCGGCCAGGAACATGAGGAACAGCAGGAAGACCGGGGCCAGCATGACGGTCTCCACGGCCATCGACCCCCGCTCGTTCATGTGCAGTCCTCGCCGCCGTTGTCGGGGCGGAAGCACTCGACGGGCCCGCCGGCGGTGGCGGTGATGGTGAAGGCCAGGTCGGGCAGCAGCGGGATGACCTGCACGGCGCTGCCGGTCACGGTGACGAAGCGCTCGTCGGGCTCCTTCTCGGACGTCGTGGCGGTGGCGTCGCGCAGCAGCCGCGGCCCGATGGCCCGGATGATCTCGGTGGCCTTGCCGGTGGCCGCGCCCTGCCAGGCACCGGAGTCGAACGGCGCGGCCCGCGCCACCCGGGCGCCTTCCCTGGCCGCCGCCTCGGCCACCTCACGGGCGTGGAACCAGAGCGCGACCTGCACGATGAGCAGCACGGTCGCGAGGATGACCGGCATGAGCAGGGCCAGCTCGATCACTGTCGCGCCGCGCTCATGGGCAGGGCCGGCCCGATCACCGTCGCGCCGCTCGCCCCGTGACGGCCGGGCTCTCACGGAGCGCCGCCACCGCCGCCACTGCCGCCGTCACCGCCGAAGTTCTGTTCGAGGTTGCCCTGCTGCTGCTCGACCAGGGTCCTGATCAGGGTGGCCAGGCCGAGCGCGACGCCGGCGATGATCGCGGTGATGATCACCCATTCGACGGCGGAGGCGCCCCTGGTGGGCGCGGTGCGGGCGCGGTGGACGCGGTCGCCCAGGTACGCGCGGAGATAGACGATCCAGGGGTGGTTCATGAGACTCCCAACATCTTCATCGCGGCGGGGTAGCTGAGAAAGATCACGAAGCCGGCGCAGAGGAGGAGCTGGGCCACCAGCATCGACTGGGAGCGCTCGCCCGCCCGGCCCTCGATCTCGGCCAGCTCACGGCGGCGCAGCGTGGCGGCCCTGGCCGTGAGCGAGGCACGTACTTTGGCGCCGTCGTCGGCCACCAGGCCGAGCGCGGCGGACAGGTCGCGCAGCTCGTCCACGTTGATCTCCTCGCCGAGCTGGCCGAGCGCCTGCCACGGCGTGATGCCGACGATCCTGGCGCCGCGCAACGCGTCGCGGATGCGGCCCATCGCCCAGTTGGGCTGCTCGCCGCTGACCGAGACGGCCATCATCAGCGCCTCGGGGACACCGCGGCCGCCGGCCAGGTTCATGGAGACGAGGTCGAGGAAGGCTCCGACGACGTGGCGGAAGTCGCGGCGCTTGGCCGCCGCGTCCCGCTTGACCTGCAGATCCGGCAGGAAGAAGAACACGAGGGCCACCAGCACGGCGCTCCAGAACGGGATCGCCAGGTTGACGCCCCACTCCATGAGCACCAGCCAGGCCAGCAGCAGCGGGAAGGCCAGCAGGCCGCTGACCGCCAGCAGGACCTTCGTGGCCAGGAACGCCTCGAACGAGCGGCCGAGCAGGGCCAGGTCCGACCTGGCCGACCTGGCCTCCCAGCCGCGCGCGCCGTAGAGGCGGGCCAGGCGGGCGCCGAGACCGCGGCGGAACGCGCTGACCTCCTCGTCGGGCAGCAGGAGCTGGATGCGGGGGGCGCCGGTGTCCTCGCGGACGGCGTCGAGCGCGAGCAGCCGCGCCACCAGGCCGGGGCGGGCCGGGAACAGCGCCCGCAGCAGCACGAACAGGCCGAGCCCGAGCGCCGCGCCGGCCAGTGCGCTCTCAACCACGAGGTCCTCCTCCGTCCGGGACGTCAGCCATCGCCGCCGCCCGCTCCCGTGAGCAGCCGCGTGGGCTTGTCGAACCTGGCCAGCCGGCGCATCCACGCGAACCCGGCCCCGAACAGCCCGGCCACGACCACCAGCACGGCCTGGCCGAGGTAGCCCCTGTACTCCGCGACGTACCCGGGGTTGAACACGACGAGGATCCCGGCGAACGCCAGCGCGGTGATCACCACGATCTGCACGCTGCGCCTGGTCGAGCGGCGCTCGGCCTCGACGCGGCGGCGCATGTCGAGCTCCTCGCGGGCCGAGACGGCCAGCGCGCCGAGCACGTCGCGCAGGCCCGGGCCGCGCAGCCGGGAGTTGAGGATGAGCGCGGCCACGACGAGGTCGGCCGAGGGGTCGTCGAGCTCGTCGGCGAAGCGGGCCAGCGCCTCCGGCAGCGCCATGCGGGTGTGCAGCCGGTCGATCAGCGCCCGCAGGTGCGGCCTGAGCATGGGCGCGGCGGCCCTGATGGACGACGGGATGGCCTGTTCGAGCCCGGCGGCGCCGGCGATGGTGTCGCGCAGCGACTCCGTCCAGGCGGCCAGCCCTTCCAGGCGGCGCATCGCGGCGCGTTCCTCGGCGGCGCCGCCCGCCAGCCCGCGCCAGGCGAACACGAGCAGCACCGTGCCGACCGCCATGACGGGCCATCGGGTGATGATCAGGACCAGGGTGGCGGCGACCGCCGCGACGGCGCCCCTGGTGCCCAGCACCTTGATCAGGTCGCTCTTGGGCCGGGTGGGGCGGGGGCGCAGGCCGTACAGGGACAGGATGAGCAGGAACACGCCGCCGCCCGCGGCCGCGCCGGCCAGCAGTGTCAGCGGGTTGATCGTGAACGGCATGGCGCTCACCAGCCTCCCGGGGTGTAGCCGTGGGCGGCGAGCTCCTCCAGGCAGGAGATCGGGGCGTGTGGGACGGCGGCGCCGTCGGGGCCCGGCACGAACACCTCGCTGGACAGGACCCGGCCGTCGCAGCCGTTGACCTCGCGGATGCTGGAGACGTAGCGGCGCAGCCGGCCGCCCACGTGGTAGTCGTTGCGCTTCTCGATGAAGACCACGAAGTCGATGGCGCCGGCGATGAGCATGTGGGTGGCGTCGATGGGCAGGCGCTCACCGGCCTGGAGCGCGTAGGTGGAGATGCGGTTGAAGACCTCCATGCTGGAGTTGGCGTGGATGGTCGACAGGGAGCCGTCGTTGCCCTGGGTCATCGCGTTGAGCATGGTGACGATCTCGTCGCCGAGCACCTCGCCGACGATGACGCGGCTGGGGTTCATGCGCAGGGAGCGGCGGACCAGCTCGGCCATGGAGATCTCGCCCTGGCCCTCGGAGTTGGGCAGGCGCTGCTCGAAGGCGACGACGTTGGGGTGCAGCTCGGGGAACTGGTCGAGACCGAGCTCCAGGGCGCGCTCGACGGTGATGAGGCGCTCGCCGGGCGGGATCTCGTTGGCCAGGGCCCGCAGCAGGGTGGTCTTGCCGGCGTTGGTGGACCCGGCGATCATGATGTTCTTGCGGGCGGCGACGGCGGCCTTGAGGAACCGCCCGACGTCTGGACTTATCGTGCCGTTGCCCACGAGGTCGGACATGAAGACCTTGCCCAGGCGGGCGCGGCGGATCGACACGGCCGGCCTGACCGTGACGTCCATGACCGCGCTCAGCCGGGAGCCGTCGGGCAGGCGCAGGTCGAGCTGCGGGTTGGCGGTGTCGAACGGCCGGCTCGACAGCCCCGAGTACGCCGCCAGGATCTGGATCAGCTCGATCAGCTCGTCGTCGGAGTCGGCGACCGGGTCGTGCATGAGCTCCTGGCCGTCGGCGTAGCTCACGAACACCCGGTCGCAGCCGTTGATGTCGATGTTCTCGACCTCGGCGTCGTCGAGCAGCGGCTGCAGCCGCCCCACCCCGAACAGGGCCGCGTGGATGCCGGCCGCGAGCGCCTCTTCCTCCTCGACGGTGGGCGGCGTGCGGCCGAGGCCGATCTCGCCGCGCGCGTGCTCCTCCAGCACCTGGGAGATCAGCGCCCTGGCGAACTGGCGCTCGTCCTCGCCGGTCATCGGGGGCAGGCCGCCGGCCTGGTCGAGGCGGCGCTGGTGGGCCAGGCGGTCGCCGACCTCCTGGCGGAAGCGCTTGACGAGCCCGTGGTCGATCATCGGTGGCTCACCAGCCTCGCGGCGAGGTCGCGGGCCGTGCGGATGAGCAGCGAGCGGTCGAGCCGGCCGCCCCACTGGCCGCGCAGCAGCTCGGCGCCCTTGGGGTCGTAGGCCAGGCCGTGCACGAACTGCACGCTCGGGCCGACGATCCTGCGGACGTCCTCGATGGAGCCGCGGTAGTTGCGCGGGTCGGCGATCACGACGACGCCGTGCGCCTTGGTGATCTGGAGGCGCTCGCGCAGGTGGGCCACGTGGTCGAGGGTGGCCCTGGTGAGCAGCACGACCTGCTCGGACTCGGCGACCAGGTCGGCGAGCTGCGGGTGGGCGCCGAGGCGGCCGCAGTCGGCGATCACGTCGGCGTTGGGGATGGCGGCCAGCGACCTGCCGAGGGGGCCCCACAGCCAGGTGAGACCGGCGGCCTGCTCGCCGTGGGTGAGGCCCACGAGCACGTCGAGCCCGCCGACGATCTTCTGGGTGTGCTGGTGGATCTGCGCGGCCTCCAGGCCGCGCCGCGCGGTGGCGCCCAGCGTGAGCAGCCCCTTTCCGGGGTTGAGCACGCCACCGTCGGCGGCGGGCAGCCGATAGGCGAGGTCGCCGCCGGCGGGATCGCATTCGGCCAGCAGCACGGGACGGGGCCAGACCGCGGCGAGCGCCGTGGCGGCCGTGGTCACGCCGGGCGCGCCCTTGTCGGCGGCCAGTACGATCAGCGCCACGTCAGCGTGCCCCCGGGAGCTCGGCGACCGCGATCTGCCCGCTGGAGGCGGCGGCCACGATCTCGGGTGCCGCCGGAGCCTCGACGACCACGGTGATCTGGCCGGAATTTCCGGTTTTCGAGCGATCTCCGACGGAGAAGACGAGCGCGCTCGCAGCGAGCACCCGGCTTTCTCCCTCGCTCGACCGGCTCGGCACGAATATCACCTGGACGCGGTCGCCCTGCTGCACGCCCGCGGGCATTTGGCCGGGTTTGAGGGCCAAACCGACGGTGGCCTTTCCTTCACCCAGCTCGGTGCTGGCCTTCGCGCCCATGGCGTCGGTCATCAGCGTGCCCGGCAGGATCGTGACGGTCGCGAAGCTGTTGGTCACTTCCTGCCGCCGCGCCCAGGAGACGTAGCCGATGCCGGTGTCGGCGATCTTCACTTCCTCGATCGCCTCTTTGGGGATCCGCTGGCCCGCGCCCACCTGCTGGGTGAAGCGGATGGCCGAGACGCGGTCGCCGCTGCTCAGCACGAGCACGGTGGTGGCCAGCGCGCCGCCCAGGATGAGCAGGACGGCCAGTGCGGCCAGCGCTGGCTTGCGCTCTCTGGGCGGGACGGGGAGCTTGCGCGAGGCCGGCCCGGACAACCCCGCCGCCGTGTTGGGGGCAGGCTGCTTTTCACTGGTCCTCATGGGTGGGGGGCTCCCGAATGTGAATTGCGGAATTCACGCCATTATGTGGTGATCGCCCGGGCGGTGGAGGCGGAATTCGCGGACCCATGCTTGTTTCGCAGGTGACATGATGTCAAGCGGAAATAATCAATGCCTATTGTTTCTACCGAGTTGACGGATGCGCATATATCCGGTTAGTCGCACCTTTTTTAACTTCAGGCACAGGAATCACGGCCTCCCGGCGTGCCATGCCGTTGCCGTCAACCGGCGCACCCCGCCGCGCTCCGGACGCTACCTTTGGCGCCCGAAGTCGACCGAGGAGACGGCACCATGCGGATCATGCTCACCGTGATCGGCGGGCAGGGCGACCGTGACGTGGTGATCGACGGCGACGACGGCGCCACGGTGGGCAGGCTCAGCGCGGAGCTCAGCGACCACGGCCCGCTCGCGGAGATCGTCCGGCTGCCCAAGGCCCGAACGCCGTACGGCAGCGCTGCCGGCAGGGACGGCAGCGCTGCCCGCAGGGCCCCCTATGACGGTCCGGGGGACGACGACGGCCGCCTCCGCGTGCCACGGCCGCGCCGGCCGGAACGCTCCGACATGGGGCCGCCCACCCTGTGGCGCGACGGCCGCCCGCTCGACCCGCTCGCCCCCGTCGCCGCCGTGCTGCGCGACGGCGACAAGGTCACGCTGGAGGCCCACCTGGCCCGCGCGACCGTCGTCGAGGAGCCCGGCGGGGTCGCCGAGGTACGGGTCGTGGGCGGCCCCGCCGCCGGCGCGGTGCACCGGCTCGGGCTCGGCGTGCACGTCATCGGCTCCGACCCCATGTGCGCGATCGCGGCCGGCGACCCGGCGCTGGCGCCCGAGGCGGTGACCGTACGCGTGACACCCGACGCGATCACCGTCGAGCGGGCCTGGCACCCGCCCGCCGACACGCCCAAGCTCAAGCTCAAGGGCCGCTGGGCCGAGGAGGTCGCCGAGCTGACCGCGCGCACCGCCGCGCGGGAGGCCGCCGAGCTCGCCGCCGGCTACGAAGAGGTGCCCGAGCTCGACGGCAGGCCGCTCACCGAGCCCGTCGAATGGCCCGACCAGGCCGTGCTGACCTGCGGGTCCTCCGTGTTCGTGCTGACCTCGATCGAGCCCAGGGACGCCCACCTGGCGCCGCGCGGGGAAGGCGGCGTCGCCTACAACCGGCCGCCCCGGCTGCTGCGGCCCGAGCCCCAGCGCACGTTCGTCCGGCCCAAGGAGCCGAGCAGGAACGAGGGCATGCGCCTGCAACTGCTGGCCGCGTTCCTGCCCGCCGTGCTCGGCGTCACCCTGGCGTTCGCGCTCAAGCAGCCGTACTACCTGCTCGTCGCCCTCATGACGCCCGTCATCATGATCGGGCAGTGGTGGAGCGACCGCCGCCACGGCAAGAAGCAGCACAAGAAGGCGCTCAAGGAGCACCAGGAGCGGCTGCGGGCGTACGAGGAGGACGTCGAGCGCGCCCGCGCCGCCGACGAGGCGGCACGCAGGGACGGCGCGCCCGACCCCGCCCAGGTGCTGCTGACCGCCACCGGCCCGCGCCGGCGGCTGTGGGAGCGCCGCATCCACGACGCCGACGCGCTGCGGCTGCGGGTCGGGCTCGCCGACCTGCCCGCCGGACTCGAGCTGAGCGAGGAGCAGGGCGGCCGCATCGACCCGCCCATCTGCCGCTCCGTGCCCGTCGCGCTGCCCATGCGGCGGCTCGGCGTCGCCGGCGTGACCGGGCACCGCACCGCTGCCGCCTCGCTGGCGAGCTGGCTCATCGCCCAGGCCGCCACCCTGCACAGCCCGCGCGACCTGGCCATCGTGATCGTGTCCGCGCACCCCGACGCCGAGCGGCAATGGGGCTGGATGCGCTGGCTGCCCCACTGCGCGCCACGCGTCGGCGAGGAGTGCGTGGCGCTCGTCGGCGCCGACCCCGACGCCGCCGCCCGCCGGGTCGCCGAGCTGGCCGCCCTCATCGACGAGCGCCAGAACACCACCATCCCCGAGCTCGGCAAGATCCCCACCGGCTGGGACGACCTCGGCGGGCCCGAGAAACCCGCGTTCTCCTCCTACGACGTCCGCCCCTACGACGTGCTCGTGATCCTCGACGGCGCCCAGGTGCTGCGCGGCCTGCCCAACATGCCGCAGGTGCTGCGGCAGGGGCCGCGCTGCGGCGTCTTCACCCTCGCCATCGACGAGGACCAGCGGCTCCTGCCCGAAGAGTGCCAGACCGTCGCCGAGTGCGGCACCGACGGCCTCGTCCGGCTGCGCGGCGGCGGCCTCGACGTCATCGGCCCCCTCCTCGGCGACCTCGTCTCCCCCGCCTGGTGCGACCGCCTCGCCAGAGCACTCGCCCCCATCCGCGACGTCAGCAGGGACGACTCCGGCGGCAGCCTGCCCGACTCCGCCCGCCTGCTCGACCTCATGGGCATGCCCGTGCCCTCCGGCCGCGAGCTGGCCGCCCGATGGGGCGAGCGGGGCAGCACAGAAGCGCTGATCGGCGTCGGGCCCGACGGGCCCTTCACCGTCGACCTCCGGCTCGACGGCCCGCACGGGCTCATCGCCGGCACCACCGGAGCCGGCAAGTCCGAGCTGCTGCAGACGCTCATCTGCTCGCTCGCCGTCGCCAACCGGCCCGACCAGCTCACGTTCGTGCTGATCGACTACAAGGGCGGGGCGGCCTTCAAGGAGTGCGTACGGCTGCCGCACACCGTCGGCATGGTCAGCGACCTCGACGGGCACCTCACCCAGCGGGCCCTCGACTCGCTCGCGGCCGAGCTGCGGCGGCGGGAGCGGCTGCTGCTGGCCGCCGGGGCCAAGGACATCGACGACTACACCGGGCCCGGCCTGCCCCGGCTGGTGCTGATCATCGACGAGTTCGCCGCGCTCGTGGCCGAGCTGCCCGACTTCGTGACCGGGCTCGTGGACATCGCGCGGCGCGGGCGGTCGCTGGGCATCCACCTCATCCTGGCCACGCAGCGGCCCGCCGGGGTCGTCACGGCCGACATCCAGGCGAACACGTCGCTGCGGATCGCGTTGCGGGTCACCGAACCCGCCGAGTCCGCCGACGTCATCGACCTGCCGGACGCCGCGCACATCTCCAAGTCGACGCCTGGGCGGTGTTACGTGCGGTCGGGGGTGGGCGCGGCGGTGGCCGTCCAGACGGCCCGCGTCGGCGGCCGCACCCCGGCCCCACCCCCACCGGCCACCGCCAACGGCTCCGGCGGCACGAGTGGCGCGGGTGGCTTGGGCGGCTTGGGCGGCGCGGGCGGCGCGTCCAGCGGTGTGGCTGGCTCATCCGGCGGTGCGGGCGGCTCATCCGGCGGTGCCGGTGGTGGTGGGCGGTTGCGGGTGCTCGATGTGGACTGGCGTGGGCTCGGGAGGCCGTTGCCGCCGCCACCCCAGGCGGAGGAGGAGGACTCCTCGACCACCGACCTGACGCTCGTCGCCGACGCCCTCATCGAGGCCGCCAGGCTGGCGGGCGTGCCCGCACAGCCGAGCCCATGGCTGGACCCCCTGCCGACCCATCTCGTCCTGGACCTCCCGGACGAGCCCCCCGCCGGTGAGACGTTCGGCGAGGTGGCGCCGTTGCCGTTCGGGATCACCGACCGGCCGTGGGCGCAGGACCGGCGCCCGCTGGCGCTCGACGTGGCGCACGGCGGTCACCTGCTCATCGCCGGGGCGGCCCGCAGCGGCCGGTCGACGGCGCTGCGGACCATCGCCGGCTCGATCGCCGCCCACGCCTCCCCCGAGGACGTGCACCTGCACGCCGTGGACTGCGGCTCCGGCGCGCTGCTGCCGCTGATGGCGCTGCCGCACTGCGGCGCGGTGGTCACCCGTGACCAGCTCGACCGGGTGGAGCGGCTGCTCACCCGGCTGCGCGCGGAGGTCGGGCGGCGCCAGCAGCTCCTGGCGGAGGCCGGGCACGCGTCGCTGGCCGAGTACCGCCAGGCCGGTCACCGGCTGCCGTGGCTGGTGTTCATGCTCGACCGGTGGGAGGGCTTCGTCGCGGCCTTCGAGGGTTACGACTACGGGCGGCTGATCGAGGCGGTGCTCCAGCTCCTGCGGGAAGGGCCCGCGGTGGGGCTGCGGGGCGTGGTCAGCAGCGACCGGTCGGGGCTGCTCGGGCAGGTCTCGACGGTCTTCGACGACCGGCTGCTGCTGCGGCTGTCCGACAGCGCGGACTACGGGCTGGCGGGCTTCCCGCTCAAGGGGCTGCCCGCCGTCATGCCGCCGGGGCGGGCGCTGTCGATGGGCGAGCACGGGATCGTGGAGCACCACATCGCCCTGCTGGCCGCCGACCCGGCGGGCCCCGCCCAGGTGGCGGCCCTCCAGTCCCTGGCCCGCGCGGCCGCCACCGGCGCACCCCAGGCGGAAAGCGCCGCCCGAGCACCCCAGGCGGAAGGTGCCGCCGGTGACGGGGCGGGCAGGCGGGCCGGGGTCTCGCACGCGCTCGGCGTGAGCAGGGTGCCGTGGCGCTGGGGCGGGGCGCCGCCGTTGCGGGTGGACGCGCTGCCGATGCGGATCACCGCCGCCCAGACGCTGGCCCTCGACCCGGCGTTCGAGCCGCCGTCGCCGCTGTGGGCGCTGATCGGCGCGGGCGGTGACGCGCTCACCCCGCTCGGCCTCGACCTCCAGGTGCACGGCCCGGGCGCGGTGATCGCGGGCCCGTCCCGTTCCGGCCGCTCGTCGACGCTGCTGACGGCCGCCCGCTCGCTGATCGCCCGGGGCACCCCGGTCGTCGCCGTCGCCCCCAGGCGCAGCCCGCTGCGCGACCTGGAGGGCGCGCTGGCCGTCCTGAACGCCGACGCCACCGACCTCCCCGAAGTGGTGGCCGGCCACGACCACTACGTGGTGCTGGTGGACGACGCGGAGCTGGTCAACCCGGACGGCCCGCTCGGCACGGCCCTGGAGGAGGTGATCAGGACGGGCCGCGACGGCGACCACGCCCTGCTGATCGCCGGCTCGACCGGCGACCTGGCCGTGGCCTACCGGGGATTCGTGGCCGAGGCGCGCAAGTCGCGTACGGGCGTGCTGCTCAGCGTGCAGGGGCAGACGGACGGCGACCTGTTCTCGATCCGGCTCCCGCGCGGGACGGCGAGCGGCCCGGCGGGCCGCGGCCTCCTGGTGACGTCCGGCACGATCGTCCCCCTTCAGGCGGCCCTGCCGGAGGGCGGCTGAGCTTCACCACCCGCCTGACCTGCCTTTCGGTGAACAGTCAGCGAAAGATCTGGTCATCGCGCTCACCAGATGGCACCCTTGCTCCCCGTGCGGCGAGTGCGACAGCGCGTTCGAGCGCCGCGACCGACCGCTCTAAGCTGATGCGCGGGTTCCTAGCCGGGGAGGTGCTGTGCAGACCAACAAGGATCTCTACCAAGCCCATCGCCTGATGCAGCAGCGGCTCGGCATGGCCCTCCTCCAGGCGGAGCCCGATGTGCCCGAGTCCCCGATGCGCCGGCAGAACATCGCGACGTTCGGCGGCATCCTGGTCGGCGTCCTCGTGATGGCCGTGTTCGGGATCTGGGGCCTGGTGCGGCCGGGCAACGCCACCAAGCTGACCGACCCGGGCCAGCTGCTGATCGAGGAGGGGAGCGGCGCCAAGTTCGTCTACAGCGAGCAGCAGCGGCGGCTGCTTCCGGTGGCCAACTACGTGTCGGCGCGGCTGGTGCTGGACCCCGGGGGATTCACCACGCGGAGCGTGTCCCCGGCGTCCCTGGCCGAGCTGCCGCGCGGGCCGATCATCGGCATCCCGGGCGCGCCCGACGCGCTGCCGGCCAAGGAGAAGCTGGTCAAGACGCCGTGGTCGGTCTGCGTCACGGAGGTGGTCGACGGCGCGGGCACGCGCAAGTCGTACACGACGCTGGTGGGCGGCCAGGACGTCGGCGGGCGGCAGGTGGGCCGCGACGCGATGGTGGTGACGGCCGGCCAGGGCAGCTGGCTCATCTGGGGCGATCGCCGCATGCGGGTGAGCACGGCGGGCGCGCGGGCGCTCAACGCGCAGCCGCGGCAGGTGCCGGCCGCGTGGCTGAACGCGCTGCCCGCCGGGCACGACTTCAAGGCGCCCGACGTCCCGGGCCGGGGCAGGAAGGTGCGGGCCGACGGCAAGGTGACGGCGGTGGTCGGGCAGGTCTTCACGGTGGCCGCGCTGCCGGGCACCCCGGCCCGGTGGTACGTGCTGCTCGATGACGGGCTGGCGCCGATCACCGAGGTCCAGGCCCGGCTGCTGCTGGAGGATCCGGCCAGCAAGAAGGCGTACGGCAAGCGCCCGGTGCAGGCGATCACGATCGACGCCGCCTCGGCCAACGCCTCACCGTCGCGCCAGACCATCATGGACACCACCCTGCCGACCACCATGCCGAAGGTGATCAGCGTGCCCGGCACCGTCCCGCTCTGCGCGGTCTATCCGAAGACGGCGGCGGGCTCGGTCGCGGCGAAGGTGACGGTGGGCAGCAGGATCGCGATCCCGACACCGACGAGCTCGGCCGTGCAGGGCCAGTACGACCAGGTCATGCTGCCGCCGGGCAGCGCGGTGGTGGCGGGCGTGCTGCCCGGTGAGGGCCAGCTCGGCGCGGTGAGCAGCGCGCTGTCCCTGATCACCGACCAGGGGGTGCGCTTCCAGGTGCCGTCGGCCGACGTGCTCGGCAGGCTGGGGTACGACGCCGGTGACATCGCCCCCGTGCCCGCGAGCATCATCCACGCGATCCCGCAGGGCCCGGCTCTCGACCCGGCCGCGGCCATGGTGCCGCTGGCCGCCGGGAAGTAGGGCGGTTCACCAGCCGAACTCCGGCATGATCGACGGCTGTTCGAGCTGGGCGGCGTCGAGCTTGCTCTGCGGGTCGTCGACGATGTCGGCCGTCGTCGGGTCCCAGAGGGCCTTGGCCTCGATCAGGTTCGGCTTGTCCGCCTTCACCGTCGCGATGCCCGGCAGGTTCTGGGTGAACTGGTTGAAGGCGACTCCGGCGGCGCTCAGGATCAGGGAGACCTTGAGCACGAGCTTCCAGTGCTGCTTGAACGCCGCCGACACCGCCTCGTGCACCTTCATCACCGCCCGCATCGCGTTCGCCTCGCCGGCGGCGGCGTTGACGAGGGAGCCGCGGCAGAACTGGACGAAGACCGCCAGCGCGGCCAGCACCGCCGCGACGGCGACGCAGACCATCAGGATCGCGTTGTAGCCCTGCGCCGAGGCCTTCAGCGTGTTGCCGGTGCCGACCCTGTTGTCGTCGAGGGCGGCGAGGTGCTTGTCGAGGACGTTGACCTTCTCGATGAACGACTCGTACGCCTGGCCCGCCCAGTCGCCCGCATCGCCGACCTCCTTGGCCAGCCGCTTGAGCTCGCTGCGCAGGAAGGCCAGGTCGCTCTGGTCGCCGGGTGTCGGGTGCGCCGCCATCGGCGGGTGCCATTGCTGCTGCTGTTGTGCCGACGTGAGCGAGGTGGCGGGGGCGTAGGTCGGCCAGTTGTTGACGGAGCGGGGGTTGAGCCACTCCTCGGCGCCCCGGTCCTGCTCTTGCGGGTCACCGCTCATCATGCCGATGAGCCCGACGACCGGCCAGGCGTACGGCATGATGAACGCGGCCATCGACGCCGTGCCGAGCGCGGCGGTGAAGGCCGCCACTGAGCCCTCGTAACCTGCCATGTCGCTGCTTACACCTCTTCCTTGCCGAGCACCGCGACGGTGTGGTCGACGTCCAGGCCCCAGGTCTCCTCGTCCTCACCGGCGTGCGGGCCGCGGTCGCGGTCCTTGCCGTCCTGGGCGGGGGCGCCGCCCATGCCGCCGGGCGGGTAGAGGGGCACGCCGGTGTTCAGCGCTCGGGCGATGCTGCCAGGGGCGCCCAGGCCGGAGGACGCCGGGGTGGACGACGACGATCCTCCCGCGAAGGTGCCCTCGGGCAGGCCGGCCGTCGTGCGGGGCACGGTGGTGCCGCCGGGGCTGGTCGACGGGAGGTCGGGGGTGCGGATCTGCGGCGTGCTCGTGGCGGGCACCTGGGGGTTCAGCCCGGCGAGGTCGGTCTTCGGCTGGCCGAGGCCGCTCAGGTCGGGGCTGGTGGCGCTGGGAGTGGGGATCTCGGGCTGCTTGATGTCGGACGGGTCGGGCGTGTTGAGGTCCGGCTGCTTGATGTCGGACGGGTCGGGGGTGGGGATGTCCGGCTGCTTGATGTCCGACGGGTCGGGCGTGGGGATCTCGGGCTGCTTGATGTCGGACGGGTCGGGGGTGGAGGGCTTGTCGATGCCGAGATCGCTCGGATCGAGGCCGCCCTTGCCGAGGCCGCCCTTGCCGAGGTCGCCCAGGCCGCCGGTGTTCTTCGGCAGGCCGCCCAGCCCGCCCGAGGGCAGGCCGCCGCCCGGGTTCTTGATCTGCGGGATCTTGCCGCCGCCGTTCTGCGGGGCCTTGCTGGCCTGCTCGGCCGCCTCGGTGTTGTCCGCGGCGGTGTTGAGCGCTTCCTTCCAGGACTCCAGCACGTCCTTGGCCTGCTTCAGCGCTTCGGCGGCGCTGTCACGGGCGGCGCGGTGAGCGACGTTGAGCCCGCCGCCGATCACGCCGAAGGTCAGCGTGTGCAGGTCGATGGCACGGGTGCTGGAGCTGAGCTGCGACAGGTTCTCGCCGTAGCCGCGCACGTTCGTGCCCAGCGTCCTGACGCTGGAGTACCGCATCTTGAAGTCGGGATCGCTGGTCCGCGGATCGACGGCGCCCGCGGCGTCGCCGAGAGCGCTGGTGAAGGGATTCTCGGCGGACGAGGATGAGTTGGACACACGCCCCCCTAGTCACGTTCGGCACATACGCTACGCCAGCCCCGCTGCCCCCGTACACCCGCATTACGGACTACTGCCCCCACCTCGGGCCAGGGACACAAACACCACCTTTTCTGGCGATACACCCACGATCCTCCTGGTTGCTATGGAAAATTAACTCGATCACGTGCGACGCTAGGGGCAGAAGTTCACTAATGTGACCAAATAGGCTGACACGACGTGTCGGCCTAGTCAGACGACTGGCAAGGGAGGGAGACCTGTGGCGGACCAGACACAGGTAAGTGCGTCCGATCTGACAGCCGCGATCGGATACATCGAGGAAGCGGCCACCAAGCTGCGCACCATCCAGAAGAACCTCGACACCGCGGGCGTGACCCTCAAGGCGAGCTGGGTCGGCCAGTCGGAATACGCCTTCGACCAGGTCCACAGGATCTGGCATCAGCGGATGGACAAGGTGCTCGAAAGCCTGCAGACGCTGGCGGAGAACATCGGCGGCAGCAACAGGAACTACGCCGCGTTCAACGAGGAGCGGGTGCAGGCGATCAACAAGATCGAGGCCCTGATCAACGCCGCCCCGATGTCGCGCACGGCCGGCTAGCAACACACACCCATCCCGCAGGCACCGAAGGAGGTCAGCATGCCCGCTGAAGACATGTTCGACGTGACCAAGCTCAACTACAGCGGCCTCGACGCCGGTGAGGCCGACTTCCAGAACGCGTTCAACGGCATGGTCGAGACGCTCGAGACGCTGGAGCAGCAGCTCCTGGCCAAGAGCGCGATCTGGCAGGGTGACGCGAAGGCCGTCTTCGACGAGGTGCGCAAGGTCTGGCAGACCGAGGCCTCGCACATGTCGACCGTCATCACCGAGCTGAAGACGACCATCAACGTGACCCACATGAACATGAGGGAGGTCGAGCGCATCAACTCCATCATGTTGGGCGCCGACTAGCGGCAGGACCCACGAGCGGCACCGGTGGAGGCCCTGACAGCGAAGGGGGAGCATGGGCAACGATCGTGGTGTGGAGCTCAGCAGGCGGGCGATCAAGGCCGCCAGGACCGACCTGGAGGAAGCGCTCGCGCTCCTGAGCCCTGACAGCAAGAACGGCGGCGCCAAGAACGACGGCACCGCCCAGCCTGTCTTCGCGCAGGCCTCTCCGGCGTTGCAGCTACGCGACGACTACGAGGCCATGAGCGGTTACTGGCCTGCCGCCACGGGCTTCCAGACCAGCGCCCAACGGGCCATCGGCGCCGTCACCGTGTCGTACGGCAACATCGCCACACAGGTCCGGAACGTCATCGACCTGCTGGACCAGGCGCTGCGCAACTACGACGACATCGAGGTCGACAGCGAGGGCCGCTCGCAGTCGGTGCAGGTCTGATGAGCCGGTTCCAGCAGCCGATCAGGCAGGACTTCGACACCGGCGAGGTCGACTACGCCGACCTCCAGCTGTTGCGCGACCACCTGAACAAGAACAAGCCGGAGCTGCTGCGCAGCGCGGCCGAGGAGTTCCTGACGGCCAAGCGGCGCCTGGAGCACCTGATCGGGGTGATCGACCGGCACCTCCGGGCGCTGGACGAGCACTGGACGACGGGCAACGACGCCAAGACGGTCAAGGCCGAGCTGCGCCGGCTGCGCGCGGCCGCCTCCGACGTGTCCACCACGATCAGCAACCAGCCCGTGGACGCCGAGCAGTGCCCGGCCAACCCGTCCGGCGTGGCCCCCGCGCTGCTCCTCCAGGCTCACACGCTGTCGGTCTTCAGCGGCAAGAACCTGCCGGAGTCCGCCGACCGGGACGTCAGCGTCCTGGAGGGCGCCTTCCAGGGCGGCGCGGTCGGCACCATCGGCGGCGGCGTGATCGGCGGCCCGCCCGGAGCGGTCATCGGCGCCGTCGTGGGCACGCTGGCCGGCGGCGTGACCGCGCTGTTCACCGACGGCCCGTTCGCGAACCTCGTCGGCGACTCCAAGGAGGAGAAGGACAGGAAGGCCGCCAAGGAGCACATCAAGCTGCTGACCGAGGCGACGAACCAGAACAACCAGGCCTTCCCGGTGGAGCTGAACACCGACATCCCGCAGTTCAGCCCGCTCGCCCCGCGGACCCCGACGATCCCGGACGTCAACGGGCCCGGGGGCGGCACGGTGCCGGCGGGGCTCGGCCAGGGCTTCGACCCGGACGCCCCGGGCATCGACGGCCTCGGCTACCCCACCGGCCAGGACGGGCTGACGGACCCGAGCCTGCACCGGATCCCCGGCGTGGACACCACGTACCCGGGGGGCACGCTGCCCGACGGGTCGGCAGTCGGCGCCACGCCGGGCGGCGGCACGGACCTCGACGGCACGAACGGCGCGGGCGGCGCGGGTGGCGCGAACCTGCCCGGCGGGCCGGGCGCCGGCGTTCCGGCCACGAACGTCCCCGGCGCCGGCGGCACGACCCCGAACGCGCCGCGAACCTCCCTGGCCGGCCTGGGCGACCCGGCGGCGACCCTGCCGCACGTCCCTTCGACCACCACTCCCGCGCTGAACGCGGCCGCCACGAACACGCCGGCCACGGGCATCGGCAGCCCGTACGGCGGCTCGTCCGCGGGAGGCGCGTTCGGCAACGGCGCGGCGGCCGGCGCCGCCTCCGCCGCGGGCCGCGGCGCGAGCGGCAGGTCGCCGATGGTGCCCGTGGTGCCTCCCGTGGGCGCGCGCGGCAAGGGCAAGGAGGACGCCCAGGAGACGACGCGGACCACGTGGCTCCTGGAGGACGACTCGCTCTTCACCAGCGACGTGGCCACCATCAATCCCACCCTCAAGGGCGAGTCGAAAGGCAAGACATGAGTCGCCCCGCTGACAACGGCAGCCCCGCTCCGGAGCTGGAGCTGCCCGCCAACTTCCCCGGCCTGGGCGACGACGCCGCCACGGGCGGCCCGTACGTCGACCACACGGAGCTGCGGCGCGTCGTCGGACGCCTGCGCACGAAGCTGGACTCGCTGCGCGGCAACGCCCCCGCCTCCATGAGCGCCACCTACAGCGGCCCCGGCACGATCGGGGAGGTGGCCGGCATGGGCAACGTCGGGCCGCAGGAGACCGGCCAGTGGGAGGTGGCCTCGTCCTTCGGCGCGAACACCGAGCAGGCCTACACGGTGCTCGACCCGAGCTACGGCAAGCTCCTCGACCACGTCGAGCAGTGGGTGGACGCGGTGGAGAAGGCCATCGCGAACTATGAGAGATTCCATCAGGACAGCAGTGCGTGAGAAGTGGCGGGGTTGTTGAGCCATGGGTGAATGGCAGCCGATCAGGCTCTACGCCTACCTTGGCGAGAGCGACCCTGGAGCAGGCACGACCCGGGAGCAGGTCGTCTCCTGGCTGAACAGCACCGATCCCGACCGGATCGAGGCCGCCGGGCAGAGCTACGTCGAGGCGGCCAAGCTGATCAAGGGCGAGGACGGCGTCCAGGACGCCCTGAGGCGGACGGCCGAGGAGCTGAAGAACGTCTGGCGCGGTGAGGGCGCCACCAAGGCGCTGGAGAGCCTGCGGGTGCTGTTCGCCAGCGCGGGCGCGCTCGGCACGGCGATGCACGACACCGGCACCCCCATGAAGCAGTACGCCGCGAAGGTCAGGGAGTACCGCGCGGCCCTGCCCGCCGCCCCGGAGGAGAACGCCGGCGGCGGCATGCTCAACGGCGGCGGCACCGGGGGTTCCGGCGGTACGGGGGGTTCCGGCGGCACCGGCGGTGCCGAGTACGCGCCGCCGCTGCTCGACCAGAACACCGCCGGCGGGACGTTCGGCGACCCGTCCCTGTCGGGCGTCCTCACCCCCGACGAGATCGCCAGGAACCACCTGAAGCGTCTCAACGACGAGATCGCCGAGGTGAACGCCAGGATGGCGGAGGGGTTGTCCTTCCGGATGCCCAACGTCACGCCGCTTGACGTGGCCCTGACGAAGAACAAGAAGATCGACGTCGGCAGCGGCAGCGACGCCGGCGGCGGCCCGGTCACGTACTGGGACGGCGGGAACGGCTCCGGGGGCGGCACGGGCTCCGGGTCGGGCGGCGGCACCACCGGCTCCGGCGCGGGCGGCTCCGGGCCGGGCTCGGACGGCACGGGCGGCACGGGTGGCTCAGGGGCAGGCTCAGGAGCAGGCTCGGGCGGCTCCGGGACGGGCTCGGGCGGTGGCACGCCGCAGGACCCCGCGGCCCCGGGCCAGAACGGCCAGGACGGCTCCGCCACCCCCAACCCGGGTGACTCCGGACAGCAGCCCGGCGGCACCCAGGGCCAGCAGCCGTCCGGTCAGGCGCAGGGCGACTCCGGGCAGGACGTGCCCCCCGTGATCGGCGCCGACGGCCGGACCGAGCTGGCCGACAGCACCACCACGCCCACGGCGAACCCCGGCTCGGCCTCGAACCCGTACCAGACCACCACGACCGTCCCCACGCCGCAGACGCCGACGAGCACGCTGCCGACACCGAACCCGGCGGTCCAGCCGGGCGTGAACGGCGGCATGTGGTACCCGTCGGGCGGCGGCGCGGCGGCGGCCAGCCCGGCGGTCCTGCGCGGCGGCGCCACGCCGGGCTCCGGCTTCATGGCCTACCCGCCCGGGGCGGGCGCGGGCGCGCCGGGAAGCGACGGCGGCGAGAAGACGCGCGACATCTACGACCCGGAGCCCAGCGTGTGGCACGTGCCCACGCCCACGGGCCCGGACAAGATCGGCTGAGCCGGACGCGGCGGCTCCGGCGCGCGTGACCTCGCGCCGGAGCGGCCTCGGGGCCTCAGCCCTCCATGCGCTGCCGGATGCGGTCGAGCTGGCCCATGAGGTCCTCGTGGGTCCGGTCGTAGGCCGCCTGCGCCTGGCGCACCTGCTCCAGCGCGCCCTCGGGGTCTCGCCCGAACCGCAGCGGGTTCTCCTCCCCGAAGGCCTCCTCCATCGTCTCGCTCAGTTGCCGCTGCAGGTCGGCGGCGGCCTCTTCGATGACGGCCTTGATGCGCTCGGCCAGCTCGCCGGAGGTGAGCCGCATGGCCTTCGGATGCAGGACGAGGTCCTTGAGGCCCCCGCTGCCGAACTCGGCGGTGACCAGGCCGTCCTCGTCCTGTGCCCGGCCGGTCAGCTCGATCATGGAGCTGCGCAGCTCGGCGACGCGGGCCATCTGCTGCTCGGCGTTCCTGAGGATCTTGTCGAAGTCGAGTGCGCCGAACTCCCGCTCCATGCTCACGCCCCTCACCTGCCACAAAAGCCCTGTTCTGCCGCAACCCTACCGTCAGGGCGTCAGGGCTGGGCGGTGGTCTCCGTCCGCTTCGGCTCGACCCAGGTGAAGTCCTCGTAGCCGGGCGGCAGGCCGGTGCGCGGGTCGGGCTCGGCGAAGGAGGGAAACTCGCTCGCGTCGATGGTCACCGACCGGAAGTCGATCGCGGCGTCGCCGCTCGGGGTGATGTAGCCGAACTGGTGCTGCTTCTTGACCATGGTCGACAGCACGTCCCCGGCCTCCTTCAGGGTGTGGCCGAGCGTGGTGGCGAGGAAGAGCGTGGAGACGTTCACCGTGCCGGTGATGTAGCGCTCCAGCAGCAGGCCCCAGACGGAGGTGTTGGGCACCCGCTGCAGCTGCTTGGCGACGACGAGCAGGCCGATCGCGGCCAGCGACGCGCGCAGCACCCAGGTCCAGAAGCTCCGGTAGCCGGCCGCGACCTCGTCGAGCATGCCGGCGCCCTTGGAGATGACGTTGCGCAGCGCGCCGATCTCGCGGTGGAAGGTCCAGATCCACTTCTCGTACTCGTCGCGGTCGAGGGCGATCCAGCCGTCCCTGGCCGTGTTGAGCAGCTGGGGCAGCAGCTGCTTGATGCCGTCGTCGAGCCGGGCGGACATGCCGCTGTCGAGGGTGCTGACCGCTCTCGCCATGCCGGGCTCGTTGGCCAGCATGCCGCCCGCGATGGCGATCGAGGGCGCCAGGCCCACGGTGAGCCGGCCGGCCTTCTTGAGCGCGTCGAGGGCCCTCTCGCCGATGACCGGCCGGTACGGGTTGCGCAGCGCGGAGACCGCCTGCTGGGGCGCGGGCGTGCTGTACGGGCCCGGCGTGGGGCCGCCGAAACCCGGCGTGCCGGGATAGCGGGCGGGGCCGAAGCCCCCGCTGGCCGGCGGCGTGGTCGGCGTGCCCGGGGGCGTGGCGTACGGGTTGCCCGGTACCGGCTGGTTGGGGGTGGTGCGGGTGTGCGCCCAGGGGTCGGGGGTGCTCATCAGCCGCGGTACCTCACCATGCTGGCCTCCTCGGCCGCCCGCCAGTTGCGCCTGGCCCGGCCGAGCGCGGTCGAGCACTCCTGCACGCAGGTCTCCGCCTCGCCGAGCGTCGTGTCGAGCCAGGTGCGGAACTGCTCGTACGCACCCTGGATGAACAGGCCGCCGATCTGCCCGAAGCCGAGCCCGTCCACGGTCGTCATCGGCAGGAGCCCGTGGATGTGCTCCACGGCCGGCTTCAGCTCGTCGTCCATGCGGGAGCGCGTGTGGGCGATCGTGGACGACGTGACGTAGATCTCCTGGCCCGAACCTTGTTGAGTATTCGCCACAAAACGCGATTGTTGTCCACATTCGACGGTGAACGGGCGAATTGCTGTGATCTTCACACCAGATTCAGCGTCCGGACAGTTCCGCAACCCTTTCGGTTAACCGGCCGCCGATGGCGTGGCATGCCATGGACTACACCGAGAACGACATCGACCGGCTCATGCGGGAGAGCCAGCGCGAGCTGCGCGACCTCGCGGACGCCGCCCAGACCCTGCGGGAGGTCGTCGGCAGGGGCGAGAGCCGCAGCGGGCTGACCAAGGCGGTCGTGGACGCGGACGGCCGCCTCCAGAGCGTCACCTTCGCGCCCCGCGTCCTGCGCCTGGACGTCGCCGCCCTGCAGGATGAGGTGGTGCAGGCCGTCCGGCAGGCGCAGGAGGACCAGGACCGGCAGACGCGCGGCGTGCTGGGCGTGCCGGAGGCCCAGCTCGGGCTGGAGGACATCCAGCGCCAGTTCGAGGAGTTCCGCGACCTGTTCGCCGCCGAGACCTCCGAGCGGAACATGCGGATGCGGCGGCTGGCCGAGCGCGACCCCTACGACGACTGACCGCTCAGCCCGCCAGCCCCCGGATCCAGGTGTAGACATCGAGCACGCCCAGCGCGAGCGGGAACAGGGCGATGAGCAGGATCACGTCCACGATCTCGCCCGCCCGTCCCCAGAACGGCGACAGCTTGCCCGACGGCAGCCACAGGCCCAGCCCGACGACCAGCATGGCCACCCAGAGCAGGCCCATCACGACCGCGGCCGCGGCCACCGTGCCCGCGCCCACGCTGAGCGCGACCGCCACGCCCACCAGGCCCGCCAGCCCCACGCCGAGCAGCCAGAGCCGCTGGCCGACGCCGTGGAAGACGCGGGCGCGCAGCAGCATCACCAGCGAGAGCACGACGGCCATCGCGATCGCCATCCAGGTCGCCGCCGTGACCAGGTAGACCAGCGCGCCGAGCGCGGTCAGGGCGATGCCGGTGACCATGCCCGTGGCGTACCTGCTGGCCTGGGCGGTGCGGGCGAGCACCGCCTCGCTGTCCAGGCGCTGGTTGTCGGCGCGCAGCTCCTCGGCGTTGGTGGGCAGGGTGGGCAGCGGCACCCTGGCGATCTTGAACGACAGGGACGGGATCAGCGGGCTGAGCGAGATGAGCAGCGTGACGGCCATGGCCGCGGCGCCCGCGGCCGGGACGCCGAACACCATGACCACGGCCGCGGCCACCGCCCCCACCACCGTGGCGATGGCCGTGCCGAGGAAGCCCGCCACGCCGCCGGCGACCATGGTGCCGCCGAGCGTGGCCACCAGCGCGGTGCAGGTGAGCGCGGCCAGCAGGTGCGGGGCGCCGATCCCGGCCAGGGTGGAGCCGCTGAGCAGCCCGTACAGGCCGGCGAGGAAGGCGTAGGGCAGCGCGGCGTACCCGATCAGGGCGCCGGCGGAGGAGTCGCCGACCGCGCGCGACAGGGCGGTGCTCACGCCGAGCAGCAGCAGGGCTAGCAGCCCGGCGACCACGGTCACGCCCAGCGGCTCGCTCCCCGACAGCACCAGCCCGGGCGCGCCGAGCGCGAGCAGGACGGCCGCCGCGCCCGTGCCCATCGCCTTGGTGTGGCGGGACTCCCACTTGCCCGTGCTCTCCTTCACGCCCGTGGCCACCACGTCGGCCACGTCGTCGTAGAGCGCGGGCGGCAGCGCCAGCTCGCGTGGCCGCAGGTACAGCAGCTCGCCGTCGAGCACCCCGAGGGAGGCGAGCGTCTGGCCCAGGTCGAACGGCGCGCCGCCCAGCCGCTGGAGCACCCAGCCGGGCGCGCCGGCGTCGCCGCCGCCCTCCCCGACGGCACGCAGCAGGCCCGGCAGCACGTGCGGCAGGGGGATGTCGGCGGGCAGGGCCAGGTCCACGCGGCGGCGCGGCGCGACGATCGTGACGTGGCACAGCGGCGCCAGCGGCCCGCGCGGCACCGGCTGCGCGCCCGGCGGCAGCGCCGGCCCCGGTGGCAGCGCGCCACCCGGCGGGACGGGACCTCCCGGCGGCATGGGAGCGCCCGGTGGCATGGGACGCATCGGCTGCATCGGCTGATGGGCGAGCGAGGTCACGGCCACTCCACGTTCGGCTGGCTAAATCCGACATGCCGAACATATAGGGACGGCAGGTCTGGTAAGAAAGTGTTTCAGGTGACAGGAGGGTTGTCGCGTCAGTGAGCATTGTTGTTGTTCGTCGCCCCGAGCGCCGCCCCAGTCCGAAACCACCGCGCGGGGAAATCCTCCTGGAGTCCCCGCCGGAGATTCCCGAGGTGCAGCCCGCCGGGCTCTCGGGCGTCCTCATGTACGTGCCGATGCTCGCGGGCGGCGCGGCCATGGCCCTCATGTTCACCGCCGGCGGCAACTCCAGCCCGATCATGTACGTGGCCAGCGGCCTGTTCGCCGTCTCGATGCTCGGCATGACGGCCGGCCAGCTCGGCCGCAACGCCGGAGAGCGCAAGAACCGCCTCAACGGCCTGCGCCGCGACTACTTCCGCTACCTCGCCCAGATCCGCAAGCGCGTCCGCAAGGCCGCCGTCCAGCAGCGCGAGGCCCTGGAGTGGAGCGGCCCCGCCCCCGACACGCTCTGGTGGGTGGCCATGGGCCCGCGCCTGTGGGAGCGCCGCCCCCGCGACGAGGACTTCGCCACCGTACGCCTGGGCACCGGCGTGCAGAAGCTCGCCGTGCAGCTCATCCCGCCCGACTCCAAGCCCGTCGAGGACCTCGACGCGCTGACCGCCGGCGCCCTGCGCCGGTTCGTGCGCGCGCACTCCACGGTGTCGGGCCTGCCGGTCGCCGTCGCGCTCAACTCCTTCGCCCGCATCAGGCTCTCCGGCGACCCCAGGGCCGCGCGCAGCCTCGTCCGCGCCGTGGTCGCGCAGCTCGTCACCTTCCACTCCCCCGACGACATGCGGATCCTCGTGTGCGCGGGCAAGGAGTCGATGCCGTACTGGGACTGGGTGAAGTGGCTGCCGCACGCGCTGCACCCCGAGCAGGTGGACGCGGCCGGGCAGGTGCGGCTGATGGCCGAGGACCTGTCGCGGCTCGACCAGCTCGTGGGCGAGGAGCTCAAGGAACGCGCGAGGTTCCGGCCCGGCACGGCGGCGGACGCGCTGCCGTACCACGTGGTGATCGTGGACGGCGGGCACGTGCCGCACGACTCCCAGCTCGGCACCGACGCCATCCAGGGCGTCACCGTCATCGACCTGTCCGACGCCACCGGGCCCGTCGAGGAGGCCAGCACGCTGCGGCTGGAGATCCAGCCCGACGGCTTCCACATGGTCAAGATCGACCACACCGGCAAGCGGTCCACGACCCGGCTGGGCGACCCCGACACCCTCGACTACCACCGGGCCGAGGGCCTGGCCAGGCAGCTCGCGCCGCTGCGCGCCTCGATCGGCTCCGGCGGCGAGGAGCAGGACGTGCTCGGCACCAACACCACGCTCACCGACCTGCTCGGCGTCGGCGACGCCGCCCGCGTGCAGCCCGCCGTGACTTGGCAGCCCAGGGCGGGCCGCAACCGGCTGCGCGTGCCCATCGGGCTCGGCAGCGACGGGCGCGTGGTCGAGCTGGACATCAAGGAGTCGGCCCAGGGCGGCATGGGCCCGCACGGGCTGGTGATCGGCGCCACCGGCTCCGGCAAGTCGGAGCTGCTGCGCACGCTGGTGCTCGGACTGGCGATCACGCACTCGCCCGAGATCCTCAACTTCGTGCTGGTCGACTTCAAGGGCGGCGCCACGTTCCTCGGCCTGGAGACGCTCACCCACGTCTCCGCCGTCATCACGAACCTGGAGGACGAGCTCCCCCTCGTCGACCGCATGCACGACGCGCTGCACGGCGAGATGGTGCGCCGCCAGGAGCTGCTGCGCGCCGCCGGGAACTACGCCTCCCTGCGCGACTACGAGCGCGCCCGCGAGCAGGGCGCCGACCTGCGCCCGCTGCCGACGCTGTTCATCGTGCTCGACGAGTTCAGCGAGCTGCTGGCGGCCAAGCCCGAGTTCATCGACCTGTTCGTGATGATCGGCCGGCTGGGCCGCTCGCTCGGCGTGCACCTGCTGCTCGCCTCGCAGCGGCTGGAGGAGGGCCGGCTGCGCGGGCTCGACACGCACCTGTCGTACCGGATCGGCCTGCGCACGTTCTCGGCCATGGAGAGCCGGGTCGTGCTCGGCGTGGCGGACGCGTACGAGCTGCCGTCCGCGCCCGGCAACGGCTACCTCAAGTTCGACACGACCGGCATGACGAGGTTCAAGGCGGCCTACGTCTCCGGCCCGTACCACGAGGACCCGGCGCAGGCCGTCGCGGCCGACGGCCAGGTCCCCATCCGCGACGTCGTCGAGTACGGCCCGGCCCACGTGCCGCTCCCCGAGGTCACCGCCCCGCAGCAGCTGCCGGAGGAGGACCAGGACGAGCCGGCCGGCGGCAACCAGCGCAGCCTCCTCGACGTCGTGGTGGGGCAGCTCGCCGGGCACGGGCCCGCGGCGCACCGCATCTGGCTGCCCCCGCTGGCCGAGCCGCCTACCCTGGCGCACCTGCTGCCGCCGCTCTCGGTCACCCCCGAGCACGGCCTGACCACGGCCGGCTGGCCGGGCAGGGGCAAGCTGCACGCCGTCATCGGCATCATCGACAAGCCCTTCGAGCAGCGCCGCGACCCGTTCTGGCTGGACCTGTCCGGCGGCGCCGGGCACGTGGGCGTGGCCGGCGGCACGCAGAGCGGCAAGAGCACCGTGCTGCGGACGCTGGTGGCGAGCATGGCGCTGCTGCACGACCCGCGCGAGGTGCAGTTCTACTGCCTCGACTTCGGCGGCGGCGCGCTGGCCTCCTTGGAGGGGCTGCCGCACGTGGGCGGCGTGGCCGCCCGCCTCGACGGCGACCGGGTGCGCCGCACGGTGGCCGAGGTCAGCGGCATCCTGGAGCAGCGCGAGCGGGACTTCGGCGCGCACGGCGTCGAGTCGATGACCGCCTACCGGCGCATGTGCCAGGAAGGCACGATCGAGGGTGACGGCTGGGGCGACGTGTTCCTGGTCGTGGACGGCTGGCTGACGCTCCGGCAGGAGTTCGACTCGCTGGAGCCCGTCATCACCGACATCGCGGCCCGCGGGCTCGGCTACGGCATCCACGTCATCGCCGCCTCCAACAAGTGGTCGGAGTACCGCCCCAGCATCCGCGACCTGCTCGGCACCAAGATCGAGCTCAAGCTCGGCGACGCCTACGAGTCGGAGGTCAGCAGGAAGAAGGCGGTCAGCGTGCCCGAGGGCGCGCCTGGGCGCGGCCTGACCAAGGACGGCTTCCACTTCCTGTGCGCGCTGCCGCGCATCGACGGGGTGCAGAACGTCTCCGACCTGGCGGCCGGGGCGCGCGGGCTGGTGCAGGCCGTCCGCGACTCGTGGCAGGGCCCGGCGGCGCCGAAGGTCAGGCTGCTGCCCGCGATCCTGCCCGCCGCGTCGCTGCCCGACGACCCCGACCGGATCCCGATCGGCATCGACGAGGCGGCGCTGGCGCCCGTGGCGCTGGACTTCGACGCCGACCCGCACTTCATCGTGCTCGGCGAGAACGAGAGCGGCAAGTCCAACCTGCTGCGGCTCATCTCCGAGGGCCTGGTGCGCAGGAAGCAGCCGAGCCAGGCCATGATGATCGTGATCGACTACCGGCGCTCGCTGCTCGACTCCGCGGCGACCGAGCACCGCATCGGCTACGCCGCCTCCAGCGCCGCCGCGACCGAGCTGATCAACGACGCCAGGGGCGCGCTGCTGAACCGCCTGCCCCCGGCCGACCTGACGCCGCAGCAGCTGCGCGACCGGAGCTGGTGGCAGGGCTCCGACCTCTACATCGTCGTGGACGACTACGACCTCGTGGCGACCTCGTCCAACCCGCTGCTTCCCCTCGTGGAGCTGCTGCCGCAGGCGCGCGACATCGGCCTGCACGTCGTGCTCAGCCGCCAGATGGGCGGCGCGGGCCGCGCCATGTTCGACCCCGTCATCCAGCGGATGAAGGACATGGCGACCCCGGCGCTGCTCCTGTCGGGCAACAAGGACGAGGGCATGCTGTTCGGCAACGTCCGCCCCCAGCCCTTCCCGCCGGGGCGCGGGCAACTGCTGGACCGGCGCCACGGGCCGCGTCTGGTGCAGACGGCGTTCCTGGGCGCTGACCAGCCAGGACAGGACTGATCGTGGCGAAGGACGGATGAGGTATGGCGGATCCGGATCTCGAGACGCACTATTCGGCGCTGGACAACTGCCGCACGGCCATCAAGCGCGCCGCCGGCCAGTACGAGGACACCCTGACCGAACGCAACCCCGGAGAGATCACCTACGGCGACGACGGCGCCCCGGTCAACAACCGCACCCCCGTCGCGGCCGCCACCTTCGGCGACCTGACCGACTCGGGCGCGCTGGCCACGGCCGCGAACGACGTCTGGGACGCCGTCATCACCGAGACGGACCAGGCCCGCAGGAAGCTGCGCGCCGTCGAGCACGCGCTGAGCACCGTGGAGGAGAACATCCGGGCGGCGCACGGGGCCGGCTCGTGAGCGTGGCGCACCTGCCCGGAGGCGCCGCGCTCGACGCGATGTTGCGGAAGGTGAAGGGCGATCCGGGGGCGATCGACACGCTCGCCGCGGCCTGGCGCGGCGTGTCCGGCGACGTCGACGAGTTCGCCCGCGGGCTGTCGGCGGCGGTGCGAACGGTGGACGACGCCTGGAAGGGCCGCGCGGCCGACCAGTTCGACACCTACATGGGCAAGTACCAGGCCGCGGCCGGCGACCTGAAGTCGGCGCTGTCGAACGCCGCTTCCTCGCTCGGCGACGCGGCGAGCGCGCTGCGGGAGGCGCACACCGAGATCGCCGCCATCATCCGGGACCTCAGCACCAGCGCGACCACGTACGAGAACGCCTACTACAAGGAGCACCCCGACGCCACGGCGGAGGACGTGCGGCCGGGCCTGACCAAGCTGGTCGAGCAGGCCAAGGCCGACGCGCAGCCCTGGGTGGACGCCGCCGACGCGGCCGTGACCAAGGCCAAGAACGACATCGGCCGCTTCCTCGACGAGCGCGGGCAGACCTTCCACGGCATCCCCGAGGTGACGACGCAGACGTTCGTCCCGCCCCGGGGCAAGTCCACCGGCTGGGAGCCGGAGCCCGACTACCGGCCGCAGGCGGGCACCTCCCTGCAGGGCGCGGGCGACGGCCCCCGCGGTGCCGAGGGCGGGGGCGGCTTCGGCGGGTACGGCTCCAGCGGCCCCCCCCCCCCCCC
>NZ_JAATEP010000084.1:0-35290 GCF_012034275.1 Nonomuraea composti | reverse complement strand
TCCTCCTCGCCCCGGCCGCGTAACGGAGGCTTGTCAGGAGACACGTCGTCAGTGTTACGCGCGGATGTCAGGACTTAAAGGGAGACCGGTGATTTCACCGATACGGGACCTCCGCCCGCCTCCTCGACAGACGGCGGGAGACGGCCGGGACGAGGCCGTGGGGCATGAACAGGACGACCACGATGAGGACGAGCGCGTACACCGCGTACGACAGCACGCTGGGCGCGTAACTCGGCATGCCCGGCAGCGACGCCAGCCGGTCGAGCCCCTGCACCAGCAGGGTGATCGCGGCGGCGCCGGCCACGGCGCCCCAGATGGTGCCGAGGCCGCCGACCACGGCCATCACGATGTACTGGATGGAGATGAGCACGGGGAACGAGCCCGGCGCCACGTACCCGGTGTAGAAGCAGTAGATCCCGCCGGCGAGGCCGGCGAAGGTGGCCGAGAGGGCGAAGACGACCAGTTTGTAGCGTCCGACGGGGATGCCCGCGGAGGCGGCGGCGATCTCGCTGGTGGCCAGGGCGCGCAGGGCGCGGCCGGGGCGGGAGGTGATGACGTTGTGGGTGATCAGCATGACGAGGGCGAGGCCGGCCCAGGTCAGGTACGCGTAGACGGACGCGCTGCTCGCCTCGAAAGCGCCCACAGAGAACTGGGGGATGCCCTGGAGGCCGATGTCGCCGCCGGTGAAGTCGAGCTGTCCGGCCAGCGACAGCAGGATGAGCTGCATGGCGAGGGTGGCGAAGGCCAGGTGGTGGCCGCGCAGCCGCAGCAGCGGGACGCCGATGAGCAGGGCCGACAGCGCCGCGGCCACGGGGGCGGCCACCAGGCCCAGGAGCGGGGGAGCGCCGTTGAGGGCGAGCAGGGCGGCGGTGTAGGCGCCGATGGCGTAGAAGGCGCCCTGGCCGAGCGACACCTGGCCCGCGTACCCCATGAGGAGCGACACCCCGACGGTGACCATGGCGGCCAGGCCGAGCAGGATGTAGACGGCCAGCGCGCTGTCGTCCAGGACGGCGGGCAGGGCGAGCGTGACGGCGGCGACCAGCAGCCCGGCGGCGAGCCCCAGGCGCCTGGTCACGCGGACTCCTGGGAGATGACCGGGCGGCGGCCGGCCTGCACGATCATGACGACGAGCATGAGACCCAGCGCGACCTCCAGTTGGTGCGAGCCGTAGCCGTAGCCGGCGGCCATGGTCTCGGCGACGCCCAGCAGCAGCGCGCCGGCGAGCGTGACCACGGGCCGGGTGAGCGCGCCGAAGACGGCGGCGGCGAAGCCGTTGACGATGAGCGTGACGTCGGTGTCGAACGAGATCGGCCGCAGCGGCGTCACGAGCACTCCGGCGATGCCGCCGAGCAGCCCGCCCAGCGCGAACGCCAGCAGCCCCATCCGCCGCACGTCGATGCCGACGACGCGGGCGGCGTACGGGTTGGAGGCGCACGCGGTCAGGGCCTTGCCGAGGTAGGTGCGGCCGAAGAAGAGCGCGAGCAGCGCGAAGGCCGCCGCGGCGACGCCGATGACCAGCAGGTGCTGGGTCTGGATGCGGGCTCCGGCCAGCGTCACCGAGCCGGCCAGGCCGGGCGCCGAGCGCGGCTGGTCGCCCCACAGGACGATCTCCACCGCGTACGCGAGCACGCCCACGCCGAGCGTGACGATCAGGGACGACAGCGGGCTGGTGCCGGGCCTGCCGACGGCGGCGAGGCCGGTCAGCAGGCCCGCCAGCGCCGCGGCCAGGACGGCGGCCACCTCGCTGACCCCGTGCGGGACGCCCAGCCCGAGCAGCGAGGACGTGCACAGGCCCGCGACGACGGCGAACGTGCCCTGCGCGAAGTTGACGACGCCGGTGACGCGGTGGATGACGACCAGGCCGCTGGCGATGAGCGCGATGGCCGAGCCGACCGCGAGCCCGTTGAGGAGATAGGTCAGAAAAGCGCTCATGATGCCCCCGTCCCGGCGCCGCTCATGTGATCGCCCCGCCCAGGTACGCGCTGGCCACGCGCGGGTCGCCGGCCAGCTCGGCGCTGTCGCCCCCGGTGACCACCCGCCCGGACTCCAGCACGTACGCCCGCCGGCACAGCTCGAACGCCAGCCGCGCGTTCTGCTCGATGAGCAGCACGGTCAGCCCCTGGGTGCGGTTCAGCTCGGCGAGGTGCGCGGCGAGGTCGGCGGTGACGGCCGGGGCGAGGCCGAGTGACAGCTCGTCCACGACGAGCGCGTCGGGGCGCGACATCATGGCCCGGCCGAAGGCGACCATCTGCTGCTCGCCGCCGGACAGCACCCCGGCCCGGCGGGAGGCCAGCTCGGCCAGGCGGGGCAGGAGCTCGTAGACGGGGGACGGGTCGCGTTGCCCGGAGCGCCAGCCGCCCAGCGCGAGGTTGTCGGCGACGGTCAGGTCGGGGAAGAGCTGGCGGCCCTCGGGGATGAGCGCGAGCCGCCCGCCGACCCGCACGGTGCCGGACGCGGGCCGGATCAGCCCGGCCAGCGTGTTGGCCAGGGTGGACTTGCCGGCGCCGTTCGGGCCGAGCAGGGCCACCATCTCGCCCTTGCCGACGGTGAGCGTGACGTGCTCCAGCGCGGTCGCGGTGCCGTACGAGACCACCAGGTCCTGGACGTCGATCATGAGGCCTGTCCGAGGTAGGCGGCCAGCACCGCCGGGTCGGAGCGGATCTCGGCGGGCGGGCCGTCGGCGATGACCCGTCCGAGGTCGAGCACCACGACGCGGTCGGCCAGCCGGGTCACGAACCCCACGTCGTGCTCGATGAGCAGGATCGTCAGCCCGGCCGCCCGCAGCTCCTCCACCAGCGTGGCGAGGCGCTCGCGCTCCTCGGCGCGCAGCCCGGAGGCGGGCTCGTCGAGCAGCAGGAGCCGGGGCCGCGCGCACAGGGCGCGGGCCAGTTGCAGCGCCCGCTGCTGGCCGATCGGCAGCAGGTCGGCGGGCCGGTCCGCCCATTCGGCCAGCCCCACGCGCGCCAGGGCGTCGGCGGCCTCGGCGGCGATCTCGCGCTCGTCGGCCCGGTGCCGGGGCAGCCGCAGCGCCGCCGCGGCGAACCCGGCCCGCGTGTGCCCGTGCGCTCCCACCATGACGTTCTCCTCGACCGTCATGCCGCGGAACACGCGGGCCGCCTGGAAGACGATCGACATGCCCATCCGGGCCCTGCGGTGCGGCGCGAGCCGGTCCACGCGCTGCCCGAGGAAGGAGATGCGGCCGTGGTCGGCGGCCAGGTGCCCGGTGATCAGGTTGAACAGGGTGGACTTGCCGGCGCCGTTCGGGCCGATGACGCCGCAGACCTCGCCGTCCGCGACGCTCAGCGAGACGTCGCGGACGGCGTAGACGCCCCCGAAGGAACGGGAGACCCCGCTGATATTCAGCACGCGGCTCCTACCCCTGCGCGTTGACGGTCTTGGTGAGCTGCTCCTTGGCCCATTCGGTGGGGACGAACTGCCCGTTCTTCACCGTGTTGACCGAGATGAACTCGGGGGACAGCCCGGAGTGGTCGGTGGGGGAGTAGCGGAAGCGGCCGTTCGGGGTGATCAGGTCCATGGTCTCCAGTGCCTGCTGCACCTTGGTCTTGTCGGTGCTGCCCGCCTTCCTGATCGCCTCGAACAGCAGCAGCGAGGCGCTGTAGCCGTCTTGCGCGAACTGGGGCGGCGGGTAGCCGTGCTTCTGCTTGTACGGCCCGGCCATCTGGTCGATGACCTGCTTCTGCTTGCCGGCGGGCAGGTGGTCGCCGACGACGCCGATCGCGCTCTGCACGGTCATGCCCTCGGCCTGGGCGCCCATCGGCTCCAGCCACAGCTTGCTGGCCTGCGACGCCGTCAGGAACAGCGGCGTCTTGAGCCCGGAGGCCACGTACTGCTTGGCGGCCGTCACGCCCGGCGCGCCGGAGCCCCAGAAGACCAGCGCCTCGGCCTTGGAGTCGCGCACGTGCGTGAACATGGGGCTGAAGTCGGAGGTGGTGGTCTCGTACGGCTCGTCCACGGCGATCGTGACGCCGTACTTGGGGGCCAGCGCGACCATGGACTTGTGGCCGGAGACCGAGTACGCGCTCTTGGAGTCCCAGGCCACGGCGATCGTCTTGATGCCCTCGGCCTGGATGTACTGCAGGTAGCGCTCGGCGTACATGCTGGACAGGGCGGGGGTGACGAAGATGTACGACTTGATCGGCTCGACCTGCTCCTGCGCCGGGGCGAGCGACAGGTACGGCATCTTGTCGCGCTGGGCGAGCGGCTCGACGGCCAGCGCGGAGTTGGAGAACACCGGCCCGATCAGCGCGTCGATCTCGCCCTTGATCTGGTTGTAGGCCACGATGCCCTGGTCGGGGGCGGTCTTGTCGTCGCGCGTGACCAGCTCCACCTTGCGGCCCAGCAGGCCGCCCTGCGCGTTGACCTGCTCGACGGCCAGCTCCACGGCCTTCTTGTCCTCGCTGCCGAGCGGCGTGTAGTTGCCGGTCAGGGAGACGATGAGGCCCACCTTGACGGGGTCTTGCGGGGTGTTGCCGGACCCGCCCCCGCCGCCGCACGCCGTCACCACCAAGGACAGGCAGACCAGGGACGGAAGAAACCTGCGCATCAGGACCTCCTGGGCCGGGTGGCCCCAAAAGTAGGCAGGTACATTACGGCTGTCAATAGAGTGCCTAATATCCGGAGACAAGCTGTTATGCGGCCTCAATCGGTGATTCTCACCTTCCTCGGAGACCACGTACACGGTCGCGGGATCTGCGTCTCCTCACAGAGCTTCATCGAGGCGTTCGGCAAGGTGGGCATATCGGAGGAGGCCACCCGCTCGACGCTGACCCGGATGGTGCGGCGCGGGCTGCTGCGGCGCCAGCGCTCGGGCCGGCGCATGTACTTCGGTCTCACCCCGACCAGCGACGAGGTGTTAAGGGACGGCGAGCGGCGCATCTGGCACAGCGGCGTGGTCAACGACGCCGACGAGGACAGGTGGACGCTGATCGGCTTCTCGCTGCCCGAGTCGTGGCAGCGGCAGCGGCACGAGCTGCGCTCGCGGCTGGTCTGGGCCGGGTTCGGGCCGTTGCAGAACGGGCTGTGGATCGCTCCCGGCGAGGTGGACGCCACCGGGGTGATCGAGGATCTGGGCGCGGGCGTGAAGGTGTTCGCCGCCGAGCCGCGCCGGCCCACCGACATGCAGACGCTCGTCGGCGAGGCGTACGACCTGGCCGGCCTGGGCGAGCGCTACCGGTCGTTCCTGCGCCGCTGGGACCGGGCCGACCCGGCGCCCGAGGCGCCCGACGACCTGGCGCGCTCGCTGATGCTGCTCACCGGCTGGCTGCAGATCATCAGGACCGACCCGCGGCTGCCGCTGCGCTACCTGCCGCACGACTGGCCCGCCGAGAAGGCGCAGCGGGTCTGTCATACGCTGCACGAGCGGTTCAGGCCCGAGGCGGCCAGGATCGTGGCGGGGCTGCTCGACACCGTTCCCGACGAAAGTTGGGCAGAACGGTGACAGCAATCGCATAGTGGCCTAACTTGGGTCCCGGGAGTCGCCGAATGCGTAATCAGGGGATTGGCTCGTGGCCGGCGCGCAGGGCACGCATGACGCCCGACGCGGTCGCGCTGTCGTACAAGGATCACCACTACACCTATCGTGACCTGCGCGAACGCGTGAACAGGCTGGCCTCCGCGCTCGGCGTGCGGCGCGGCGAGCGGGTCGCCTTCCTCGGGGCCAACCAGCCCGCGATGGTGGAGACGCTGTTCGCGGCCGGGCTGCTCGGCGCCGTGTTCGTGCCGCTCAACACCCGCCTGGCCGGGCCGGAGCTGCGCTTCATCCTGGAGGACGCCGACCCGGTGCTGCTCGTGCTGGGCGAGGAGCGGGACGGCGAGGGGCTGCCGGGGCGTCACCTGCGGGCCGCCGACTACGAGGCGCTGATCGTCTCGGGCTCGCCCGAGCCGATCGACGAGCCCGTGAGCCAGGACGACGTGTGCCTGATCATGTACACGTCGGGCACCACGGGCCGGCCCAAGGGCGCCATGCTCACCCACGCCAACCTCACCTGGAACACGGTCAACCTGCTCGTGGACGTGCCGCTGGCGCACGACGAGGTGGCGCTGATCGGGGCGCCGCTGTTCCACATCGCGGCGCTGGGGCAGGCGCTGCTGCCGACCGTGCTCAAGGGCGGGCGGGCCATCCTGGAGCCGTCGTTCGACGTGGAGCGCGCGTTCGACCTGATCGAGACCGAGCGGGTGACGCTGATCGCCGGGGTGCCGACGATGTTCCAGTTCCTCGCCACCTCGCCGCGCTGGGCGGGCGCCGACCTGTCGAGCCTGCGGCACCTGCTGTGCGGCGGGGCGCCGGTGCCGCAGCCGCTGATCCAGGCGTACCTGGAGCGCGGGCTGGCGTTCATGCAGGGGTACGGCATGACGGAGACCGCGCCCGGCGCGCTGTTCCTCGGCGCGGACCGCTCGCGCGACAAGGCCGGCTCGGCCGGGGTGCCGTGCTTCTTCTCCGACGTGCGGCTCGTCGCGCCCGACGGCTCGCCCGCCGCGCCCGGTGAGCCGGGCGAGCTGTACGTGCAGGGCCCGAACGTGATGCCCGGCTACTGGCGGCGGCCGGAGGAGAGCGCCGAGGTGCTGTCGGACGACGGCTGGTTCCGCTCGGGGGACATCGGCGTCGCCGACGAGGACGGGTACGTGCGCATCTCCGACCGCGTCAAGGACATGATCATCTCTGGCGGCGAGAACATCTATCCCGCCGAGGTGGAGAGCGCCCTGTACGAGCACGCCGCGGTCGCCGAGTGCGCGGTGATCGGCGTGCCGGACGAGAAGTGGGGCGAGGTGGGCAAGGCCCTGGTGGTGCTCCGCCCCGGCGTGACCGCCTCTCCCGACGACCTGCTGAAGCACCTCGACGGCCGCCTGGCCCGCTACAAAGTCCCGAAATATCTGGAATTCGTGCCTGAACTGCCTAAGAACGCGGCGGGCAAGCTCCTCAAGGCCCCGCTGAGAAAGCTCTATGGAGGATGACCATGACGACGCGTACCACACCGCCCTTCCGCGCCGACCACGTCGGCAGCCTGCTCCGCCCGGCCGAGCTGCTGCGCGCCCGCGAGACACTGACCGGCGACGCGCTGCGCGAGGCCGAGGACGCGGCGATCAGGGACGTGGTGCGCAAACAGCGCGACGCCGGCCTGCGCAGCGCCACCGACGGCGAGTTCCGCCGCGCCTCCTGGCACATGGACTTCATCTACCAGCTCGACGGCATCGGCCAGGCCGCCGACGAGCAGATCACCGTCCGCTTCCACAACCAGCAGGGCGACATCGAGTTCACCCCCGCCGCGCTGCGCGTGCACGACCGGATCCGGCTCAGCGAGCCCATCTTCGCCGACGACTTCGCCTTCCTGCGCGACACCGTCGGCGAGGGCGTGGTGCCCAAGCTGACCATCCCGTCGCCCAGCATGGTCCACTACCGGGGCGGGCCCGCCTCCATCGACCCCGGCGTCTACCCGGACGTCGAGGAGTTCTGGCGCGACCTCAGCGCCGCCTACGCCGAGCAGGTCCGCAGGATCGGCGCGCTCGGCTGCACCTACCTGCAGTTCGACGACACCAGCCTCGCCTACCTCAACGACCCGTCGCAGCGGGCCGAGCTGGCCGAGCGCGGCGACGACGCCGAGCACCTGCACCTGCGCTACATCAAGCAGATCAACGCCGCCCTCGCCGCCAAGCCGGCCGGCATGACGATCACCACCCACATGTGCCGGGGGAACTTCCGCTCCTCCTGGGTCGCCTCCGGCGGCTACGACTTCGTCGCGGAGGCGCTGTTCAACGAGCTGAACGTGGACGGGTTCTTCCTGGAGTTCGACGACGAGCGGTCCGGCGGCTTCGAGCCGCTGCGGTTCGTGCCGCCCGGCAAGATGGTCGTGCTCGGGCTCGTCACCACCAAGCGGGGCGAGCTGGAGTCGAAGGACGCGCTCAAGCGGCGCATCGACGAGGCGGCCAAGTTCGTCGACCTCGACCAGCTCTGCCTGTCGCCGCAGTGCGGCTTCTCCTCCACCGTCGAGGGGAACGAGCTGACGGAGGAGCAGCAGTTCGCCAAGCTCCGGCTGATCGTCGAGACGGCCGAGGAGGTGTGGGGCTGAGCTCCGTCAGAGGTGGCCGTCGAGGAAGCCGCGCACCGTCTCGATGAGCCGCTGCCGGTGATCGGACAGGGCGTGGTCGGTGGCCCACTCGTGATGGTCGAGCAACGCTCCTGAGTACGCCGTCACCAGCGGCCGGTGGTGCACGGCCGCCGGTGTCACGGCGTCCTGCGACGTCCCGATCAGCAGCACCGGCCGGCCCGCCAGCCGTGGCGCCAGGCCGGCCAGGCGCCACGCCGCGCCCGCCCGCTCCATCTCCGCCACCAGCGCCTCGCCGCTGGTGCCGCGCAGGGGCAGCAGCTCGCCGTCCCAGTCCTCGACGTAGGCGGCGCGGGTCCGCGCGTCGAGGGAGGCGGCCACCGTACCGAAGTCGAAGGCCGACACCGACACGACGGCGCGGATGGACGGGTCGGCGGCGGCGGTCATCAGCGCGGCGAACCCGCCGGCGCTGTGCCCGAACAGCGCCAGCCGGCCCGGATCGAGCCGGTGGCGGGCCGCGAACGGCTCCGCGCGCACCGCGCGGGCCACGGTGGCGGCATCCTCCAGGACGTTCGCCCAGGACCAGGTGCCCTCCATGCCCCAGGAGCCGCGGTAGTGGAAGGCGATGGCGGCGTAGCCGGCCGAGCGCAGCGCCTGCGCCAGGTCCAGGCTGCGCTCGTTGCCGGGGAAGCCTTGCAGGAGCAGCACGACGGGATGCGGGCCCGGGCCGGCCGGCAGGTGCAGCAGCCCCGCGAGGGTCACGCCGCCGCTCTCGAACGTCACGGCGGGGGTAGCGGCTCGCACGATGTTCCTCCTCAGATCGAACCGATCGGTACGATAGCAGGGATCGAACCGATGAGTACCATCTAGGGGTGCCTGTACCGAAGGGAAGCACCCTCGACCCCGACCGCACCCGGGCCGCGATCATCGACACGGCCATGCCGATCCTGTACGAGCGCGGCCTCGACGGCGTCGGCGTGGCCGAGCTGTGCACCGCCGTCGGCGTCTCCAAGGAAACGCTCTACCGGCACTTCGGCTCCAAGGAGGGCCTGATCGAGGCGGTGCTCGAAGCCCGCAGCGAACGGGTGACGCGCTGGCTCGCCGCGGCCGTGGAGGCGGCGGGGGCGGACCCGGCCGACCAGCTCACCGCCGTGTTCGACGCGCTGGCGGAGTGGCACGCCGAGCCCGCCTTCCGCGGCTGCGCGCTGCTCAACGCCGGGGCCCAGCATCACGGGGCGCCCGAGCTGGACCTCGCGGGGCGGCACCTCGAACGCCGGCTCGCCCTGCTCGCGGGGATCGCCACCAGGGCGGGGGCGGCCGATCCCGGGGCGCTGGCCCGGCAGTGGCTCGTCCTGGTGACGGGGTGCACCGTCGTCGCCGACCAGCACCCGGGCACCCGGCACGCGGCCCGCCTCGCCCGCGACGCCGCCCTCACCCTCCTCGCGGCCGCCCGCCCCGCCCCGTAACGGCCGCCGCCCCTGAAGAACCTCAGCCCGTGCGGAGCCGTAGCCGGTTGCGGTCCTTCAGGGGAGGCGGGCGGGCGCAGGTCAGAGGGTGACGACGGAGGCGGTGTGGCGGGCGCGTTCGGCGGCCCAGACGACGCGGTGCGTCATGAGGCTTTCGGTCGCGGACGAGCGCAGCAGCGACGCGTCCCCCGTGGCGACGGCGGCGAGGAAGGCGTCCGTCAGCCCCTCGTCCCCGCCCCCGTGCCCGTCCGCCGCCGAGGGTCCCGTGAGGTCCTGGGTGTGGAGAGTCTCCTCGGCGCCGGTGCGGAAGTCGACGACGCGCAGGCTGAGCCCGTCGCCGTCGATGTGGCCGTGGGTGCCGAACAGGCGGGTGCGGCGGTGCTCCAGCGGGGTGAACGCGCTCATGGTGAACGAGCAGGTGGCCCCGTCGTCGAACTCCATCACGACTTCCTGGTGGTCCACGACGTCGTTGTCGCAGGCGTACACGCACCGCCCGTAGGGGCCGGTGCGCAGCGCCTCCAGCACCGCCTCCTCCGTGCGGCCCGGCGTGACCGCGGACAGGGGCCAGAACTCGCTGTCCGGGTCGCCGAGGCAGCCGAGGTAGAGGCGGGGGGCCGAGTACGGGCAGGTGGGTTCGAGGGGGCAGTCGAGGCAGCGGTCGGCGGCGCCGGCGGGGCGTTCCGAGGCGCGGAAGTGGGACAGCGAGCCGAACGACGACACCCGCACGGGCGGCCGGCCGAACAGGTGGACGAGCCAGTCGATGTCGTGGCACGCCTTGGCGAGCAGCATGGGGGCGGAGGTGTCCTGGCGGCGCCAGTGCCCGCGCACGAAGGAGTGCGCCTGGTGCCACCAGCCCACCGATTCGAGGTGCTGGACGCTGACGAGCCGCCCGATCCGCCCGGAGTCCAGCAGTTCCTTCACGACCCGCGTGTACGGCGTGTACCGCAGCACGTGGCAGACGGCCAGCATGATGCCGTTGCGCTGGGCCGCGTCGGCGATCATGACGGACTCCTCCTCGTCCGTCGCCATCGGCTTCTCCAGGAGAATGTGGTAACCGAGGTCCGCCAGCGTCACCGCGGGGTCGGTGTGCAGCCGGTCGTGGGTGGCGATGACGGCCGCGTCCGCGAGCCGCCCGGCGGCGGCGAGCGCCTTCCAGTCGTCGTAGGCCCGCTCGGGCCGGATCCCGAACTCGGCCACGAACGCCGCCCGCCGCCCCGGGTCGGGTTCGGCCACCGCCACCACCCGTCCCGCGCCGGTGGCGTGGGCGCGGCGCGCGTACGTCAGCCCTCGCAGGCCCCCGCCGACGACGGCTAGAGTCACCTCAGTCATGGAACCTTCCCCGAAGAAATATCATGGAGACCATCATTATTCGGGCTGAGAAAGCGGACAGCAAGGGGGGCCGATGGCCGCGGAGATGAGCGGCGGTGACCTGTCGCGGCTCCGGCAGCTCAACGCGCTGGCCGTGATCAGGGTGCTGAAGGGCCAGCCGTCGCTCACGCTCACGGAGGTCGCCAAGCGCACGGGCCTGTCGCGCGCCTCGACCGAGGACGTGGTGCGCGAGCTGCTGCGGAAGGGCTGGGTGGCGGAGGCGGGCGCCACGGCGGGCGGGGTGGGCCGCCCGGCCCGGCGTTACCGGTTCAGGGCCGACGCGGGCCGGGTGCTCGGCGTCGACATCGGCGGGCACAAGATCCGCGCGGTGGTCGCCGACCTCGACGGGAACGTGCAGCACACCGCCCGCGTGCCGGTCACCCCCGAGATGGGCCGGCTCGAACGCCTGGAGGCGGTGGACCGGGCGGTCGAGGAGGCGCTGGAGAGCGCCGGGCTGGCCGGCGCGGACGTGTGGGCGTCGGGGGTCGGCACGACGGGGCTGGTCGACGGCGGCGGCAAGGTGATGCTGTCGGAGGCGCTGCCCGAGTGGACGGGCGTGGACCTGGCCGCGCACGTGCGCCGCCTCGCCCCGGCCCCCGTGCTGGTCGAGAACGACAGCAAGCTCGCGGCCCTGGCCGAGTGCTGGCGCGGGGTGGCCCGGTACGCCAAGGACATGGTGTTCCTGCTGGCGGGCCTGCGTACCGGGGCGGGCCTGGTCATCGACGGCAAGCTGCACCGGGGCTTCGGCAACGCCTCGGGCGAGATCGGCGCGCTGCCGGTGCTCGGCTGGATCCGCGCGCAGGAGCACCTCGGCGGGGAGGCGGGGGACGTCTTCGCCGCCGCGCGGGAGGGCGAAAAGGCGGCGCTGGCGGCGGTGCGCAAGTACGTGAAGGACCTCGCGCTCGGCGCGTCCGCGCTGGTCCTGACGCTGGACCCGCAGATGGTCGTGGTCGGCGGCGGCTTCTCGCGCTCGGCCGACGTGCTCATCGAGCCGCTCAAGCGGGAGCTGGACCGCTGGTGCATCCGCACGCCGGAGGTGCGCATGTCGGCGCTCGGCGACGAGGCCGTGGTGCTGGGCGCCGTCCGTCTCGCGCTCGACGACGTCGAGGACCGCCTCCTGGACGGCCGCTCCCCTCTCGTCGGCCATCCCCAGACCTCGTGAGATATCTGTAACACGGCCACTCTTGCCAACAATTTCCCTGGACTCCATCATTACTCCCACGTTCTAGGAGAGGACCGGGAGATGTGGAAGTCGGCACGGAGCGGTGCGGCCCTCCTCTGCGCGGCACTGCTCGCCTCCGCGTGCGGCGGCGGCGAGCAGGCCGGCACGGACACGCAGCCTGAGGAGAGGGTGAAGCTGTCCTACGGCGTCTGGGACGCCACCCAGCAGGCGGTCATGCAGGAGCTGGCCGCGGAGTTCACCAAGACCTACCCGAGCATCACCGTGGACGTCCAGCTCACCCCCTGGGTCGACTACTGGACGAAGATGAAGGCCGCGGTCAGCGGCGGCGCGGCGCCCGACGTCTTCTGGATGAACGGCCCCAACTTCCAGCTCTACGCCTCCAACGGCGTGATCAGGCCGATCGAGGAGCAGGTCGACACCTCGGTCTACCCCAAGCCGCTGGTCGACCTCTACACCTACGAGGGCAAGCTGTACGGCCTGCCGAAGGACATGGACACGGTCGGCGTCTGGTACAACAAGACGCTCTTCGACGCCGCGAAGGTGAAGTATCCAGCCGACGACTGGACCTGGGCCGACTTCAAGGAGGCCGCCGCCAAGCTCACCGACGCGAAGAAGGGCGTGTACGCCGTCGGCGCCCAGCTCACGAGCTTCCAGGAGTACCAGTACAACACGATCTACCAGGCCGGCGGCTACGTGATCTCCCCCGACGGCAAGCAGTCCGGCTACGCCGACCCGAAGACGATCGCCGGCCTCAAGTTCTGGACCGACCTCATCGCCGCCAAGCAGTCGCCCGACCTCAAGACCATGACCGACACCACCCCGCTGCAGCTCTTCGAGGCCGGCAAGCTGGCGATGTACTGGGGCGGCTCCTGGAACGTGGCCGAGTTCGGCAAGAACGACTACACCAAGGACAAGGTGGACGTCGCCCCGCTGCCCAAGGGCGAGAAGCAGGCCACGATCATCCACGGCGTCGCCAACGTCGTGTCGGCCAAGACCGAGCACCCGGCGCAGGCGTGGGCATTCGTCAAGTTCCTCGGCTCCAAGGAGGCCGCCGAGATTCTGGGCAAGAAGGGCCCGATCCCGGCCTACAACGGCACCCAGCAGGACTGGGTGAAGGCCCACCCGGAGTGGAAGCTGCAGACGTTCCTGGACTCGGTCGCGTACGCGGTGCCGTACCCGGTCTCCAAGAACACCGCCGCCTGGCAGGAGGCCGAGCTCACGCACCTCACCAAGGCGTGGACGGGCGAGGTGCCGGTCGAGAAGGCGGCGGCCGACCTCGCGGCGGCGATGAACGACCTGCTGGCCAAGGAATGACCGCAAGGAAGCACGCGGCGAGCCGCAAGCCGTGGACCGAGGCCCTGTGGGGGTATGCGTTCATCGCCTCCACGGGCCTCGGCCTGGCGATCTTCTACCTGTGGCCCGTCCTGCAGACCGCCTACTTCTCCTTCACCGAGTGGGGCGCGTTCGGCGGCCACACCTGGACGGGCCTGGCGAACTACATCCGCCTGCTCGGCGACCCCGAGGTGGGCCGGGCGGTGCTCAACACGCTCACCTACACCGTGCTGGGCCTGCTCGGGATCCCGATCGCCATCGTGTTCGCCGCGCTGCTCAACCGGCCGGGCCTCGGCGGCGTGACCCTGTACCGCACCGCGTTCTTCCTGCCGGTGGTGACCATGCCGGTCGCGGTCGCGATGTTGTGGCGCTGGCTCTACAACGGCGACTACGGCCTGATCAACCAGGTGCTCGCGCTGGCCGGCATCGACGGCCCCAACTGGATCGCCGACCCGGCCACCGCCCTGTACGCGCTGATCGTCGTGGGCGTCTGGAGCAGCGTCGGCTACAACCTGATCATCTTCCTGGCCGGCATGCAGGCCATCCCGAAGGAGCTGTACGAGGCCGCGTCCATGGACGGCGCCGGCCGCGTCCGCCAGTTCTTCAGGATCACGCTGCCGATGTTGTCGCCGACCGCGTTCTTCATCTCGATCGTCTCCGTGATCGGCTCGCTGCAGCTGTTCGACCTGGTCTTCGTGATGACCGGGTCGGGGCAGGCGGCGCGGGCGAACCCGGCGTACTCGCGGCTGCAGACCGTCGTGCAGCTCTTCTACGAGCGGGCCTTCGTCACCAACGACCGCGGCTACGCCGCCGCCATCGTGATGGCGCTGCTCGTGCTCATCGCGGTGCTGACGATCCTGCAGTTCCGGCTCCAGCGCAGGTGGGTGCACTATGTCTGAGCGTCGCCCGCTGGGCCTGCACGCGGTGCTGATCATCTCGTCGCTGCTGATGGTGGCGCCGTTCGCCTGGCAGATCATCACCTCGCTCAAGACGCTGAGCAGCGCCACCGCCGTGCCGCCGACGTTCCTGCCCGAGGGCCGCTGGGACAACTACGCGAAGGTCTTCGACCTGCTGCCGTTCGGCGAGCAGTTCCTCAACACCGTGGTCATGGCCGCGGGGCGGGTGGCCGGGCAGGTGCTGTTCTGCTCGATGGCCGCCTACGCCTTCGCCCGGTTGCGCTTCCCCGGCAGGAACCTGCTGTTCGGGCTGTTCCTGTCGGTGCTCATGGTGCCGCCGCAGCTCTTCGTGATCCCGCAGTACCAGATCATGTCCGCGCTCGGCTGGCTCAACAGCCTCCAGGCGATCATCGTGCCGGGGCTGTTCAGCGCGTTCGGGGTGTTCCTGCTGCGGCAGTTCTTCCTGGGGCTGCCGCGCGAGATCGAGGAGGCCGCGCGGCTCGACGGCGCCGGGCCGTGGCGGATCTACTGGTCGATCATGCTGCCGCTGGCCCGGCCGGGCCTGGTCGCGCTGGCCGTGCTCACGCTGCTGTGGGCGTGGAACGACCTGTTCTGGCCGCTGGTGGTCAACACCGACCCGGAGAAGATGACGCTGTCGGCGGGCCTGGCCGCGCTCCAGGGGCAGTACCAGACCGACTATCCCGTGCTGATGGCCGGCTCGCTGATCGCCTCGCTGCCGGTGATCGCCGTGTTCGTCTTCCTGCAGCGGCAGTTCATCCAGGGCATCGCCCACACCGGGACGAAGGGCTGAGCCCGCGCCGGTGTGGGGGGTCGGGCCGGCGGCGGGAGCTGCGCCTCCCGCCGCCGGCCCGAGATCTCACCTGATCACGACGGTGGTGAGCGCGCGCGGCTGGAGCGTCACCGTGCGGCCCGTCACGGCGGACGGGGTCAGGTTGTTGGCGTTGTCCGTCACGTACGCGGTCGCCCGGCCGTGCACGCCCTGCCACGTGACGGGCGTGGTGCCCGTGTTGAGCGCCACGATCACGCGCGAGCCGTCGGCGTTGCGGAACGCTGAAACTTTCACCGCCGGATCGGCCGCGCTCGCCTCCACCCGCACCGCGCCCGGCCGGATGAACCGGCTGTAGGCCGCCAGCGCCCACAGCCGCTTCGACACGTGGTACTCCTTGTTCACGTCGTCGAGCTGCAGCAGCGCCCTGGTCGTGCCGCGCGAGCCGCCCAGCCAGTAGACGTAGGCGCTGACGTCGCCCAGCGTGAGCGCGTCGTGCACGGCCTGCGCGATCGCGAAGCCGTCGTAGCCGCTGCCGTCGTCCCACGCCTCGTTCCACGTGCTGCCGTTGGGATTCCACTCCGACATCCAGCTCTTCCTGGCGGTCGGCAGCGGGGCGTCCACAGGGCTGGCGTAGGTGTGGCCGGTGTGCGTCTTCACCCAGCGGCGGGCCTCGGGGTCGGCCTCGATCGCCGCCGTGTACGCCTTGGCCTCGTTCCAGCCGAAGGAGTCGCAGCAGACGAGCTTGGTGTTCCTGGCGATCGGCCCCAGCACCTTGACGAACTGGGCGGCCTGCTCGGGGGTGAAGCGCATGGAGGCGTAGGAGGCCGTCCAGTCGGGCTCGTTGGTGAACCCGAGGTCGGTGATCCTGATGCCTTCCTTCGCGTAGAACTTCGTGTAGGCGACCAGGTAGTTCGCGTACGCGCGCTGCCACTCGGGCAGCAGTGTGCCGCCGTTCTTGTCGTCGCCGTTGTCCTTCATGTAGCCGGGGGCGCTCCAGGCGTCGGCGAAGAAGCGCTTGACGCCGTACCGCTGGGCCTCCTTGGCCACCCACACCTGGCTGTTGTCGTCGCCGTCCCACACGTACTTGGGCGGGGCGTCGGGGCCGCCGGGGTTGTCGGGCTGGATCGAGACCATGTGGTCGTACGGGCTGCCGGTGGGGGAGGAGCCGATGCCGAGCCGCAGGATGCTGAGCCCGGCCCCCTTGTTCCGGTCGAACCACAGGTCGAGGACCTCGCGCTGCTTGTCGGCCGGCAGGGCCTTGAGCAGCTCGTTGCGCCGGAACGCCTGGGAGATGCCGAAGCCGTCGATCTCCTGGTGGCGGACGCGCTCGTTCACCGTGATGGCCGGAGGGCCGGCGGGGCGGGCCGGGTGCGGCGCGGGTAAGCCGAGCAGGCTGATGGCGACGAGTCCTCGCAACATGGCGCGCCTCCGAAAGTTTCGGATATGTGACGATATATATCGTCGATCGCCGGAACCGTAAGCGCGCGGAGGCCGTCCCGTCAACCACGACCGCCCTGCGAAGGCGGTCGTGGCCGGCGGGCCGTCAGCGGGAGGACTCGGCGCGCTCCTTGATGGTGAGCAGCTGCCGCCGCACCGTGAGGAAGTCGCCGATGTCCATCGTGGCGAGGTACGTGGTGCCGCGCACGCCCGGCTCCGCCCGGATGCGCACCCGGAAGATCAGCCGGGTCCTCGCGTCCTCCAGGTCGCGCAGCGCGACCGAGCACGTGGTGGTCGCGTCGGCGCCCCGCATGATCAGCACCAGCGTGTGCGGCGGGTCGATCTGCTCCACCACGAACCCGGAGCCGCCGGACCCGCTCGCCAGCACGTCGCCGACCTTGAGGTCCTGCTGCTCCCGCCCGGGCGGCTCCTCGTGCCCGCTCGTCGCGGGGCGGGGCGCGGCGTCGGGCTGGTAGCCGCCGAGCCGCACCAGCCAGGCCCAGACGGTGGCCGCGGACGCCTCGACCGTGATCGCCCTGGTGGCCTGGTACTGCGGCTGCCTGACGAGGTCGTCGCCCGGCATCTCCGCGTGCACCTCGCGGTCGTCGGCACCCCAGCGCAGGTGCCACGGGCGGACGGCGAGCAGGTATCCCGCCGCCGCGCCGGCCGCCAGCCTGAACAGAGAGCGCGGCATGAACATGCGTGCCTCCTTCGTGTCGCCGGTGGGACGCTCGGTCTGCGACCCGTGACGGATCAAGCGGCATTCCGCTATTTCGCGACTCAACCACAAATGGCGGGGCGGCGAAATGGCGGGAGATCAGATCTGCCCGGGCTTCCACGCGGTCAGCCCGTACGTTTGCGCGACCGGCCGCCACGCCGCCGCGAAACGCGTCTTCGCCTTCCGCGCCGCCTCCGACCGCTCCAGCCCCCGCCGGTAGTCGCGGTCGCTCCCGGCCGGCCCCGCGCAGTTCTTCTCGGCGTGCCGCCCGGCCCAGGCCAGGAACGCGATGTCGGCGTCATGGGAGAGGTCGAGCGCGTCGACCAGGGCGTCCTTGATCCGGCTCCCGCCCTTCAGCGCGCTCACGTCGAGCGCCTTGGCCAGGGCGAGCTGGTCGCGGCGGCTGACCGTGATGTCGCGGACGGCCTGCAGCCCCTTCGGGTCGCACCGGCCGGCCGCGGCGAGCGCGTCGGAGAGGCCGGCGCGGGCGGAGCTGCTGTTCGACAGCAGCTCCTCGATCGCCTCGGCCTGGCGCCGGGCCGAGGTCGTCGTCTTGGGGGTGCGCTCCGAGCGGGTCTTCGGGCTGGTGGGGGCCACGCCCTGGCCGGCGCCGGTGTGCTGGATCGGCCGCGACGGGTTCGCGGTCACGACCCACCAGGTCACGGCGAAGGCGAGCAGGGCCACGGCGAGGCTGATCAGCACCGGGGCGCGCCGCCGCGCGGGAGAGGCGGCCGGTCGGTCCTGGGGGCTCGGACCCGGTTCGTTTGCCAAGGCGCCCTCCCGGAATATCCCAAGAAAAGAGGGCAAAATGCCGTTTGCCCGACTTGTGGATTGTTCTGCGCTTTCCCGGTCAGGACGAGAATAGGGGAAACGGCGTGCGGCCGAACCGATCGCTGCTCAAATGCTCTCGCTCCGCCCGAAAAACGACGGGCCGCCCGGTCCGGGCGGCCCGTCAGGCATGCCTCACCGGATGGCGGGCGGCGCCGGGTCCGGGCTGATGATGAAGTCCTCCGGCCACATCGTGAGCTGGATGCGGTTTCCCGTCCCCTTGATCACGTCGTGCAGGTTGCCGTGCTCGAGCTTGGGGATCAGGAAGAGCGCGTCGTCCCGGTTGACCGGGTCCGCGCGCAGCCAGGCGTCGAAGCCGCCGAAGTCGGGGAACCCCGCCGCCAGGTACGGCACGACGCGCCGGAACAGCTTCGGCCACATGACCAGCCGCTCCAGCCCGTCCAGGCTCGCCACCTCCGCCGCGCCGTTGGGGTCGGCGGTCGAGCGCGGCCAGATGCCGATCGCCTTGCGCCGGGCCGCCTGCGACACCTCCGCCAGATGCGTGCGCAGGTCGGCGGGCAGCGTGGCGTAGAAGGCGGGGTAGACGTGCCCGGCCGCCAGCAGGTGCGCGTTGGCGGAGCGGTCGGTCAGCGGCCCGTCCAGGAACACGCGCGTCCCGTCGGCCCCCTGGTGGTCCCCGGCGTAGACGAACGCGATCAGCCGGCCGTTGCCGTCGATGCCGTTGGAGAGCACGTGGCCGCGGACGGAGTCCTGGTCGGCGGAGCGCACCCTGTTCGGCAGGTCCTCGAAGAAGCGCACGTTCGTGAAGCCGAGCAGGCGCAGCAGCTCGTCGCGGGCCGCGTTCGCCCCTTCGAGCTCCTGGTGGGTCTCCGCGAAGTGCGTCTCCAGCGCGTCGATGGCCTCCAGGCGTACGGAGATGCCGCGGCGGTTGATGTTCGGCGGCCGGCCGGAGCGCCGCGGCAGCCCCTCGACCAGGGCGGGAGTGTCGGGCAGGAACTTGACGGTGTCGCCGTCGGGCTCCGGCCCCTGGCGGGGCAGGTCCGGGTAGCGGATCACGAAGCTGCCGCGTAACAGTGTGTAGCTCATGGAGTCCCCCCATGCGAGCCGTTCCGGGTCCCCCGACTGGTGGTCAGCGGAGCGTAACTCGCACAAGGGGCAGCGTCCATGAAGGGCCCATAAACCGCGCCTACCGGTACACGGCGACCGCCGCCTCCGCGACCAGCGTGTCCACGATCTCCACCAGGGCGGTCACCGGCGGGCCCGCCGCCGCCGCGATCTCGCGCAGCCGGGCGACCAGCCGGCTCGCCGGCTGGTCCAGGTAGAGCTCCGCCTCCAGCCGCAGCACCGCGACCAGCCCGCACAGCCCCGCGCAGCGCGCGTCCGGCGGTTTCCAGCCCTCCACCGCCGAGCGCACCCCCGAGGAGGCCCGCACGACGGAGGCGATGTCGGCGAGCTGGTAGCGGGTGTACGGGAGCACGCCCATGCGCCGCCCGCTCACCCGGACGAGCACCCCCGAGGCGAGCAGCTCCTCCCGGGTACGGTCGTAGACGGCGTCCGCCACCGCCCGCTTGAGCTCCGCCCTCGGGTCGGCCGGCGCGGGCCGGCCGGCCAACAGCAGGTCGAGCAGCGCGGCGCCGGCCAGCCCGAACGCCAGCGACGACGCGTGGATGAGCGGCCGGCCGGCCTGGTCGTGGCCGATCAGGTACAGGTCGTGGTGCAGCGGCAGGCGGTCCATCAGTCGGGGACGCTCCGCTTCAGTCGATCCGGCCCGGCGGGCATGCCCTGCAGCGCCGGGGGGCGGCCGAGCACGTACAAGGTGGCCAGCACCAGGAGGCCGAGGACGAGCCAGACCAGGCCGAGCACCTGCGCGAGCACGTTCGCGTTGATCACCACGAACACCAGGATCCCGGCCCCGATCAGCGGCGCGACCAGGTGCGGCCACCACCGGCCTGAGCCGTGGCGCAGCGAGTAGTGCACGATCACCGACACGTGCAGGACGATGAACGCGACCATGGCGCCGATGTTGATCAGGCTGGAGAGCAGGGCGACACCGTCACTGCGGGTGGACATCCAGACGCCGACGCCCACCGACAGCAGGCAGACGAGCAGGATGGCGTTGGCCGGCACCGAGTGCCTGACCGACACCTTGGCCAGGAACGACGGGAGCTGCCGATCGCGGGCCATCGCGTACAGCAGCCGCGAGACCGCCACCTGGGCGACCATCGTGTTGGCCAGGCCCCACGACAGCGCGGTGGCCAGCGAGGTGACGTGCCTGAGCCACTCACCGCCCGCCACGGCCGCCGCGTCGTAGAAGGCGGTGTCGCTGGGGTGGGCCAGCAGCCCGCCCGGGTCGGGCACGAGCAGGGCGGCCACCCACACCTGCACGATGAACAGCACGCCGGCCAGCACGAGCGCCAGCCGCATCGCCCGCCCCACCTGCTCCGAGCCGCCGGTGGACTCCTCCACCAGCATGCTGATCCCGTCGAAGCCGAGGAAGGACAGGACGGCCACCGACACCGCCGCGAACACCACCGGCCACGAGAAGTGGTCCGCGTCGAACAGCGGGGAGAGGCTGAAGCCGCTGCCCTTGCCCTGGACCAGCGCCCAGAGGCCGACGAGGAGGAACAGCGCCAGCACCACCAGCTCGAACACGATCATGATGCGGGTGAGCTTGACCGTCATCTTGATGCCGCGCAGGTTGATCACCGTGTTGACGGCCACGAAGACCACCAGCCAGGCCCAGACGGGCACGTCCGGCACGCTGGCGTTCATGGCGACGGCCGCCACGAGATAGAGCAGGCAGGGGACGAGGATGTAGTCCAGCAGGATCATCCACCCGGTCATGAACCCGACCGGCGGGGCGATACCGCGCCCGGCGTAGTTGTAGACCGAGCCCGACAGCGGGAACGCCTTCACCATCTGCGCGTACGACGCGGCGGTGAACAGCAACGCGACCATCCCGACGAGGTACGCCAGGGCCGGCATGCCGCCGGACTGCGCATAGACCGTGCCGAAGATCGCGAAGGGGGCGATCGGCACCATGAACGCCAGGCCGTAGAACACGAGGTCGGTCAATCCGACCCCGCGACGTAACTCCTGCCGGTAGCCGAACTGCTCAATGTTCTGTTGTGTGCGCACGACAGGCCTCTCCAGTCGTCATGCAAGGGGCGGGGGGTTCGATCCGAGATCCTTTCGCAGGCCGGGGCCGCCTCGCAAGAGCGCCGCGAGCGGCGCGATGCGCCAGTCTGGAAGGCATGGACCTGCTGATCGCCGAAGAACTGCTCCTGCTCGCCCACACGCCCAAGGGCAAGCCGCTGGTCAACTTGGAGCTGCTTGACTGGACACTCAGCGCGGGCGTGCTCGCCGACCTCATGCTGCTCGGCCGGATCGAATGACGTGACGGGCGGATCGACGTCACCGACCCCGCCCCCATCGGCGACGCCGAGCTCGACCCGACGCTCGACCGGTTCTCCATGCGCGAGCAGGCGCCGCCGTTCGAGGACTGGTGGCCCGCCATGTACACGCCCGAGCGGCGGGCCCGGCTGCTGGCGCGGCTCGCGGAGCGCGGGGCGATCACCCGCGAGACGCGGACGTACCTGAAGCTGTTCAAGGAGGAGGTCTACCCGGAGGCGGACCCGGCGCCCCGCGCGGCGCTGCACCGGCGGGTGCTCGCCGCGCTGGAGGCCGGCGGCGAGCCGGATCCGCGCACGCTGGCGCTCGTCTCGCTGGCGCACGCCGCCGGGCTCATCGCCAAGGCGCTGCCCAAGGCCGACCGGCGGCAGGCCGCCGAGCTGGCCGGCCGCGACCGGCTCGGCAGCCTGGTCGCGGCGGCGTTCAAGCAGGCCGCCGGTGAGAGCGTGGGCCGCATGGTCGCCAAGGGCGGCCTGGCCGACTGAGACGGGGATCAGGCGAGGCGGGCCTGCAAGCCGTCGAGGACGCGCTGGAGCCCGTACTCGAAGGTGTCCTGGTTGACGCCCGAGGTGTCGCCGTCGCGCTGCTGGGCGTAGCGGGCGCGCAGGCGCGGGTAGTCCTGCACCGCCTGCTCGGCGGCCGGCCACAGCTTCTCGGTCAGCTCCTGCTCGGTCAGCCCGCTGCGCGCCACCGTGGACAGCCACGCGGCCTCGCCGGTCGAGATGCCCACCACGTACGCCATCACCGTGGTCACCGCCTGGTCGGCCTCCGCCAGCGGGAACCCGGCGTCCTCCATGACGCCGAGCACGAACTCGCTCTGCCGCAGCATGTTCGGCCCCAGGTAGGCCAGCCCCGCGTCGCCGAGCTTGGCCGCCAGCCACGGGTGGCGCAGGATCGTGGCGCGCATGGCGCGGGCCACCTCGGTCACGGTCGTGCGCCAGTCGCCCGTGTCGGGCAGGGGCAGCTCCTCGTAGACGGCGTCGAGCGCCAGCTCCAGCAGCTCGTCCTTGCTGGCCACGTGGCGGTAGAGCGAGGTGGCGCCGGCGCCGAGCCGGCTGCCGAGGCGGCGCATGCTGAGGTTGTCGAGACCTTCCTCGTCGAGCAGGCGCACCGCTTCGGCCACGATGCTCTCGCGGGTGAGCAGCGGCTGCCGCCGGTCCGGGCGCGGCCGGGCCCACACCGAGGGGATCTGCTTGTCGTCTGCCGGCATGAGGGGCTCCTTTCCGCCCCTCATGCTAGCGTACAGCGTGCGCGCCCTGCGTACACCGGACGCAGGCTCAGTGCTTCATCGTCCGCTTCGCGGGGCCGTACCCGAGCGTGCCCATCATGCCCTGCTCCTGGTGGTACAGGTTGTGGCAGTGGAACATCCACTCGCCCGGGTTGTCGGCGTGCACGTCGATGTTCAGGCGCTCGCGCGGCAGCACGTTCACCGTGTCCTTGCGCGGCCCCTGCGGGCCCGATGACGTCCGCACCTGGAAGGTGTGGCCGTGCAGGTGCATCGGGTGCCACATGGGCGACTGGTTGTCGAGCACGATCCTGATCGTCTCGCCCCGCTCCACGCGCAGCCGCATCGGGTCGGCGGCCAGGCGGTCGTTCATCGTCCACTCGTTGCCCGAGGGGCGCATGCCGAGCGTCACGGTGACGCTCCTCGACGGGCGCGGCAGCCGGTCGGCCTGCCGGGCGTTCAGGTCGGCGTACGCCAGCCTACGCCCGGACAGCTCGCTCAGCCGCACGCCGCTGCGCGGCGCGCCGGCCTTCCGGGACGTGCGCACGATCGCGAACGCCCGCGCGCCCTTCCCCTCCGCCTCCGCCACCAGCGGGAACGCCCCGTCACCGAGCCGGACGAGCACGTCGTAGCGCTCGCCCATGCCGATGAGGATCGTGTCCACGGTGAGCGGCGCGCACGGGAACCCGTCGGTGTGCGTCACCCCCAGGCGGTGCCCGCCCAGCGCCACCCGGAACGCGGTGTCGGCCGCCGCGTTGATGATCCGGAGCCGGACGAGCCGCCCCGGCTTGCTCTCGAACACCTCGGGTGCCTCCGCCGCCCGGCCGTTGACCAGGTAGTACGGGTGGCGCAGCTCGGCCGTGACCCCGCCGAGCAGGTCGCTGCGCAGCGTGTCGTCGTGCGCGGTGCTGGCGTTCAGCCGTCTCAGCGCGTCGTCCGGCGTGCCGATCACGCCGTCCAGCCAGTCGTCCAGCACGACCGTGAACTCCTGGTCGTAGCCGAGCGGCTCGTGCGGGTCGGTCACGATCAGCGTTCCGTACAGGCCGCGGTCGTTCTGCATGCCGACGTGCGAGTGGTAGAAGTACGTGCCGGGGTCGGGGGTGGTGAACGCGTAGTCGAACGTGCCGCCCGGCGGGACCGGCTTCTGCGTGTAGCCGGGGGCGCCGTCCATGCGGGCGTCGAGCCTGATGCCGTGCCAGTGCACGGTGGTCGCCGCGGGCAGGTCGTTGACCAGCCGGGCGCGCACGACGCCGCCGGCCGTGGCCTCGATGCGCGGGCCGGGGAGCCGGCCGTCGTAGGTCCAGGTGGAGACGGTGCGCGCGCCGATCGAGACCTTCGCGGGCTTGGCCCGCAGCACCTGCGTACGCGGGCGCGCGGCCCCCACGCCGGCCGGCAGCGCGGCGGTGGCCGCCGTGGCGAACAGGCCGGTGACGAACAACCTGCGAGACACCTGACCATACGAACCATTCATTGCGGATCCCCCCATCCCCCTCGCAAGGTAACCGAGAGTGATCAAGAATGCCGCCGCGCCACGCTGGCTCCACCCCTTGAACGGTCGGCCGGTGCGAAATATGGTGTTAATCGTTTAACACTCACCGGAAGCCTCACCGGTGAAGACTTCCCCATGCGTATCCGTCTGCCGAGATCCGGCGCTCTCTATATCCCCATAACTCGGTAGGGAATGCTAGGTTATTCGACTAACATGAGACCAACAGCGCGACAAGTGGCCGAGCTGGCGGGCGTGTCCGTGGCGACCGTCTCCTACGTGCTCAGCGGCCGCGACCGGCCGGTGGCCCCCGAGACCAGGCAGCGGGTGCTCGACGCCGCCAGGCAGCTCGGCTACACCCCCAATCAGGCCGCCAGAAGCCTGCGCAAACGCCGCACCCAGCGGGTCTGCCTGGTGCTGAGCACGGTCGGCGGCGTGCCGTCCGACGCCCGGCTGGCCATGGACCTGCACGAGATGGCCGACGCGCGCGGCTACTCGGTGGTCACGCTCTCCGTCGACTCCGCCGCCCGCGCCCAGGCGGCCGTCGAGGTGCTGCGCGGCGGCATCGCCGACGGCGCCCTCATCCGCGTCACCGGCGACCACCTGGAGCGCGACCTGCTCAGCGGGCTCGCCGCCACCGGGCTGCCCATGGTCGTGATGAGCAACGAGAGCGGGCTCGAAGGCTGCGACGTGGTCCGCACCCCCGAGGTGGAGGCGTGCGCCGAGGCCGTCGGGCACCTGCTCGACACCGGCCGGCGGCGCATCGCGTTCATGGGCCAGCGCTACGAGGTCTACCGCGAGCAGCCCGAAGGGCGGCTGCTCGGCTACCTCCAGGCGATGGACCGGCACGGCAGCGCCGAACGGATCATCACCGGCGGCGCCGACGACCGGGTGGCCGCGTACCAGACGGCGACCGAGCTGCTCGGCTCGCCCGACCGGCCCGACGCCATCTTCGCCGCCTCCGACCGGGCCGCCATCAGCGCCATCTGGGCCGCGAGAGACCTGGGGCTGAGCGTGCCGGGAGACGTCGCCGTCGTCGGCGTCGGCAACATCGACGAGGGTCTCATCAGCAACCCGCAGCTCAGCACCGTCGGCCCGCTGCGCCACGACTACACCGACGTCGTACGCCTGCTCTTCGACCGCCTCCAGGCCGAGGAGCCGCCACCCGCCCGCGAGATCGTCCGGTCGTGGACGTTCGTGCGGCGGGGCTCGTCCTAGAAAGGGGAACCCCCGCATGTCTTCCCACCCCTCACGCCGAGACCTGTTCCGCCTCGCCGGGGCCGCCGCCGCCGTCCCGCTCCTGTCGTCGTGCGCGGGCGCGCCCGCCACCCGGGCCACCGCGCCCGGCACCTTCACCGTCTACTGGAACGCCGGGCACGACTACCAGGCGTATCGCACGGTCATCGCCGAGTTCGAGCAGGCCAACCGGGTCAAGGTCAACCTGCAGAAGTACCAGTGGCCCGACCTGCGGACCAGGCTGCTGGCCGACTTCGCCGCCGGCACCGTGCCCGACCTGGTCGAGGAGCCCGGCGGGTGGGTGCAGGAGTTCGCCGTCTCCGGCAACGCGCGCTCGCTGCAGGACTTCGTCGACCGCGACGGCCAGGCCATGGGCTTCCCCTCCGACTGGCAGCCGGTGACCGTCGAGCGCAACTCCTACCAGGGCAAGGTGTACGGCGTGCAGCTCCACCTGACCTGCAACACCCTGTTCTACAACAAGGGCATGCTGGCCTCGGCCGGCGTGCGGCCGCCCACGACGTGGGAGGAGTTCCTCGACGCGGCCAGGAAGCTGACCAAGGATGGCGTGTACGGCGTCGCGCTCAACCAGGACTTCACCTACATGTGGCCGTGGCTCGTGCAGGCCGGCGTCACCCCCTACGACGTGGAGACCAAGGCCGTCATGGAGCCGCGCGCCGACGCCGTGGCCGCCCTGCAGTTCCAGGCCGACCTCGTCCACAAGCACAAGGTGGCGCCCGTGCCGACGGCCGGCACCGACTACTCGGGCCCGCAGAAGCTGTTCTCCGCCAAGCGCGCCGCGATGATCCTCACCGGCCCGTGGGACCTCGACCCCATCAGGAAGACCAGCCCCGACATCGAGCTGGGCGTCGCGCCGCCGCTGAAGAACAGGACCGCCGCCACGCAGGCGGCCGGCGTCAGCATGTTCGTCCCCGCCAAGGCCGCCAGGCCCGAGCTGTCGTGGGACTTCATCAAGCGCGTCACCACCCTCCAGGTGGAGCGGGCCGCCACGAAGGAGACCGGCATGCTGATGCCCCGCAAGTCGTGGGCCGAGCTGCCCGAGGTGCAGTCCGACCCGATCACCAAGGTCTTCGCCGACGCCCTGCCCACCGCTCAGGACTCCTCCCAGCAGGTGCGCCTGACCGGGCAGCTCGGCAAGTGGGAGGAGCAGCTCAAGGTCATGTACCAGCAGGTGCTCATCCAGAACCAGCCGGCCGCCGAGGCGATGGAGAGCTTCGTCAAGGCCGCAGAGGGCTTCCTCAAGTGAGGCGCCCGCTCCGGCCCGGCACGCTCCAGGGCCGCTACGCCAGGACCGCGTACCTGTTCCTGCTCCCCGCGATCCTGTTCTTCGCCGCCTTCTTCTACCTGCCGATCGGCAACGTCGTCGCCACCGGCTTCCGCACCGGGCCGATGGCCGACCAGTGGACGGGCCTCGGCAACTACACCCAGGCCCTGGCCGACCCCGCCGTGCGGCACTCGTTCCTGGTCACGGCCGGTTTCTCGGTGATCGTGGTGATCGGCTCGATCGTGCTCGGCCTGGCCCTGGCGCTGGCCATCGACCAGCCGCTCAAGGGCCGGGTCGTCTTCCGGGTGGTGCTGCTGGTGCCGTACCTGACCTCCGTCGCGATCGTCGGCCTGCTGTGGCGCAACATCCTCGACCCCGAGCTCGGCGTGCTCAACCGGGTGCTGCTCGCGCTCGGGCTGCCCGCCCAGCAGTGGCTCAACACCGCGCCGCTGCTCACCATCGCCGCCGTCACCCTCTGGCAGAGCGTCGGCTACACGATGGTGCTGTTCCTGGCCGGGCTCCAGGGCATCCCCGAGACCTACCACGAGGCCGCGAAGATCGACGGGGCCGACGCCTGGCGCCGCTTCTGGCGGATCACGCTGCCGCTGCTCGCCCCGACCACGCTGTTCGTGTCGGTGATGGCGGTCATCTCCGGGCTGCAGGCGTTCGGGCAGGCGTACATCATCACCGGCGGCGGCCCCGGCGACGCCACCGACCTGTCCGTCTTCCACATCTTCAACGTCGCCTTCCGCACCAGGGACTTCGGCTACTCCTCCGCCCAGTCGGTGCTGCTGCTGATCGTCATCGTCGCGTTCACGCTGGTCCAGCTCAGGGCGGGGCGGCGCTCGGAGGTGACGTACTGATGCGCAAAGGGCTGCTCTACGCCCTGCTCGGGCTGGCCTCGCTGATCACCGTCGTGCCGCTGCTCTACATGCTCTCGCTCTCCCTCCAGACCGAGGCGGAGACGCTGTCGGCCGACGCCGTGCTCGTGCCCGACTCGCCCCAATGGGAGAACTACGCCGAGCTGTTCCGGCGGGCGCCGTTCGGCGACTTCATCGTCAACAGCCTCGTCGTGGCCGGCGCCATCACGCTGGCGCACCTCGTGTTCGACCCGCTCGTCGGGTACGTCTTCGCCAAGTTCCGCTTCCCGCTGCGCACCACCCTGTTCGTGGCGCTGCTGGCCACGCTCATGGTGCCGTTCTTCGTGCGGATGATCCCGCTGTACGTGCTCATGGCCAACGTGGGGTGGCTGAACACGTACCAGGGGCTCATCACCCCGTTCCTCATGGACGCGTTCGGGATCTTCCTCATGCGGCAATTCATCCAGCCCATCCCCGACGACCTGATCAGCGCCGCCCGCATCGACGGCGCCTCCGAGCTGCGCATCTACCGCAGCGTCATCCTGCCGCAGACCCGGCCGGCGCTCGCCGTGCTCGGCCTGTTCACGTTCGTCTTCCAGTGGAACGAGTTCCTCTGGCCGCTCGTCGCCACCTCCACGCCCGAGATGCGCACCATCCCCGTCGGGCTCACCCTGTTCAACCAGGAGTACTTCACGCTCTGGCACCTCACGGCCGCCGGCTCGGTGATCCTCTTCGTGCCCACCGCCGTCCTGTTCGTCCTCACCCAGCGATACTTCGTCCGGGGCATCGCCCTGACCGGTCTGAAATAAGGAGCCTTCCGCTTTGCGCCCGAACGTGATCGTCGTCTTCACCGACCAGCAGCGGTGGGACACCGTCGGCCCCCTCACCCCCAACCTCGACCGCATGGCCAGGCACGGCACCCAGGCCACGGTCGCGCTCACCCCGCAGCCGGTGTGCGCCCCCGCCCGCGCCGCGCTCCAGACGGGCCGCTACCCGACCACGACCGGCGTCTACCGCAACGGCCGCGTGCTGCCCCCCGAGGAGCGCACCCTCGCCCACCACTTCGGCGCGGCCGGCTACGCCACCGGCTACATCGGCAAATGGCACCTGGCCGACACCGAGCCGGTGCCCGAGGAACGGCGCGGCGGCTACCGGTCGTGGCTGGCCGCCAACGCCCTGGAACACACCTCCGACGCGTACCGGACCATCGTCTACGACGAGGCGAACGAGCCCGTCCTGCTGCCCGGCTACCGCTCCGACGCGCTCGTGGACGCCGCCGTCCGCTTCGTGGCCGACCACGCCGGCGAGCCGTTCTACCTGTTCCTGTCGTTCCTGGAGCCGCACCACCAGAACGAGGTGGACGACTACCCCGCCCCCGACGGCTACGAGCAGCGCTACCAGGGCACCTGGATGCCGCCCGACCTGGCCGCCCTCGGCGGCACCGCCCACCAGCACATGGGCGGCTACCTCGGGCAGGTCAAGCGGCTCGACGAAGGGCTCGGGCGGCTCCTCGACGCCCTGCGCAGCATGGACCTCCTCGACGACACGATCGTGGCCTACACCTCCGACCACGGCAACCACTTCAAGACCCGCAACGGCGAGTACAAGCGCTCCTGCCACGACGCGTCCCTGCGCGTGCCGCTCGCGCTGCGCGGCCCCGGCTTCGACGGCGGCGGCGCCATCTCCCGCCCCGTCAGCACCCTCGACCTGCCGCCCACGCTCCTGGAGGCCGCCGGGCTGCCCGTGCCCGCCGAGATGCAGGGCCGCTCGTTCCTGCCGCTGGTGCGCGACCCGCGCGGCGCCCCCTGGCCCGAGGAGGTGTTCTTCCAGGTGAGCGAGTCGGAGGTGGGGCGCGGGATCCGCACGTCCCGGTGGAAGTACTACGCCGTCGCCGAGGACGCCCACCCCTGGGACGACCCCGCCGCGCCCGCCTACCGCGAGCAGGCCCTGTACGACCTGGACCACGATCCGTACGAGCTGGTCAACCTGGCCGGGTACGGCTCGCACGCCGGGGTCGCCGCCGGGCTGCGCGACCGCCTCGTCCGGCGGATCCTCGAGGCCGAGGGCACGACGCCCGTGATCGAGCCGGCGCGGGCGCGGGCGGGGCGCGAGCAGGCGATGCCCGACCCGGAGGTCCGCCTCAACGGCCCCGAGCCGGTCCGCTACGGCCACCAGCCCCGCACCACGTCCTAGCCGGAGCAGCTCGCCCGGCGCCAGCCGTCGTACACCGGGCACTCCGGGCAACTGCCCCGGTCGCACAGGCGGCACAGGCCGGCCAGCCGATGCTCGCTGCGCGCCTCCGGCCCGAGCAGCGCCGCCGCGATCGACACCAGGTGCTCGCGCTGCTCACCCGTCAGCCGCCCGACCAGCTCCTCCAGGGCGGACTGGCGGGCCGCGAGCGCCCGCGCCGCCACCCGCTCACCGTCGGCGGTGAGCCGCAGCGGGCGCGCGCGGCCCTGGCTGCCCCGCACGACCCAGCCCTGCTCGGTCAACCGGCGCACCAGGTGGGCGGTGCCCGGCTGGGAGATGCCCAGCACCGTGCCCAGCCAGTCGGCGGTGCGGCCCGGCTGGTCCTTGATCGCGATCAGCGCCTCCGCCAGCGCGCCGCCCGCCCCGACCGCGCCGGTCACCGCGTCGCGCACGACACCCGCCACGAGCAGGGCGGATGCGCCCAGCAGGTTTGCCGCCTGCTTCTCCTGAACATTCATTACTAATGAATGTACGCGTTCTCGGGCTGATTGTCGCCTACAACGCGGCCCAGCTCCCCGTGGCGATGCGGCCCCTGCTCATCTCCCTGGTGGCCGCCCAGCAGGTCGGCGGCTTCACCGCCGCCGGCCTCGCGGGCGGGGCTGCCGCCGCGGGCATGGCGGTGTCGGCCCCCTGGTGGTCCCGCGCCCTGTCCCGCTTCGGCGACCGGCCCGTCCTCCTCCTGTCCGGCGCCCTCTTCCTCACCACCCAGCTCGCCCTCGCCGCCGGCCACGGCCTCGTGCCGGTCGTCGCCACGGCGGCGCTGTGCGGCCTGTGCACGCCGCCCCTCTCCAGCAGCCTCCGCTCGATGCTCCCGCACCTCGTCACCCCCAAAGCCCCGGCCAGGACGGGTGCGGGCGGCGGCGACCACCGGCCCGCGGCCGGCGCCGGGGCGGGCTCGGGCCGGGCGTATGCCGTCAACGCCGTCGCCAACGAGACCGTCTACATCGCCTCGCCCCTCTGGGTGACCGGCTGGGCGGCGTTCGCCGGGGCGCCCGCCGCGCTCGCCGCCAGCGCGCTCACGGGCGCCGCCGCCCTGGCCGCCGGGCTCGCGGTCACCCCCGCCGTTCCGCGCCCGCCCGTCCAGGCCGGGCCGTCCCTCATCGCCCTGCCCGCCGTACGGACCCTCGGCGGCACCTACCTCGCGTACTGGATCTGCATGGGGGCGATGTGGGTGCTCCTGCCCGCCTTCGCCGCCCACGCCGGCGCCGCGCACCAGGCGGGGCTGCTGGTCGCGCTCTGGTCGATCGGCAGCCTCGCCGGCGGCCTGGCCCTGGCCGTACGCGGGCCGCGCGGCGCGCAGCGCGACCGCTACCTGTGGCTGCTCGGCACGCTCGCCGCGACCTCCCTGCCGCTGGCCCTGCCCGGCACGGTCCCGGCGATGGCCGTCGCGATCGCCCTGTTCGGCGTCGCCCTCGCCCCGTGGCTGGCCACCGGCGACCACCTGACCGCCATGGCCGCCGGGCCGCGCGCCGCCGAGCTGTACGGCTGGCTGACCACCCTCGGCCAGATCGGCAGCGCCGTCGGAGCCGCCCTCGCCGGCCCCCTCGGCGACCGGTACGGCGGCGGCCCGGCCTTCCTCCTCCCGGCCGCCGCCCTGCTCGCCGCCCTGGCCGTCGCCCTCGTCCGCAGACGCACGCTGCCCCAGGACGAGCACCCCTGAGCGGCCCGCGCCCGGCGAGCACGGGCGCGGGCCGCGGCGACGGGTCAGCTCGCCGAGTCCGCGGGGTGGTGCGGGTGCGCCGCGGCGGCGGCGCGGGCCGCCGGGGCCGGTGCGGCCGTGCCGATGGTGCCGGTGGAGAACGCGTACGTGCCCGCCAGCATCGCGATCGCGTCCGCGTTCACGTCCAGCGCCCGGTCGTTGATGTTGCGGATCGTGTCGCAGGCGCTGTGGTAGCAGGGGTCGAGCGGGATGCCGGCCGTTCCGCCGAAGACCGCCGCCTCCTCCTCGGTCTTGCGCACCTCGGCCCCGGTGAACAGCCCGCCGGACGGGATGCCGACCGCGATGAACGCGCCGTAGTCGGAGCGTCCCGTGAAGGCGGTGGCCGTGTACGGCAGGCCGCGCCCGGCGAAGAACTTCTCGAAGTCCTCCTCGATGACGTCGGACCCGGGAGGCCCGGCGGTGCCGAAGGCGTCGCCGTCGCCGTCGTAGATGCCGAGCGTGTAGTTGGGCGAGGCGATCATGTCGAAGTTGAGGTAGAGCGCGATCCTGGCCCGCTCCTCGGCGGACAGGCTGTCGACGTAGTGCTGCGAGCCGAGCAGCCCGAACTCCTCGGCCCCCCAGAACGCGAAACGCATCTTGTTCTTCGGCTTGGTCCTGGCCATCTGGAGCGCCACTTCGAGGATGCCCGCGCTGCCCGACCCGTTGTCGTTGATGCCGGGGCCCTCCTGGACGCTGTCGAGGTGGGCGCCGAGCATGACGACGTTGTCCGGGTCGCCCTTCCTGCTCTCGGCGATCACGTTGTACGTGGTCCTGGTCTCGACGATCGGGTCCCAGTTCATCTGGACGGTGGTGCCGGCGGTGGCGGCGAGCTCGTCGCCGACCGCGAAGCTGGTGAAGAAGGAGGGGATGGTGACGCCGGGCCCGCCGAGGGTGGGGTTGAGGTCGATCTCGGTGCGGCCGTCCTGCCCCTCGTTGAAGACGATGGCGGCGGAGGCGCCGGCGGCCATGGCGTTGTCGACCTTGATGCGGAAGCTGCAGGTGCCGCGCTGCATCAGCGCGATGTTGCCGGCGGTGAAGCCGGCGAAGTCGCTCGCCTCGCAGCCGGAGGACGAGGAGTTGGCCGCCGGCCCGGGCGGCAGCACGAGGTCCACGGCCTGGAGGGTGCCGCTGACGGCTCCGGCGGGGGAGTCCTGCATGGCGACGTAGTCGCTGAAGAACCCGTACGTGTACGTCTTCTGCTCCCCGCTGGTCCGCTTGAGCACGGGCGGGGTGACGTAGCCGTCGAAGGTGAACTCGAACGGCTGGATGGTGACGTCGTACCCGGCGCGGCGCAGCTTGCCGGCCACGTAGTCGCGGGAGGCGTCGAAGCCGGGGGTGCCGGAGACGCGGGTGCCGCCGTGGGCCTTGGCGATGGCCTGCAACGCCCACAGGTGCTTCTTGACGTTCTTGCCCGAGACGGCTTTGACGAGCTTGTGTGCGGGATCCTTGCCGCCGTGGGCGTCGGCCGGCCCGGCGAGGGCGATCGGCGACAGGACCAGGGCCGCGGTGGTGACGGCGCCGACGACTCCTTGACGTAAGCGGGACCTCATGCTGCTCCTCGGAACGTGGAGGGTGAACCAGGTCAAAAAGCGCAGATGCCCCGAAACGTATTCATGGGTCGCGTGGTAGGGAAGAGAGAGCACGTATCCGTTGCATCACGGACCTGGAACGTCGCAAGTCGAGGTGAGGAACCGCATGTCCATTTCGCTCCCGTCCACCGGCACGCTGGCCATCGGCGGCAAGACCGTGCACCGCCTCGGCTACGGCGCCATGAGCCTGACGGGGCCGGGCGTCTGGGGGCCGCCCGCCGACCGCGACGCGGCCGTCCGGGTGCTGCGGCGGGTGGTCGAGCTGGGGGTCACCTTCATCGACACGGCCGACTCGTACGGCCCGTACGTCAACGAGGAGCTCATCCGCGAGGCCCTGCACCCGTACCCGGAGGGCCTGCTGATCGCCACGAAGGCCGGTTTCGTCCGTACGGGCCCGAGCCAGTGGCACCCCGTGGGGCGGCCCGAGTACCTGCGGCAGGAGGTCGAGATGAGCCTGCGCAGGCTCGGCGTCGAGCGGCTCGACCTGCTGCAGCTCCACCGCGTCGACCCGCAGGTGCCGCTGGAGGACCAGGTCGGCGAGCTGGGCGCGCTCCGCGACGAAGGCAAGATCGCCGAGATCGGCCTGTCGGAGGTGAGCGTGGAGCAGCTGGAGCAGGCGCGGCGCGTCACGGACATCGTCTCGGTCCAGAACCGCTACAACCTGAGCAACCGCTTCTCCGACCCGGTCCTCGACCACTGCACGGAGCAGGGCATCGTCTTCATCCCCTACAGCCCGGTCGCCAAGGGCGCGCTGACGGGCCCGGACAGCCCGGTGGAGCACGTGGCCAAGGCCGTCGGGGCGACGCCGTCGCAGGTCAGCCTGGCCTGGCTGCTGGCCCGCTCCCCGATGACGCTGCCGATCCCGGGCACGTCGTCGATCGAGCACCTGGAGGAGAACCTGGGAGCCTCGACCGTGCGGCTGACCGCCGAGCACCTGCGCGAGCTGGGCTGAGACGAAGGGGCCGGCCCCCAGGCGCGGAGGGCCGGCCCCGGTCTTTCACGAGGTCAGCCCAGGCCGCTCTTCATGGCCGTGAGCAGCTCCGCGTTCGTGGTGTCGCCGCTGAGCTCCCAGAAGAACGCGCCGCCGAGGCCCTGGTTCTTCGAGTAGCTCATCTTGCCGCCGATCGTGGCCGGCGTGTCGTAGCTCCACCACTGGTTGCCGCAGAACGCGTACGCGGTGCCCGCGACCGTGCCCGTGGCCGGGCAGCGCGTCTTGAGGACCTTGTAGTCCTCGATGCCCTGCTCGTACGTGCCCGGCGCCGGCCCCGTGGCGGTGCCGCCGGGTGCGGCCTGGGTGACGCCGGTCCAGCCGCGGCCGTAGAAGCCGATGCCGAGCAGCAGCTTGCTCGCCGGCACGCCCTTGCTCTTCAGCTTCTGGATGGCGCTGTCGGAGTGGAAGCCGGCGATCGGGATGCCGGAGTAGGAGGTGAGGGGCGAGTGCGGGGCGGTCGGGCCCTGCGCCGCCCAGGCGCCGAAGAAGTCGTAGGTCATCACGTTGTACCAGTCGACGTACTGCGCGGCGCCGCCGTAGTCGGCCGCGTCGATCTTGCCGCCGTCGGTGCCGTCGGCGGTGATCGCGGCGGTGACGAGGTTGCCGGAGCCGAAGCGGGAGCGCAGCGCGGACATGACGTTCCTGAACGCGGCCGGGCCGCTGGTGTCGCAGGTCAGGCCGCAGGCGTTCGGGTACTCCCAGTCGATGTCGATGCCGTCGAACACGTCCGCCCAGCGCGGGTCCTCGACCAGCTTGTAGCAGGAGTCGGCGAACGCGGCCGGGTTCTGGGCGGCCTGGCCGAAGCCGCCGGACCAGGTCCAGCCGCCGAAGGAGAAGAGCACCTTCAGGTGCGGGTACTTCTTCTTGAGCTTGCGCAGCTGGTTGAAGCTGCCGCGCAGCGCGCCGGCGTCCCACGTGTCGGCGACGCCGTCGACGCTCTCGCCCGCCTGGTAGAAGCGGTCGTAGTCGGCGTAGCTGTCGCCGATCGTGCACTGGCCGTTCTGGACGTTGCCGAAGGCGTAGTTGATGTGGGTCAGCTTGGCCGCGGAGCCGCTGGTGTCGATGTTCTTGACGTGGTAGCCGCGCTGGTAGACGCCCCACTGGACGAAGTAGCCGAGCACCTTGTTCCCGCCGCCGCCGTTGCCGCCGGTGGTCGTGGCGGTGACGGTGTTGCTGGTGGCGGAGCGGTTGCCGGCGGCGTCGCGGGCGCGGACGGTGTAGG
>NZ_JAATEP010000083.1:0-37953 GCF_012034275.1 Nonomuraea composti | reverse complement strand
CTCGAAGGAGTCCGGCATGGCGGTGTCGCGGTCGCCGGGGATGCGGCGCTCGGCGTCGGCGCAGAAGTCGAGGAAGTCGGTGAAGTAGAGGCCCTCCTCGTAGAGGCGGTTGGTGGCGTACATGAGCTGGCCGAGCGAGCCCTGCGCGGAGCGGATGGCCAGCACGGCGGTGCCGGCCACCGCCAGCGGGATCGCGGAGATCGCGAGCAGGACGCCGAGCGCCACGTAGACCAGGGCCGCGCCGAGACCGCCCAGAGCCTCACCGGCCAGGCGGGCCACGGTCTGGCGGCGGGCGAGGCCGAGCATGACGTCCTGCTCCGCCTTGGCGACCGCGTCGTACATGCGCAGCAGGAAGCCGCGCATCGTGAACGAGCGCACCTCGGCGGCGGGCTCCCGCTCCGCCAGGAGCTGGCCGATGATCCACTTGCGGCGGTTGGCGGGGATGAGCGCGTACATGGTGGCGTACTGCATGCGGGCGCTGCGGACGGCGGCCCAGGCGTCGGGCAGGACGGCCAGGAGGAGGAGCGGCAGCAGGACGGGGTGCAGGACGCCGAGCACGCCCGCCACGGCGGCGATGCCGACGGCGGCGGTGACCACGTCGATGGTGCAGGTGACGACCGAGTCGGCCATGGCGACGCCGCGCAGCCGGGCGCGTTGCAGGGCGTCGTGGAACTCGGGGTCGTCGTAGGCCACCAGGCTCACCTGGCTGGTCAGGCCGTACAGGCGCTCCTCCGTCAGCCGGGAGACCTGCGGGTCGAGGCGGGACTGCGCCCAGCCCGCGCCCGCCTGCACGGCGGTGCGCAGCACGGCCGCGCCGGCGACGAGGGCGAGGCTGGGCAGCGCGGCCACCACCCGGTCGGGGGTGGGGCCCTCGCTGAACAGCGCGCCCAGGACGCCGGTGGTGGCCAGCAGGCCGAACGCGGTGAACACGCCCCCCAGCAGGTTGAGCACGATCGTGGCCAGGGTGTCGCGGGGGCTGGCCCGCCAGGCCATGCGCATGGCCTGGCCGATCAGTGAGGGCAGCGTCCTGGCGACGGTCAGGAAGCCGACGTCCGCCAGCTTGTCGGTGTGGGCGTGCCAGTCGGAGAAGGAGATCTCCCCGAGCTCCAGCGGCTCATCGGCCATGCTGTGAGTGTGCCCACGCGGGCTCACACTTCTCCACCGATTAAGGCTGGGCGCGAAGCGTAGTTGGTGACACACTCACAGTGATGCAGCGATTCGCGGACCCCAGCAACCTCCCGGCGGAGTCCAACACGTTCGTGGGCCGGGAGGCAGACCTCGACGAGCTCGTCCACCTGATGCGCGTCTCGCGCGTCGTGACCCTGTGCGGGGCGGGCGGCATCGGGAAGACCCGGCTGGCCCTGCGGCTCGCCTCCCGGCTGGTCGCCGCGCATCCGGGCGGCGTGTGCGTGAGCGAGCTGGCCGACCTGGAGAAGGGGCGGCTCAGGGAGGAGGTGGCCGCCGCGCTCGGCATCTCGGGCGACCTCGTCGAGACGGTCGGCGACCGGCACGTGCTGCTGCTGCTCGACAACTGCGAGCCGGTCGTCGGCGAGTGCGCCGAGCTCTGCCGCGACCTGCTGCGCGCCTGCCCGAACGTCACCGTGCTGGCCACCAGCCGCGAGCCGCTGCGGGTGCCGGGCGAGACGGTGTGGCGGGTGCCGCCGCTGTCGGTCGACGACCCGGGCGACGGCGGCGAGAGCGAGGCCGTGCGGCTGTTCGTGGCCAGGGCCACCGCCGCGCGACCGGGCTTCGAGCTGACCGGCGAGACCCGGCCGCTGGTGGTGGAGCTGTGCCAGGCGCTCGACGGGCTGCCGCTGGCGATCGAGCTGGCCGCCGCCATGGTGCGGGTGCTGTCGGTGGGGCAGCTCGTCGAGCGGCTGGACGACCGGTTCAGGCTGCTGGCGGGCGGCGCCCGCACGGCTCCGGCCCGGCACCGCACGCTCAGGGCGGCGGTCGACTGGAGCTACCGGCTGCTCACGCCGCAGGAGCGGCTGCTGCTGCGCCGCACCGCCGCCTTCCGCTCCTCCTGGACGCTCGACCTGGCCGAATGGGTCTGCTCGGGGCCGGGGCTCGCGGAGGAGGAGGTGCTGCCCCGGCTGTGCGACCTGGTGGACAAGTCGCTGGTCGTGCTCGACGGCGAGGTGGCGGGGCACGCCCGCTACCGGCTGCTGGAGACCGTCCGCGAGTACGCGCTGGAGCAGCTCGCCGAGTCCGGCGAGGAGGCCGAGCTGCGCCGCCGCCACCTGACCGCGCTCGGCAGGCTCGCGGCCAGGTTCAAGCAGTCGCTGGCCCCCGGCGTGCGCACGTCGTGGCCGGTGGTCGAGCGCTACGTCAACCTCTTCGACGGGCTCAAGGCCGAGGTGCACTCGGCCTGCGACTGGTCGATCGCCATCGGCATGCCCGAGACCGCGCTCACGCTGCTGACCGACATCCGCTTCCTGCTGATCGGCAGCGGGCGCCGGCTCGACTCGACCGACCACCTCGCCCGGCTGCTCGACCTTGACGCCCCGCAGGTGCCGCGCGGCCTGCGCGGGCGGGCCACGATCGTCCGGGGCGAGCTGGCGCTGGCGGCGGGCGACTTCGAGCCGGCCATGCGGCACGTGCGCGCCGGGCTGGAGCTGTGCGCCGCCGCCAACGACCGCTACGGCCAGGCCCTCGGCACGATCGCGCTGGCCCAGCTCACCGGCGAGCACGACGCGATCGAGCGCGCGCTGGAGACGGCCAGGCAGTGCGGCGACCTCGTGCTCGAGTCGCTGGCCCAGGGCACCAGGGCGCGCTACGGCCTGCACCAGGGCCGCCTGCACGAGGCGCAGCGCGCCTACCAGGAGGTGCTGGCGATCAGCGAGGAGCTCGACAACCACTACGGCCAGACGTTCGCCCACATCGGCCTGGCGCAGGTGGCCAGGAGGTCGGGCGACCGCGCCACCGCCCGGCGGCACTACGAGGCCGGGCTGCGCCTGCTGCGCCACGTGGACGCCAGGCAGCAGATCGTCAGCTGCCTGGCCGGGCTGGGCCGGGTGGCGCTCGACGAGGGCGACCTGGCGCAGGCCAGGGCCAGGCTGACCGAGGCATTGCTGCTCAGCCGCGACGCCGGCCTGCGGGCCGGCATCGCCCGCCGGCTGGAGGCGTGGGCCGCGCTGGTCACCGCCGAGGGCGACCACCGGCGCGCGGTCCTGCTGGTGTCGGCCGCGCTGGCGCTCGGCGGCCGGCAGCCCGACGCCCGCACCGAGGACGTCCTGCGGCCGGCCCGCGCGAGCCTCGGCGAGCCCGTCGTCGGCGTCCTGTGGGCGGAGGGCGCGCGGCTCACCGCCGACCAGGCCGTGGCCTGCGCGCTCGAAGGCGACCTGCCGGAGCCGCCGGCCGCGCCCGTCGTGCCGGCCCGCCAGGACAGCATGCTCACCCCCAGGGAACGGGAGATCGCCGGGCTGGTCGCGAGGGGGCTCAGCAACCGGGGGATCGCCGACGAGCTCGTCATCAGCCCGGCCACCGTCGCCAGGCACGTCGCCAACATCCTGGCCAAGCTCGGCTTCTCCACCCGTACACAGATCGCCGCATGGGTGATCGGCAGCCGCTGAGCCGTCTACACATCGCGCGTACATCGTCGAATGGCCATGTCAACGCATGTGCGGGCACCCTCTGCACGCCTACCGTTTCTTTCGTGATCGACCGCACCGCGCGTACCTCGCCCCTCGCGACGGGGGCGCCGCGGCCGATCGGCAGGGGACGTCACGCGTCCGCACGGGGCCGGACCTTCTCGGAGGGGTGGGGGTCCGGCCCCAGGCGCGTGACAGCGGGCTCGAGCCGCGCAGGGCTCGGGCCCGCCCACCCCGCGCCCGCCCCCGTGGCCCGAATGCACAGCCGCCTACATACATCGGTGGATGCTCGGGCCGCACCGGCGGCCGTACGTTGACGGGCATGAGACCCACCGCTTCGACCACCGGCACGGTGATCCACGAAGTGTTCCGCCGGGCCTACGAGCGCGGCGACCGCCCCGCCCTCATCGACCTGCGCGGTGGCCACGTCTACGGCTACCGCAGGCTGGTGACCGAGGTGACCAGGGCGGCCTCCGGGCTGGTGCGCAGGGGCGCCCGGCGTGACCAGGTGGTGGGCGTGCACGTGTCCACGGCGGGCGCGCAGACGCTGGCGGTCCACACGGTGGTGGCCGCCGGCGGGGTGGCGGCGCCGATCGATCCGGGGCTGGGCGCGTACGAGGTGGCGGCGTGGCTGCGGGCGTGCGACGCCCGCGCCCTGATCACCACGCCCGACCTGGCGGAGACGGCGATCCTGGCGGCTGAGGAGTCGCGGGTGCGGCAGGTCGTCTCGCTGGGCCCGGCGCTCGACACGATCGACTTCCGCTGCCTGCTCACGCTGGAGCCCACCGCGTTGCCCGCGATCGACGCCAAGCGGCAGCTCGCCGTGCTGCTCGCCGACGGCACCCGCCTGTCCCACGAGGGCCTGCTGGCCGAGATGGCCGAGCTCGACCTGCCCGTACGCCTGGCGGAGAGCGACGTGGTGCTGACCACGTGGCTGCCCGACGGCGGCTGCCGGCTGCTCGCCCTGGTGGGGCTGGGCGTGTCGAGGGGTGCGCTGGTGGTGGCGGCGGGCGGCGACTTCGACGGCAGCACCCACGACTACGGCGTGACCGTGGTGACCCGTCCCGACGGCACGCTGCGCCGCCTGGGCTGGCCGACGGGCACGCTGCGCGGGCTCCGCTGACCGGGCTCCCCTGACCGTCCCATATATGCGGAGCTGTTACCGCCGATCCCCTTGACGGCGCGCTGCCCGAAGTGGGTTGATAGCCGTTGTTGACAACGTTGTCAAATCACCAACTTCGGGGGATTTCGAAGGGATGGTGTGAAATGCGACGGTGGTTAGCGGCCGTATCGATCACGATGGCGAGCGTGCTCGGCCTGGCGGCCTGCGGAGGCGGTGGCGCCGGACAGGCCAGCCAGGCGCCCGCTGCCAGCGGCGGCGGGAAGAAGCAGGTTGAGGTCTTCTCCTGGTGGACGGGTCCGGGTGAGGCCGACGGCCTGCAAGCGATGAGAAAGATCTTCGAGGAGAAGAACCCGGACTACACCTTCTTCGACGCGGCGGTGGCCGGCGGCTCCGGTGACAAGGCCAAGGCGCTGCTGCAGTCGAAACTCCAGGCCAACACCCCGCCCGACACCTTCCAGGGCCACGCGGGCGCCGAGTTGCAGGGCTACATCAAGGCGGGCAACCTGGAGGACCTCACCCCGCTCTACGACGAGCTCAAGCTCAAGGACGTCTTCCCCGCCCAGCTCGTCGAGCAGATCAGCGTCGACGGCAAGATCTACTCCGTACCGGTGAACATCCACCGCTCGAACGTCCTGTGGTTCAACCCCGGCGTGCTCAAGGAGGCCGGGATCACCGCCGCGCCGAAGACGATCGAGGAGTTCATCGCGGACCTCGGGAAGGTCAAGGCCAAGGGCAAGATCCCGCTGTCCATCGGGTCGGAGTGGACGGTCACCCACCTGCTGGAGAGCGTGCTGCTCGGCACGCTCGGCGCCGACGCCTACAACGCCCTGTTCAAGCCGGGCGCCGACTGGAACGGCCCGCAGGTGACGACGGCGCTGAACAACTTCGCCAAGATCATGGAGTACGCGGGCGACCCGCAGGACGACTGGCAGCCCGCGGCCAAGCAGGTGGCCGACGGTCAGGCCGCGTTCAACATCATGGGCGACTGGGCGTACGGCTACTTCCACAACCCGCCGCAGGGTGGCCTGGGCAAGAAGTCGAAGACCGACTTCGACTGGGCGCCCTCGCCCGGCACCGAGGGCACCTACCTGTGGCTGTCCGACAGCTTCACCCTGCCCAAGGGCGCCAAGAACCGGGACGGGGCGCTGGCCTGGCTGAAGGTCGCGGCCAGCAAGGAGGGCCAGGACGCCTTCAACCCGAAGAAGGGCTCCATCCCCGCCCGCAAGGACGCCGACCAGTCGCTCTACACCGACTACCTGGCCGACGCCCTCAAGGACTGGTCCACCAACAAGCTCGCCGGCTCCATCCAGCACGGCGTGTCGGTGAACCAGCCGTGGCTGGCCGCCATCAACGAGGCGGTCGGGCTCTACATCGGCAGCAAGGACGTCAAGGCCCTGCAGCAGGGGCTGGCGGACGCGGCCACCGCGAACGCCCAATAGACGACGGATACGGGGGACGGCCGCGGCCGTCCCCCGGGAGGGAAACCTTGTGAGGCGGGCACGCACGTGGCTGCCCGGACTGCTCCTCGTCACGCCGTCGATCATCCTGATCGGCGTGTTCGTGTACGGCATGCTCGGCTGGAACTTCCGGGTCGCCATGACCGACCAGCACGACGCGGTGTCCGAGGGGCGGTTCGTGGGGCTGCAGAACTTCGTCGACATCTGGGACCTGCCGCGCTGGCACCTGTCGGTGAACCACGCGATCGTGTTCACCGTCGTGTTCGTGCTGGGCGCGCTGGTGCTCGGGTGGTTGCTGGCGTTCCTCATGGAGAAGGGGATCAGGGGCGAGGGCACGTTCCGGGCGATCTACCTGTTCCCGATGGCCATCTCGTTCGTGGCGACCGGCATCGTGTGGCGGTGGCTGATGAACTCGGGCACGGGGGAGCGGGCGGTCGGCCTGAACCGGCTGTTCGAGTGGTTCGGGCTGCCGCAGTGGCAGTGGTTCAGGGACCAGGACTGGGGGATGGCCGCGATGGCGCTCCCCGCCATCTGGCAGATGTCCGGATATGTCATGGCATTGTTTCTCGCCGGCTTCCGCGGGGTGCCCGAGGAGCTGCGGGAGGCCGCGCGGGTCGACGGCTGCACCGAGTGGGGCGTCTACCGGCACGTCGTGCTGCCGCTGCTGCGGCCGGTCACGCTGTCCGCGCTGATCATCCTCGGGCACATCTCGCTCAAGGTCTTCGACCTCATCGTGGCGGTGTCCGGCAAGCAGATCATCACGGACGTGCCCGCGGTGTTCATGTGGGTGGCCGTGTTCGATTCCAACGATCCCGCCAAGGGGGCCACGATCGCGTCGTACATCGTGCTCAGCGTGGCCATCTTCGTCATCCCGTACCTGATCTGGTCGGTGCGTAAGGAGAAGCGCTCATGACGGCGGTGGCCGGGCGCAGGGCCGCGGTGTTCGGCTGGGTCAGGTTCGGGGTGCTGGCGCTCTTCGTGGTGATCTTCCTGATCCCCATCTACGTCCTGCTCGTCACCAGCTTCAAGCCGCTCACCGAGGCCGACCCCAGCCAGGCGTGGAACCTGCCGCGCGTGTGGACGACCGAGGCGTGGCAGGTCGCGTGGGAGAAGCTCGCGCCCGGCCTGTGGAACAGCGTGCTGCTCGCCGTCCCCGGCTCGCTGCTGTCGTGCGCGCTCGGCTCGATGAACGGGTACGTGCTGTCGAAGTGGCGCTTCCCGGGCGCGGACGTGTTGTTCACGTTGTTCCTGTTCGGGATGTTCATCCCCTACCAGGGGGTGATGATCCCGCTCGTGCAGCTCCTCGTGTCGGTCGACCAGCTCGCCGGGCTCCAGGGCGTCTTCTACGGCGGCATCCCCGGGCTCGTGCTGGCCCACGTCGTCTACGGCATCCCGATCTGCACGCTGATCTTCCGCAACTACTACGTGACGATCCCCGACGAGCTGATCGAGGCGTCACGGGTGGACGGGGCGGGGATGCTGCGGGCGTACTGGTCGGTGGTGCTGCCCGTGTCGGGGCCCGCCATCGCGGTGGTGATCATCTGGCAGTTCACCTCGCTCTGGAACGACTTCCTGTTCGCCGTCTTCCTGACCGGGCCGACGAGCTGGCCCACGACCGTGATGCTGAACAACATCGCCGGAGCGCAGGCCACCCCGTACAGCCAGCAGATGGCGGCGGCCATCCTCGCCTCCGTCCCGACGATGTTGATCTACATCCTGCTGGGCCGGTTCTTCATGCGCGGGCTCATGGCGGGGGCGCTCAAGGGGTAGCTCACGGGTTGGCTACGTGCGCCAGCGGCTCGCCGCGCACGTAGCGGGCCACGTCGGCGGCCACGATCGCCGCCGCCTTCATCGCCGTCTCCTTGCTGGCGCCCGCCAGGTGCGGGGTCATCACCAAGTTCGGCGTCGCGAGCAGCCGGGAGCCCGGCGGGATCGGCTCCTCAGGGAAGACGTCCATCGCGGCGCCGAACAGGTGGCCCGAGTCGAGCGCGTCGCACAGCGCGTCGTAGTCGAGCAGCGCGCCCCTGGCACAGTTCACCAGCACCGAGCCTCTCGGCATGGCGGCGATCTCGGCGGCGCCGATCAGGCCGGCGGTCTCCGGGGTGGCGCGGGCGTGCAGGGAGACGAACAGGGAACGTTCGAGCAGCTCCGGCAGCTCCACCCGGTTCGGGGCGGCCACGTACGGGTCGTGCACGAGGACCTCCGCGCCGAAACCCTCCAGCATCCGGGCCACCCGCCGGCCGATCGCGCCGTAGCCGATCAGTCCGACCGTGTTGCCCTCCAGCTCGGGGCCGACGTTGTCGTACATGTAGTAGTCGCCCCGCCACACGCCGCCCGCCAGGTCGGCGTGCGTCTGCGGGATGCGGCGGGTGGCCGCCAGCAGCATGGCGAGCGTGTGCTCGGCGGTGGCCACCGCGTTGCGGCCCGGCGCGAACGTCACCGCCACCCCCGCCTGGGCCGCCGCCTCCAGGTTGGCGTTCACCGGGCCGCCCCTGCTCACGCAGAACAGCCGCAGGTCCGGCGAGGCGTCCAGGACGCGCTTGGTGAGCGGCGCCATCTGCGTCACGCACACCTCGACGCCGCGCAGCGCCTCGATCAGCTCCTCCTCCACGTCGGAGGCCTCGTCCACCTCGCCCACCCGGCCGAACGGCACCACCGGCCACGGCAGCGTCAGCTCCCTGAAGTCCAGCTCGGCGGGGACCGCGTGCCGGAGGGCGTCGATGAGCAGGCGGTTCTGGACGAAGTGGTCGCCCGCGGCGAGGACACGGATGGTCAACGAACGGCTCCAATCGGGGAGTTGTACTGCAGCATGGCCACCTGCCCGGCGCGCAGGCGCAGCTCGGTCAGGGCGCAGTTGTCCAGGCGCGGGAACAGCCGGCGGTACTCGCCCAGCGGCACGCCGATCAGCCGGCACAGGGCCAGCCTGATGGCGGTCGTGTGCGCCACCACCAGCACCCGGCCCTGGGGGTGCGCGGCCGCGATGTCCTGGAGCGCCGCCACGAAACGGGCGGCGGCCTGGTACGGGTCCTCGCCGCCCGGCAGCGGGTGCGCGGCCGGGTCGGCCTCGAACGCGGCGCGGGCATCGGGGAAGCGGGCCTTCATCTCGGCCGAGGTCAGGCCGTCACCCTGGCCGAAGTCCAGCTCCCGCAACCGCTCATCGACCCGCACAGGGCTGAGAGGGGGATCGGCCTTGGCGGCGGCGGTTTCTGCGGTGATCCGGGCGCGGCTGAGCGGGGAGGCCCAGACCGCTTCCAGGCCCGCGCCGGCCGCCCAGCCGGCCAGCAGCTCGGCCTGGGCGCGGCCGCGCGGGGTCAGCTCGACGTCGGTGAGCCCGGCGTAGCGGTTCTCGGCGTGCCAGACGGTCTCGCCGTGGCGGACGAGCACGAGGTCGGTCATCGGGTGGAGGTCCTCTCGCGGGCGTGGGCGGCGGCGGCCGGGTCGAGCCAGCCGCGCCGTTCGAGCTCGGCGACGAAGCGCAGGTACGGCTCGCGCAGGTCGGCCCCCGACGGCTCGACGACCGCCTTCGTCCTGACCATCGTGCTGGCCGCCGCCGCGGGGTCACCGCCCGCGAGGACGGCCATGCCGAGGGCGGGCTCGGCGTTCTCCCGCAGCGTCACCGGGCGCTCCAGGACGTCGGCCCTGAGCCGGGTCCAGTACGCGCTCCTGGTCGCGCCGCCGGTCAGGATGATCTCGCCGTCCACGGGGGCGCCGAGCAGGTCGAGGTAGTCGAAGCACAGGCGCTCGACGAAGGCGGCCCCGAGCAGGATGGCGGCGTACCGCTCGACGTCGTCGGCGGGCTCGCCGAGGGTGAAGGTCTCGGCGTCGGGGGCGGCGAACGGGAACCGCTCGCCCCGCGACACGAGCGGGTAGGTGACCGCGGGCGCGAGGTCCCGAGCGCCGGGCGAGCGGCTCGCGTCGCCTGCGACCGGGGGACGGCTCGCGTCGCGACCGTAGCGGGTCGCGGCCTCCGCGCTGAGGGCGTCGAGGTCGCGGCCCGGCAGGTCGCGGGTCAGGGCGCCCGCGCCCGTGCTGGAGGCCCCGCCGGGCAGCCACGAGCCGTCCGGGGCGCGGTGGGAGTACACGACGCCGAGCGGGTCGTGGATCAGCTCCTTCGTCACGCCCTTCAGCACGAGCGTGGTGCCCAGCACCGAGTTCCAGCTCCCGGGCCGCAGGGCGCCGGCGCCGAGCTGGGCGGCGCAGCCGTCGGTGGTGCCGGCGATCACCGGCGTGCCGGCGGGCAGGCCGGTCTCCTCGGCCGCCGCCGCGCACACCACGCCGAGCCGGGTGCCCGGCCGCACGACCCCGGGCAGGATCCCGGCGGGGATGTCGAGCGCGTCGAACACGTCGAGCGGCCAGCGCTCCCCGATGAGGTCCACGCCGGTCTTGAGCGCGTTGCCGAGGTCGGTGGCCACCCGGTGGCCGGTCAGCCGCCGGTTGACGAAGTCGTTCTGGTGGGCGAGCCGGACGTCCGGGGAGCGGGTCTCGCGCAGCAGCCACAGCAGCTTGGGCAGCGCCCAGTTGGGCTGCATGCGCCGGTAGCCCAGCCGCTCCCACACGTGCCCGCCCACCTCGTTGGCGAGGGAGGCGTCGGCGCGGCGGTCGTCGTACATGAGGGCGGGCGTCAGCGGGCGGCCGGAGGGGTCGGTGAGCAGGATCGTGCCGGAGGTCGCGGCCACGGCGACGCCCTCGACGGGCACGCCGGCGGCGCTCACGGCCTCGCGGGTGGCGGCGGCCAGCTCGCGCCACCACTGCTCGGGGTCCTGCTCGTGCCGGGGCCCGTCGCGGTGGCTGGTCAGGGGGCGGCTGCCGGTGCCGAGCACCCGGCCGTCCCCGGCGACGGCCATCGCGCGCACGCTCTGCGTCCCGAGGTCGATGCCGATCCACGCGCTCATGAACGGCTCCGCAGCTCGCCCAGCAGCGGCCACGTGCGGGCGTTGTCGTCGCGCAACGTCAGGAAGTCCGCGAAGAGCCGGTCGTAGAGGAGGCGGCGGCCGGGGTCGGGCTCGACGGCGTCGCGCAGCCGTACGTGACCGGCCGCGGCGGCGGCGACGGACGGCTCGGCGCCCGTGGCGGCCAGCCCCACCAGGTACGCCCCCCGCGCCCCCACCTCGGCGTCGGCCGGGCGGCGCACGGGCAGCCCGGTGACGTCGGCGATCAGCCCGAGCCAGGTGGCGCTGGCGGAGCCGCCGCCGGAGACGCGCAGCTCGGTCGGCGCGGCCCCGGTGGCGGCCAGGCAGTCGCGGATGACCATCGTGAGCCCTTCGAGCACGGCCCTGGCGACGTCCGCGCGGCCGTGCTCGAACGACAGGCCGAGCAGCGACCCCCGGGCCAGCGGGTCGGAGAAGGGCGCCCGCTCGCCGGCGGGCGACAGGTACGGCAGGAACGCCAGCCCGCCGGCACCCGGCCGGCTCTCCATGGCCAGCTCGCCCAGCTCGCCGGGCTGCGACAGCCCGAGCAGCCGGCACGTCCACTGCACGACTTCCGTCCCGGCGAAGGTGGGGAAGGCCCGCAGGTAGCCGCCGGGCAGCGCGATGTTGATGCCGGTCGGCTCGCCGTCCAGGCGGGGGGCCTCCACGATGACCTCGGTGCAGAGCGTGGTGCCGAGGATGGCGCACGCCTGCCCCGGCTCGACGGCTCCGGCGCCGAGCGCGGTCGAGGCGATGTCGTACGGGGCCATCACGACGGGTGTGCCGGCGGGCAGCCCGAGCGCGGCGGCGGCCCCGGCGCTCAGCCCGGCGACGGGGCAGGGGCGCACCTGGGGGAGCAGCCGCTCGGCCCAGCCCAGCCCGAACAGGGACAGCAGTTCGGGCGAGTACGCCCGCGCCCGCAGGTCCATGAACGGCGCGGAGGCGTCGGACTCGTCGGCGACCAGCTCCCCGGTCATCCGGGAGAAGATCCACCCGCCACAGGTGAGCATGGTGCTCGACCGGGCCAGCCGCCCGGGGGCGTGCTCGCCCAGCCAGGCGAGGACGGCGTGCGGCAGCCCGGACGCGGCGGATGAGCCGTTGACGCGGAACGCCTCGGCGGCCAGCCCGTCGCGGGTCCACCGGTCGACGACGGCGGCGGCCCTGGCGTCGTTCCAGAGGATGGCGGGGCCGGTCGGCTCGCCGTCGGCGTCCACCAGCCAGCAGCCGTCGCCCTGGGCGGTGACGGCCACGAAGTCGGCCCCGCCGACCTGGGCGGCGACCTCGCGCACGGTGGCGGCGACCGCGTCCCAGACGGCGTGCATGTCCTGCTCGGCGTGGCCGGGCGCGGGCCTGGTGACGACGGTCTCGCGCCGGGCCACGGCCGCTTCGGCGCCGGCGGCGTCGTAGCCGACGGCCTTGATGACCGTGGTGCCCGCGTCCACGCAGATGATCGCCATCAGGCCCTGCCGTGGGAGGTCCTCGACCGGCGCGAGACGGAGTCGACGATGACGGCGAGCAGCAGCACCGCCCCCGTGACCACGAACCGGATCGAGGAGTCGAGGTTGAGCAGGGTCAGCCCGCTGGAGATGGACTGGATGACGATGATGCCGAGCAGCGCGCCGAACGCGGTGCCGCGCCCGCCGAACAGGCTGGTGCCGCCGATCACGGCCGCGGCGATGGCGTTGAGGTTGACGTCGCCCGCGCCGCTGCTCTGGTTGGCCGCCGCGAGCCGGGCCGCGGCCAGGATGCCGCCGACGGCGGCGAACGTCGAGCAGAGCACGAAGACCGAGGTGTAGATCGCCCGGACGTTGATGCCCGCCCGGCGCGCGGCCTCCACGTTGCCGCCCACGGCGTAGACGGCGCGGCCCCACTTCGTCCGCGACAGCAGGTAGTGCATGATCAGCACCAGCACCACGAAGAAGACGAACATCCAGCCCACGCCGCGCGTCTGCCCGAGGTACCAGACCACGAACGCCAGCACCACCAGCAGCGCCACGCTCCTGACGGCCAGCGCGGAGACGCTCCTGGCCGACAGGCCGGCCTTGCGCCGCGCCTGCGCGTGCAGGTAGCCGCTGGCGAACAGCCAGACGGCGGCGATCACCGCGAACGTGTACGACAGCCAGGCCGGGACGAAGTCGAGCTGGGCGAAGTTCACCAGGCCCGAGTCGAACGGCAGGTTGATCGAGCCCTTGGTGCCCAGCACGTAGAGCTGGAGCCCGAGGAAGGCCAGCAGCCCGGCCAGCGTGATCACGAAGCTGGGCACGCCGAACCGGTTGAACAGCTGCCCGTAGATCCAGCCGATGACCGCGCCCATGAGCACCGACGCGGCGATGGCCAGCCACACCGGCAGCCCCTGGCCGACGAACAGCACCGCCAGCACCGCCCCCGACAGGCCGCTGACCGACCCGACGGACAGGTCGATCTGGCCGACCAGCAGCACGCAGACGATGCCGAGCGCGATGACGCCGACGGCGGCGGACTCCAGGGTGAGGTTCACCAGGTTCGCGCTGGACAGGAAGATCGGGTTGAGGATCTGGAACACCGACCAGATGACGATGAGGCCCACCACGACCGGGATGACGCCGAGGTCGCCGCCGCGGGCGCGGTCGAGCACGTCGGTCAGCGCGCCGCGCAGCCCTTCCCGGCTCTGGAGCCGCTCGTCCTGGCGGTCGGTCGCCATTGTCGTCACGACTGTCCCCTTCGAGCTCTGCGCGACACCACGTTGTCGGTGGCGCCGGTGATGGCGGCGACGATGTCCTCGGTGGAGACGCTGTCCACGTCGAAGACGCCGTTGTTGCGGCCGAGCCGCAGCACCGCGACGGTGTCGGCGACGGCCTTCACGTCCGCCATGTTGTGGCTGATCATGATGACGCCCAGGCCGTTCTCGCGTAGCCGCTCGACGAGGTTGAGCACCTCGGCGGTCTGGGCGACGCCGAGCGCGGCGGTGGGCTCGTCCAGGATGATGATCTTGGGGTCGCCGAGCAGCGAGCGGGCGATGGCCACCGTCTGGCGCTGGCCGCCCGACAGGGCCGCCACCGGCACCCGCACGCTCGGGATCTTGGCGGAGAGCTGGCGCAGCAGCTCCCACGAGCGGGTCTCCATCGCCACGTCGTTCAGCCGCAGCGGGCGGATCTCCTGGCCGAGGAACAGGTTCTGGATGACGTTGAGGTTCTCGCACAGCGCCAGGTCCTGGAAGACCGTGGCGATGCCCAGCTTGTGGGCGGCGGCCGGGGTGGGGATCTCCACCTCGCGGCCCTCGAACGTGATCGTGCCGCCGTCCGGGGGATGCACCCCCGACAGGATCTTGACCAGCGTCGACTTGCCCGCGCCGTTGTCGCCCACGACGGCGACGACCTGGCCGGCGTCCACGTCGAGGTCGATGTCGGTGAGCGCGGCCACGGCGCCGAACGTCTTGCCGATCCCGCGCAGGGAAAGGACGCTCATCACTGGATCCCGAGCTCGGCGCAGCCCTTGGCGTACTCGCCGGTGCAGACGTCGGCGGCCTTCATGATCCCGCTGTCGAACAGCACTTCCTTGATGTTCTCCTTGGTCACGACCGTGGGGACGAACAGCTCGGACGGCGTGTTGTACAGCTGCGTCTTGCCCGCCGGCTTCTTGCCCTGCATGAACTCGTAGGCCACGTTCGCCGACGCCTCGGCGACGATCTTGATGGGCTTGGAGATCGTGTTGTACTGGTCGCCCGCGATGATCCGCTGGGCGGCGGCCACCTCGGCGTCGTTGCCGGTCACCGGCGGCACCTTGACGCCCGCGGCCTTGAACGCGGCGATCGCGCCGCCGCCGGTGCCGTCGTTGGCCGCGACCACGCCGACGATCTGGTCCTTGAACTGGGTGATCTGGCCGCTGACCCACGTCTGCGCCTTCTCCGGCTGCCAGTCGGGGGTGTCGTACTCGGCCAGCAGCTTGAACCCGCTCGGGTCCACCGCGCTGTGGATGCCCTTCTTGATCAGCCCGGCCGCAGCGTCCGTGGGCGAGCCGTTGACCTGGAGGATCCCGCCTTCGGCCTTCTCGGCCTTGAGGTGGTCCACCAGCGACTGGGCGATCATCGAGCCGATCTTCTCGTTGTCGAACGAGATGTAGTAGTCGGCCGGCGTGGCCGGGATCGGCCGGTCGTAGGCGATCACCGGCACCTGCTGCGCCTGCGCGGACTTGACGATCGTGGCCGCGGCGGCCGAGTCGACCGGGTCGATCACGATGGCCTTGACGCCCTGGGCGAGCGCCGAGTTGGCCTGTTGCTGCTGCTTGGCGGCGTCGGAGTCGGCGTTCTGGTAGATGACCTCGCAGCTCGGGCAGAGCTGCTTCATCCTGGCCTCGAACAGCGGCTTGTCCTGCAGCTCGTACCGCGTCGAGGCGAGGTCCGGCATGAGGAAGGCGACCTTGGCGTTCTGCACGTCGCCGCCCCCGCCGCCACCACTGGCACCGCCGGTGCCCCCGCCTGCGCCGGAGTCCGAGCCGCAGGCGGCCAGCAGCGAGCCTGCGAGCACTGCCACTGCGGCGAACGCGGAGGTCCGCATCTGAGCTCTGTTCACGGGTTGTTTCCTCACTTACGCCGGGTCTTACGCACCTGCCCCCGACACAGGGAACGCCATCACATGAGCGCACACCCTGTGGTGCGGCTCACGTTAGCGCGCGTTCAGAAACTTTGTCCAGCAAAAGTGTTCAGAGCTGATGGGCGGCTGCCAGCAGGCCCTCCGCCGTCGGGGTGTCCGTGACGAGCTGGTTGAAGTAGCCGCCCTTCGCGCCGGCCACGATCGAGAGCACCTTCTCCGCGCCGACCGCCACGGCGATCGTGTGCGGGATGCGGCGCAGCTCCTCGGGCTTGGCCGCCACCAGGCGCTCGCTGCCCGGGTACGTGACCGGGGCGCCGTCGCGGTCGTAGATCCGCATGCACACGTCGCCCACCGCCTGGCGCAGCCCCTCGGCGTCCCTCGGCATCAGCGACGGGACCATCTGCCTGGTCAGCGGGGGTGAGCCGACGCCCACCACGGCGCACTTGGCATGCGCCCACAGGTCCATCACCCGGCGCACGGACGGCTCGTGCTGCAACGAGTAGAACAGCTCGGGGCCCGGCAGCGCGGGCGCGTAGAGGTAGGCGGGCACGCCGCCGATGCGCTCGGCCAGGATGCGGGTGGTCTCGTTCGTCTGGAACCAGGGCTGGGGCTCCTCCTGGCCGCCCACCGCCGGGGCGATCGTGACGCCCGGATAGTGGCCGAGGCCCTCGCGGGCGCACTCGTACACGGTGGTGCCGGACGAGACCAGCACCACGTCACCCGCCTCCAGCCCCACCGTGGCCAGCGCGCGCGCCACCCCCGGCGCCAGCCAGGGGCCCAGCGCCGGGCCGCTGACCTTGGGCACCAGATGGACGCGGTCGAGCCCGAGCGCCTGCGCCACCTCGGCGGCCAGCGGGCCGTCGCCGAGCGCGGCCGGGCGGTGCACCTTGATCTCCACGATGCCCTGCTTGCGGGCCTCGGTCAGCAGCCGGCTCACGGTCGCCCTGCTGACGCCCAGGCGCTTGGCGATGTCGCCCTGGGTGGCGTCCTCCAGGTAGTACTGCTGGGCCGCCGCGTACATCAGCTCGTGGGGGAACCTGGCCTGAGCCTCGGGTGCGACGTCGGCGGCATTCATTCGCGCGCTCCTGGTTGCGGTGCGTGAACATTTTTGCAGAACTGATGCGCAACAACTATAGCTTCGTGCCTTCCGGAGCACAGGCTAGCCGCTGATCAAGGCGTCGCCGAGGGGCGTGCGGGCGTAGAGCACGCTGCGGCCCGTGCGCGTGCCCGCGATCAGCCCCGTCCTGCGCAGCGCCGCGACGTGCCCGCCCGTGGTGCCCACGCTCTGCCCGAGCAGGGCGGCGAGCTGGGTGGTGGTCGCCGGCTCGGCCAGCTCGGCCAGGATCCGCGCCCGGCTGCGCCCGATCAGCGCCGCCAGGTGCCGGTCAGGGGCGTGCGCGGGCGCACCCGTCCCGCGCGCCGGATAGATCATCGCGTACGGCCACGCGTCCTCCAGGTACGCCCCGATGCGCTGCAGGAACGACGAAGGCAGGAACAGCAGCCCCCTGCCGTCCAGCCGGACCACCCGGCCGGGAGCCGACAGCTTCAACTCGATCCGGCCGCCCCTCCAGCGCACCTGCGGGCTGAGGTCCTCCAGCGCCGTCCCCCAGCCGTACGCCGCCAGCCGCCCGGCCCGGTGCACCACGTCGCGCTGCAACGCCGCCCGCAGCCGCGGCCAGTCATGGGAGAGGATCCGGCGCCACAACGCCTCGTACGCCCGCGCGAACCGCTCCACCACCGCCGGCCCCAGCAGCAGCTCCTCGACCCAGGGGGACACGGGCGGGCGCCTGGCCAGGACCCGCCGGATCTCCGCGTGCGCCTGCGCCGGCGGCGTGGCCCGCATGGCGGCCAGCTCCGCCTCGAACGGCACGTCCACGGCCGTCGGCGGGGGCGCGATGAAGGAGACGTTCGCGTCGCCCGCGTTGCCGCTGATCGCCGCGGCGGCGCGCAGGGCCGGATGCTCGTCCGCCAGCCGCTCGTACGCCGCCCGCCGCCGCGCGGCCCACTCCGCGTGCACGCCCGCCGGGAAGCGGCCCGCCAGCACCCAGTGCGCGTGCATCGTCTCGACGAGGGGCGAGATCGCGAACCTGCTCGCCATCAAGTCCTGCGGGACGACCTCGATCGCCACCACCATCTTTCGGTTATATCCGAAGAAGTCGCCTCGGTGGGGTGGTCCCGCGCACGATCGGGGCCGTGAGAGGCGCGACGTACGGCGAGGTGTTCGCCGTCAAGGAGTTCCGGGTCCTGTTCGCCGGGTTCGTGCTGCTGATCGGCGGCGACGTGATCAAGATGCTGGCGCTGTCCGTGCTCGTCTACGCGCGCACCGGCTCCGCCGGGCTCTCGGCCGCCGCGTACATGGCCGGATGGCTGCCGTACATCGTGGGCGGGCTCTTCCTGCTGTCACTGGCTGATCGGGTGCCCGCCAGGGCGCTCATGGTGGCGGGCGAGCTCGTCGTGGCCGGGACCTGCCTGCTGCTCGCCTACGCCGGGCTGCCCGTGTGGGGGATGCTGGCGCTCGTGCTGGCCACGGGGGTGCTCTCGCCGGTGTTCCTCGCGGCGCGGTCGGCCGTGCTGCCCGAGGTGCTGGGCGGGGACGCGTACGTGCTGGGGCGCTCGGTGCTCGGCGTGGCCTCGGCCGGGGCGCAGATCGTCGGGCTGGCGGCCGGGGGCGGCTTCCTCGCGGTGGCGGGGCCGTCCGGGGCGCTGGGGATCACCGCCGTGTCGTCCCTGGTGGGGGCGGTGGTGCTGCGCTTCGGGCTGCCGTACCGGCCGGCGCGCGGGGTTGCCGACCGCGAGGGTGCCGGGCGGGGGGCGGTGCGGGAGACGTTGCGGGTGAACCGGCGGCTGCTCGCCGACCGGCGGGTGCGGGGGCTGCTGCTGGCCGGGTGGTTGCCGTGCGCGTGCCTGGCGGGGGCCGAGGCGATGGTGGTGCCGTACCTGGGCGGGCAGGGGCAGGCGGGGGTGGTGCTCGCGGCGGCGGCGGGCGGCATGGCGGCCGGGCAGTTCGCCGTGGGGCGGTTCGTGGCGCCGGCCGGGCGGGAACGGCTGTCGCTGCCGCTGGCCGTGCTGCTCGGGGTGCCCTGGCTGGGGTACGCGGCCGCGCCCGGCCTCGGCTGGGCGGCCGCGCTCGCGGCGCTCGGGGCGGCCGGGCTGGCCTACCAGCTCGGGTTGCAGCGGCGGTTCGTGGACGCGGTGCCGGAGGAGGTGCGGGGGCAGGCGTTCGGGCTGCAGTCGGCGGGGCTGATGACCGGGCAGGCGGTGGGGGCGGCGCTGGTCGGGGCGCTGGGCGAGATGGTCGCACCGGGGCAGGCCATCGCGCTGGCGGGCGCGGCCGGGATCGTGGCCGCGCTCGCCCTGGCCCGCGTCCTCCGCGCGGACCGGCAGCACAAAGCCCTCGCCTAGCCTCCGGCTCCCCGCCCAGCCCGCAGGTCCCCGCCCAGCCCGCAGGTCCCCGCCCAGTCCGCGGGTCCTCGCTCAGTCCGGGGGAGGGAGTTCGCCGGAGCCGCGGGGGATGAGGCGGACCGGGAGCTCGATGTGCTCGGACGGGCCGCCGTCGCCGCGCAGGCGGCGGAAGAGCAGCTCGGCGGCGACGCGCCCCATCCACGACGGGTCCTGCGCGACCACGCTCACCCCGGGCGTGAGCAGGTCGGCGAGCTCGAAGTCGTCGAAGCCGACCAGCGCCACCCGCCGCCCCTCCAGGGCGCGCAGGGTGGTGACCGTGTGCCGGCCGTTGCCGGTGAACAGCGCCGTCGGCGGATCGTCCAGGGCGAACATGCGCGCCAGGTCCTCGCGGGCGGACGCGGGCGCCGGCGCGCGCATCGACACCAGCCGTTCGTCGTACAGCCCGCCCAGCTCCTCGCGGTAGCCGCGCAGCCGCTGGGCGGCGGTGAAGATGGCGGGGTCGTCGCCGAGGAAGGCGATGCGCCGGTGGCCGTGCGTCAGGAGGTGGCGGACGGCCTGCCGGGCGCCGCCCACGTTGTCGGCGAGCACGGTGTCCACGTCGGTGCCCGCGCCGGGCGGCCGGTCGGCGAACACGACCGGCGTGCCGTTCTCCAGCTCTGGCCGCAGGTACGTGTGGTCGTCGCCGGCCGGCACCATGATCAGCCCGTCGACGCGGCGCGCGAAGAACGTCTCGACCAGCTCCCGCTCCCTGCCGGGCTCCTCCCCGGACGAGCCGCTGAGCAGCAGGCAGCCGTGGTCGATGACGACGTCCTCGACGGCCCGGCTGAGCCCGGCGTAGAACGGGTCGGCCACGTCCTCGATGACCAGCCCGATGGTGGCGGTCCGGCCCCTGCGCAGCACGCGGGCGCTCTCGTTGCGGCTGTAGCCCAGCCGGTCGATGGCCGCGCGCACCCGCTCGGCGGTGGCGGGGTGCACGCCGGGCTCGCCGTTCACGACGCGCGAGACGGTCTTGAGCGCGACGCCCGCCGCCGAGGCGACGTCCTTCATGGTCGGTCTCACGCCTGGATCATTTCTCATGCGGAGGGGGCAGACAACGTTGTCAAGAGCTTATGCAAGAGTGGTCCTCTATGTCGTTGAGATCCGCCTTGCTCGTGGCCGGGTTCGCCCTGGCCGCGCTCAACCTCCGCCCGGCGATCGCGGGCATCTCTCCCCTCCTCGACGAGATCATGAACGACGTCGGCCTCTCGCCCGCGGGCGGCGGCGCGATCACCACGGTCATGGTGGTCTGCCTGGGCGTGTTCGGGCCGGTCACACCGCTGCTGGCACGGCGCATCGGGCTCGACCGCACGCTGCTGGCGGGGCTGCTGGTCATCGCCGCGGGCGTCGCGCTGCGCGGCCTCGACGGCGCGCCCGTCCTGTACGCCGGCTCGGCGCTGGCCGCCACCGCCATCGCCGTCATGAACGTCTCCATGCCCGGCGTCGTCAAGCAGCACTTCCCCACCCGGGTCAACCTCCTGACCGGCGTCTACGTCTCCTGCGTGGTGGCCGGCGCCGCCGCCGCGTCCGCGCTGGTGGTGCCGATCGAGCACGTCACCGGCTACGACTGGCGCGCCGTCTCGGCCCTGCTGGCCGTGCCCGCCCTCCTGGGGGCGCTGCTGTGGCTGCCGCAGGCGCTGCGCAAGCAGGAGGGCGGCCAGAACGGCCCCCGGCCGTTCGGCATGGTGCTGCGCAGCCGCGTCACCTGGTACATCACGGCCCTCATGGGCCTGCAGTCGCTGACCTTCTACGTCATGCTGGCCTGGCTGCCGACGATCTTCCTGGAGGCGGGCCTGGCCGCCGACCAGGCCGGCTACCTGCTCAGCCTGACGAACGCGGTGCAGGTCGGCACGTCGCTGGCCGTCCCCGTCCTGGCCGGCCGGCGCGCCTCGCAGGTCCCGTACGTGGTCGGCGCCGGCGTGCTGACCGTGCTCGGGTACCTCGGCATCCTGCTGGCCCCGACGACGCTGCCGTGGGTGTGGATGATCGTCCTCGGCATCGGGCAGGGGGCCTCGTTCGCGCTGGCGTTGCTGATCATCGCGCTCCGCCCGTCCGATCCGGCCCAGGTGACGGCGCTGTCGGCGGTGGCGCAGTCCGTCGGGTACGTGATCGCGGCGCTCGGCCCGCTGCTGTTCGGGTTCCTGCGGCAAATCTCCGGCGGCTGGACGGTGCCGCTCGTGGCCGGGCTGGGGGTGCTGGCGGCGCAGATCCTGGCCGGTTGGTTCGCCGGGCGCCCTGCTACGTTGGGCAGAGCCGACCTCTAGCTCGTTCCCGGGAGTTTTCAGCGTGCTGACCGAGACGCTCCAGCGGATGGCCGAAGAGCGCGGCGGGGTGATCGGGGTGGAGCCCGGCCTCGTCATCGAGCCCGACGAGAGCTGGACCCCGGTGCGCGAGCTGCTGCGGGAGCCGTACACGCTGCTCACAGAGCTGGTGGACGAGACGGCCGCGCGCTGGAACGCGCCGCGCCACGTCGGCGCGGCGCTGTTCTGGAAGACCTACGGCTACTGGCACACGCTGCCCATGGCGCTCGGGTGGGCGCTCGACGGGCGGGTGCCGGTGATGCGGCAGGCGGAGACGTACTTCAAGGTGTCGGGGGCGGGCGTGACGCTCGCCGCCACCCGCGTGAGCTGGTCCTCCGGCGCCGGCGCGATCGCCGCGGCGCTGGAGGAGTCGCAGCGGCCCCTGGTCGAGGTGCTCAGTGCCCTGGCCAAGGTGGGCGAGCGCACGCTGTGGGGCTCCACGGCGGAGGCGATCGCCCACCCGCTGACCTCGGTCGTCCCGGGCGACTACATGAGGCTGCTCAAGGAGCTCGGGCCGCCGCTCGACGGGCTCGTCGAGCCCGCCGGCGACGGCTACTTCCGCAGGACGTGCTGCCTGTGGATCACGCTGCCCGACGTGGAGCCCTGCGGGAGCTGCTGCGTCCTCAGGCCACGGACCCCACCGGAGCGGCGCTGATCGCCACCGCGCCCGAGGGCTCCGGCCCGCTGTCCATGGGGCGCAGCTCGTCGGCGTAGCTCACCGACACGCGCCGCATCACGCCGGTGTCGTCGATCGAGTACTGGCCCAGCCGCCACAGCGGCGGCGAGTACGCGTGGATGGACACGCTGTGCTCCACCGCCCCCGTGAGCCGGTGGATGTGGTCGGGCCCGAACGAGAACGACTGCCCCTCCGGAACCACCGTCTCCAGGTGCTCGCCCCCGATGCGCGGGTTGCACTCCTTCAACGCGCCCTGTACCACGTGCACCGCCCCGGAGGAGATGTCGTGGTCGTGCCAGCCCGTGTCGTCCTCCGGGCGCCAGCACAGCAGCCAGACGTCCACGTACGCGTCGCGGTAGAGCGAGGCGTAGTGCCGGCCGCCGTCGGTGGGGAAGTCCACCTGGTCGCGCCACTCCTCGGGGTGGGCGGCCAGCTCGCTCACCAGGTCGCGCAGCTCGCGCCGGTCGAGGACGCGCTCGGGCAGCCCGGCACAGGTGCCCCCGTCCTGGATCTGCTCAGTGTTCACGTACGAGTCTCCTTTCCGCTGATGAGGCGACGGGGGTTGACGGTCTTGATGGCGTGGTCGGCGGCGGCGCCGAGGCCCGTCTCCGGCGCCCGGGCGTAGGGCGCGTCGGAGCCGTTGACCACGACGTCGATGCCGAGCTCGCGGACGATCGCGTCGATCGCGCGCGGGCCGTACGAGGAGGTCTCCACGAAGAAGCCGGGGTCGACGAGGCCGCGCCCGCCGCCGCGGGCGATCAGCCGCTCGGAGTGCAGCGGCGCCAGCCCCGCGAGCAGCGCGAAGCAGACGCGCAGGCGCGGGTGCCTGGGCCGGACGACGGCGTGGAAGTAGTGCCACGACGCGTGCATCTGCTGCACGTACGGCACCAGCGCCGGCCACCACGGCGGCGTGCCGCGCTCCTGGCGCGGGGCGGGCCCCGGGTGCACGAACAGCGGCAGGTTCCGCTCGGTCAGCACGTCGAGCAGCTCGTCGCCGGGCACGGCGGTGGCCGGGATCTGCAGGCCGGCGAAGCCCCGGTCGAGATCCTTGGCCAGGCGCTCGGGGTCGGGCTCGCTGTGGCAGGTGGCCGCCCACGCGCCGTACGGCTCGCCGAGCGCCAGGGCGCCGTCGTGGTAGGCGTCGATCAGCGGCCAGGACTCCTCGGGCGGCAGGAACTCGATCCCGAGCGGGCTCGACAGCGACACGAGGGCCAGCTCCAGGCCGGCGGTGCCGCGCCGTTCGTGATCGGTGGGGTCGTGGTCGGCGGGGTCCACCTCGTACGGCGGCTCGCCGTCGAGGATGAGGGTCCAGCCGTCGAGGTACGGAGGAGTGTCGCGGGCGCGCAGGGCATCGAGGAACGTGCTGGTCCACAGATGCTGGTGCACATCGACGCTCACGGCCGCCCCGCTCCTTCCGTCATTTCCTACTCACAATACATGTAAACGCTCTGGGCTGTGACATCTACGTTGTGAATCGTTTCAGTGATACGGTTCAGTGAACCGCTTCACAAGAGCGTTGTCAATGGCCGCCCGCCGGAGGCGCGGGCATGCTTCTGTCGGTGTCACGCAATAGGCTGGCGGAATGCCTCGCAAGAGAGCCACGATCCGTGAGGTGGCCCAGGCCACGGGCCTGTCACCAGCGGCTGTCTCCTACGCGCTCCGCGGCATGCAGGTCTCGGAGGAGACCATGGAGCGGGTGCGTGCCGCCGCCGCCGAGCTCGGCTACGAGGCCGATCCCATCGCCAGAGCCCTCGCCAGCGGGCGCACCGGCATGATCGGCCTGCTGTGCGGCTCGCTGGAGGACCTCTGGCAGCAGTCGCTGGCGGTCGGCATCAGCAGGGGGCTGCGGGAGAAAGACCGCTACGCCCTCATCCTCGACGCGTTCGGCGATCCCGCCAGAGAGCGGGCCCTGGCCCAGCAGCTGCGCGACCAGCGGGTCGACGGCCTCATCGTGCAGCCCATCGACCCGGCGGCCGCGTTCTGGGCCGAGCTGTGCGAGTCGCTGCCGGTCGTCGCGATCGGCGACTCGATCACCGGCACGGCCGGCGAGGTCGTCTTCGACAACCGCAGCGGGGTCACGCTCGCCCTAGAGCACCTGCGCGCGCTCGGCCACCGCCGCATCGCCGTGCTCACCTCCACCCAGGCCAGCACCCCCGACCGGCCCGCCGACGTGCACGTCACCGCCGAGGCCGACCGGCTGGGGCTCGACATCCAGGTCGCCACCGCGCCCCTCGGCCTGGCCGGCGCCACCGCCGCCGCCCACGAGCTGCTCAGCGGCGACAAGCCGAGCGCCGTGTTCTGCTTCGCCGACTCCATCGCCTACGGCGTCTACGCGGCGGCGCAGGAGCTGGGGCTGTCCATCCCGGGCGACGTGTCCGTGATGGGCTACGACGACCACCCCATGTCGGGGCTGCTGTCGCCCGGCCTCACCACCGTCGACTGGGACATCGCGGGCATCGTCCGCGCCGCCGTGCGGCTCATCTCGGCGGCGGCCGACGGCGGGGCGCGGCGGCGGCGCGTCATGCAGAAGCCCACGCTCAGGGAACGCGGATCGGTGGCGCAGGTGACCGAGCCGTCGTAACCCCCTCGACGGGGCGGGTCAGCCGGCCGACAGCACGCCGCGCGAGTCCTCCAGGTCCGCCGTGAGCGGGCGGTCAGGGGCCTGCGCGGGGGCGTGCAGGGCGCGGGCGGCGGCCGTGCGCTCGCAGGCCAGCACGATCTCCAGCGGCTCCACGCAGCGCAGGGTGTGCCGGGCGGCCTGGGTGGCGAACCCCGCGTGATCCTCCACACCGCGCGAGATCACCGCCGTGCCCGTCGTCACCGGCGTCGCCAGGTGACGCAGGTCCGCCAGGGCGTCCTGGGCCACGTACTCCAGGATCAGCGCCCCCGACGCGCCCGGACGGTCGGCCAGGAACGGCAGGCGGCCCGTGTAGGCCGGATCCATGAGCGTGGCCAGGCGGGCCGTGCTGAGCTGCGCCGTCTGCACCAGCGCGGCCCGCACCGCGTCCAGCGCCAGCGCCACCGGGGCCGAGTGGAAGTTGCCGTTGTGCCAGGCGAGGGAGGCGGCGAACAGCGGGTTCTCGGTGGCGGCGTTCAGGTCGGTCTCGATCGTGGTCACCGCCCGGTCGAGCGCGTCGAAGGCCGCCCCGTGCACCTGCGCGAACGCGCGGAACCCGTACGGATCCTGGATGCGGGACGTGGGCTCGTGGGCCAGCAGACCGCGCAGCCTGGCCGCCACCGCCGCCTGGCCCGGCTGCGGGCGCGCCTCGTGGACGACGGTCGCCAGCGGCTCCGGCGAGGCGTCCACGGCGGCGAACGACATCACCGCCACCTCCACCGCCGCGTCGAGCAGGCGGCGCAGACGGTGACAGGCGAGCGCCGCGTCGGCGAGCGTGGCGGCGCCCGAGCTGATGAACGGCAGCGCGTCGTCGGAGGCGAGCGCGTGGAACGGCGGCCGGACCCCGGGGGAGGGCCGGTCGTAGTGCCACGGGATCTCGCCCAGGAGACACAGGGCCGTGGTCGCCAGAGCGGTCAGATCACCCGTGCCGATGGCACCGTACGTGTGCAGAGGAGGGGTGAAACCGTCGTTGATCGCGGCCGCCAGCGCGAGACACACCGCCGGATCCACCCCCGAACCGCCCGTGAGCAGCTGGTTCAGCCGGACCACCAGCATGCCCCTCGCCCGCTCCGCCGGCAGCGGCGGGCCCGCCGCGATCGCGTGACTGCGCAGGAGGTCGAGGCCCGCGCCCTCCAGCACGATGTCCCGGTTCGCGCCCACCCCCGTGCTCCGGCCGTACACGGGGCCGGTCAGCTCCCGCGCGGTGGACCACGCGGCCCGGGCACGATCGAGCGAGGCGATCGAGACCCGGGCCCCGGCGTACGCGACCTCGTGAACCTGCGCGCAGGTCAGGCCGGCACCGTCGAGCTCCATCAGGGAAGATCAGTCGTTGTCGGGGATGAACAGGCCCAGCAGCCAGCTCACCACGCTCACGATGACGGCGCCCCAGAACGCCGCCGGATAGAAGTTGTCCACATGGAAGGGAATGTCGAACTGGCCGGCGATCCAGCTCGTCAGGTAGAGCATGGCCGCGTTGATCACGAGCAGGAACAAGCCCAGGGTCAGCACGATCACCGCACAACCCAGCGCCTTCACGATGGGCTTGACGATCGCGTTGACCACACCGAAGATCAACGCCACGAGCAGCAGGACACCCCAATACCTGGCCGAATTGGTGGGGGCGTCGACGTCGATGCCGTCGATGAACTGGATGGCCACCCACAGGGCCACCGCCGCGGCGACGGTTCTGATGATGAATCTCACGCTGGATGATCCTCCCACTTGTGGTCGGTGCTCGATAGAGGGCGCAGTCACTACGATGCCCGGCCGTCACCGAGCGTAGTCCCGGTTATCGTCGGCCGAACGGGGGAACAGGCGTGCAGGGGAGGGAGCGAAATGGACGCGAACGGGCTCGAGTCGCTGCCGGCCAACGAGTTGCACGAGCGGGCGGTGCGATACGCCGTACGACATGGGGATCTGGGGTTCCTGTGGGAGCTGTTGAAAGTGATCCCGGCCGCTGAGGCCGCCAGCGGTCACGCCAACGAGAGCGCCAACGATCTGAGCAAGGTGTCGGCGCTGCTCAGCGATGCCATCGCGGCGGGCGAGGGCAGGCTGGGCGAGGCACTGCGGCCGGTCTACATTGACTATCTCCGCAAACATCCCGACGCCTGACCGGTTTTCCCGCGTCACCGCCGGGGTGCGGCCTCTCCGCCGCGCTCCGGCATCGGCCCTTCTCGTGCCCTCGCACGCCCGGCCCGCGTCGCCGCCCTCGCCGCGGGCGGCACCGCTCCCCTTCGCTCACGGCCCCAGGCGCCCTGCTGCCCACCGGACGGAGCCGCTGTCCCGTCGTCGCCACTTTCTCGCCGCGCCGCTCAGCCACCGGCGCCGGAACGCGCCCGCCGCCGCACTCGGCACCTGGCCTCCTGCGCGGCCTGGCACGTGAGCAGCGTGCCTGCGTGGCCTGGCATGTGAGCAGCGTGCCTGCGCGGCCCCGGCCCCGGCTCGCCGCCGCTCTCCGTGGCACGCCTTTCCGGTGCCGCACCCTCCGGGCCGCTCGCTGTCCGTCCTCGCGGTCGGCGCGCCCCGAACGGGAGCGGGCGCGGGGCGCGGGTCAGCCGGCCAGGCGGGTGTGGGTGGTGCTTTGGTGGAGGAAGCCCGGCGTGGCGTGTTCCTGGCCGTCCTTCGTGACGAGCAGGGTCTCGTACGGGCCCGAGCGGGCGAGGTCGGTGGCGAAGCGGCGGCCGCGGGCGGGCCCCATGGCGTAGATGGCGGTGGCGTAGGCGTCGGCCACGCCGAGGTCGGGGCCGATGACGGTGACGGAGCCGAGGCCGTCGGCGAGCTGGCCCGTGTGCGGGTCGACGACGGAGGAGCCGCCCGAGGTGGCGACGCCCAGGTCGTGGGCGAAGACGATCTTGCGGACGGTGCCGGCGCGCGGGTCGCGTACGTCGATGCGCCAGGGCCGCCCCGGCGCGGAGGAGCCGCGGACGCGGATGTCGTTGCCGGCGGTGATGCGGTGGTCGCCGGCGCCGGCGTTGGACAGGGCGCGCGACAGGCGTTCCAGGGCCCAGCCCTTGATGTAGCCGGACGGGTCGATGACGCCGCCGATGCGCGGTTCGTACCAGCCGCCGGTGGCTTTGCGCAGCTCGTCGCAGCGGTGCAGGACCTCGATGAGCTCAGGCACCTGCTCGATCGTGCCGCCGCGGTTGAGGCGGGAGATCTGGCTGTGCTGCCTGGCCGGGTCGAAGGTGTCGTCCACCCACCTGAGCCAGGCGAACGCGTCGTCGAGCAGGGGGGTCAGTTCGCGTGCCGGCAGGGCCGTGCGGATGTCGACGCTGACCGGCTTGCCCATGACCATCTCGACACGGGTGCTGCCGGGGAACGTCGTCGCGGACTGGGCGATCTGAGAAGTCGTCACCTTGCCTCCTTGTCCTGTGACCCACGCTGTCAGGTGAGGCGTATGGTGAGCCTAAACCCTTTGCCCGGATTTGAAATGAATCTGTGACTTGGGGATGGCGAGGCGTGACAACGCGCCCGCCACGTACCGCTTGAAGCGCCGCGGCCCGGCCACGACCACCTCGCGCTCGGCGATGTCGGGGATCTCGCGGCTCAGCCCGGAGGCGCTGACGCGCTCCTTGACCCGCGGGTCGTGCTCGTCGCCGACCACGAGGATGAGGCCGTAGTGCCGCTCCAGGTCGCGCAGCTCGTCGGTGACGCGGTCGGCGCGGTAGACGGCCACGATGTCGGACGCGGTGTCGGACGCGGCGTCGGACGCGCGGGCCAGGCGCTCGCGCAGCGAGACCGGGTCGAGCCCGGTGGCGATCAGCAGGGAAGGACGCGTCTCCTGGGGCACCCGGTGGCTGTGCACGACCATCACGGCCGCCATGGCGTAGAGCAGGAGCGAGCCCACCCGGCTGAGGCTGGTGACGTGGGCGGTGGAGCTGAACTGGTGCGCCACCAGCAGCGCGCCGGCGAGGTAGCCGCCGAGCCGCAGGCGCTGCCTGGCCTCTTCTGTGCGCAGGTAGTCGGCGGCCTTGACGCTGAGGAAGCCGAGTGCCACGAGCAGCGCCGCCCCCACGAGCGCGGCCGGGGACCAGGGGTAACCGAAACCAGGCCCGATCGCGCCGAACTCGGCCACCGCGACTCCGCTCCAGAAGAGGATCGGGCCCTGACGAACATTCACCTCGCTAGCCATGACCCCACGATCCTGAACGAACATTAAAGCTTCCTGAGTAGGGTCTGAAACATGGCTAACGTACGTGTCGAGCGCACTGAAGAGGGCGGATTCCGGGCCACCAACGCCCGTGGCGCCGAGGTTCTCATCGGGGGCGGTGACGAGGACGGGGTGTTCACCCCGGTCGAGTTGCTGCTGGCGGCGGTGGGTGGTTGCAACATCGTGACCGTCGAGCCGCTGACCGCCAAGCGCGGGCACCGGCTGGTGCGGCTGGCGATGACCGTGGAGGCGGAGAAGGTCGAGCAGAACAAGCTCGGTCCCGTGACGATCACGTACGACGTGGAGCTGCCCTCCGAGGCGGCCGACGAGGTCTTCAGGGCGGTGGCGGGGCGCGTGCACGAGAAGTACTGCACGGTGAGCCGGTCGCTGCAGGAGGGCACGGAGGTACGGCTGGAGCTTCCGGAGGCGAACGTCACGCCTGCGGAGGCGAACGTCACGCCTGCGGAGGCGAACGTCACGCCTGCGAAGGCGGTCGGCACGCCCGCGGAGACGGACGAGACGCTTCCATAGGCGGGCAAGACACTTCCGTAGGCGGATAAGACAGATATTCGACCCCGTTATGACGCGAGCGTTGCATTCGTCTCGGTAGCGTTGTACCAGGTCAGGAGCTCAGCAACTGGCCGAAGGACCTTCACCGATGCGGACGCGGAGGGGGACCGCGGTTCGCAAGTGCGGGACCGCCGGCGTTTTTGGGGGAAAGCGCCGGCCTGGACCGCCGCCGATCGGGCCGGGCAGCTTTGGGGGAACTGCCCGGCCCGATCCATGCGTATCCTCCGGTGACGTGAAGAAAGTTCTTATCGACTGCGATCCCGGCATCGATGACGCGCTCGCCCTCGCCCTGGCGGCCGGCTGCGCCGACTCCCTCGACATCGTCGGCGTCACCACGGTCGGCGGCAACGTCGACCTGGAGTTCACCACGGCCAACGCGCTGACGCTGCGCGAGTTCCTGCAGATGGGCGACGTGCCCGTCACGCCGGGCAGCGCGGGCGCGCTGCTGCGCCGCACCGTACGGGCCACCGCCGTGCACGGCGACACCGGGCTCGGCGACGTGGTGCTGCCGGCGCCGCGGCTCGGCCCGTCGGAGGGGCACGCGGTCGACTTCATCGTGGAGACGCTGAAGGCCGCCCCCGGTGAGATCACGCTGGTGGCGGTGGGGCCGCTGTCGAACATCGCCCTCGCCGTACGCCGCGAGCCGCGTATCGTGCAGTGGGCCCGCGACCTGGTCATCATGGGCGGCTCCTACACGCGCGGCAACCACAACCCGGCGGCCGAGTTCAACATGCTCGCCGACCCGGAGGCGGCGGCGATCGTGTTCGAGGCCGGGTGGACGGTCACGATGCTCGGCCTCGACGTGACGCTGCGGGCCATGGTCACCTCGGACGTCCTCGAGCGGATGCGGCCGCTCGGGCGGCTGGCCGACCTGCTGGTGCCGGCCGCACAGTTCTACGGGGTGGTGACGGCCGAGGGCGGCCCGGCCATCCATGACGCGTGCGCGGTCGCGTACGTGCTCGACCCCGGCCTGTTCACCTGCGTCCCGGCGGTGGTGAACGTGGAGACCATGGGGGAGTTCACGAGGGGCATGACCGTGACGGACTTCCGGCTGCGCGACAGGCGGGCGAACGCGCTGGTGGCGACGGCGGTGGACGTGTCCGCGTTCTGGGACCTGGTGATCGGCGCCTACGAGAAGCTGGCCACCCGCCTGGGCTGACCCGGCGCGACCACTGCCGGCAAGCCGGCCACCCGCCCGGCGCGGCCACTGTCGGGACCCCCGCCACCCGCTCTGCGCGACCGCTGTCGGGAAGCCGGTCACCCGGCCCGGCGCGACCACTGTCCGGCGGCTGATAGAGTTTCTCTTGTTGCGCCGCTAGCTCAGTTGGTCAGAGCAGCTGACTCTTAATCAGCGGGTCCGGGGTTCAAGTCCCTGGCGGCGCACCACACAAAACCCCAGTTCCGGGCATCCGGGCTGGGGTTCTTTGTTTGTCGCCTCAACGTATGGGGCCCGTCGTGCGGGCGCGCGACGGCCGGCCGTACCAGAACAGTACGAGCATCCCGGCCGCCTGGCCACGGCTCCGAGGTGGACGGACTCGACGCCGATCTCGCGTGTGCACTGTCAAGGAGTCCGATCGCTGGATCCAGTGCAGCCACTCGTCGTTTCTGAACCGGGTGCTACGGCTGACGGCTCACGTGGAGACCGGTCCCATCCGGCATGCGCGGCTCCGGGTGGCCGCCGCTGCCCGCCTCGGCCTCGCGCAGTGACGCCCAGGAATCGTGGTATCTATGCGGAAATTATCCACCGTGCTCGTCGTGGGGGTCGGTCTCATCGGCACCTCGATCGCGCTCGCCCTGCGCGGCCACGGCGTGACGGTCGCGCTGTCCGACGTGGATGAGGATGCCGTCCGCCTCGCACGGGAGCCCGGTGCCGGGCAGCCGTGGCGGGGCGAGCCCGCCGACCTGGGGGTGCTGGCGGTGCCTCCGGACCTGATCGCCCCGAGGTCCTCGCCGACCTGCAGAAGCGGGGCGCGGCCCGCGCGTACACCGACGTGGCCAGCGTCAAGGCGGAGCCGACGGCTGCGGTGGCCCGGCTCGGGTGTGATCTGACCACATTCGTCCCAGGTCATCCGCTGGCCGGGCGGGAGCGCTCCGGCCCGGCCGCCGCCCGGGCCGACCTCTTCCCGGGCCGTCCCTGGGCGCTCTGCTCGGGGCCGGAGACCTCCGCCGAGCCCGTACGGCCGAGGTGAACATCGAGGACGTCCGCCTCGAGCACTCGCCCGGCCTGCCGGTCGCGGTGGCCGAGATCTCCGTGCGGCCGCAGGACTCCGAGCGCCTGACCGACGCGCTGCGGTTCCACGGCTGGCACGTGTCGGCGTTGTGGCCGGGTCCCTGTGACCTCGTTGTGACTGACGCCGGAGCAGGATAGAGCGATATGCGCGTGCTCGTCGTGGAAGATCAGGCCGAGCTGGCGGATTCGGTGGCGCGGGTGCTGCGCCGGGAGGGCATGGCGGTCGACGTCAGCTACGACGGTGACGACGCGCACGAGCGCCTCTTCGTGGTCGATTACGACGTGGTGGTCCTGGACCGGGACATCCCCGGCATGCACGGCGACGACCTGTGCCGGGAGCTCGCCGCGGGAGCCCGGCGGACGCGGGTGCTGATGCTCACCGCCTCCGGCACGATCGCCGACCGGGTCGCCGGTCTGAGCCTGGGCGCCGACGACTACCTGCCCAAGCCCTTCGCCTTCGCCGAGCTCGTGGCGCGGATCCGCGCGCTGGGCAGACGGGCCGCGCCGCCCACGCCGCCCATCCTGGTCCACGGCGATCTGCGGCTCGACCCGGCCGGGCGGGTGGCGACGAGGGCCGGCATGCGGCTGCCGCTGACCCCGAAGGAACTGGCCGTGCTGGAGTATCTGCTCGCCGCCGGCGGCCGCGTCGTACCGGCCGAGGAGCTGCTGGAACGGGTGTGGGACGAGGAGGCCGACCCGTTCACCACCACCGTCAAGGCGACGATCAACCGGCTTCGGTCGAAGCTGGGGCCGCCCCCGCTGATCGAGACCGTCCCCCGCGTGGGCTACCGGATCTGATCGTCGCCGACCGGCCGGTGCGTCACACCACGGTCACAACACGCCTGACGCCCCTGTCACCGGCCCTCCCGTAGACAGGTGCCGAGAAGCCCACAAGACAGGAGGAAGGCACCATGCGGACGGCAATCGTGGCACTGGCGGCGCTCGGCCTGATCATCGCACGCTGCTCGGCCGGAGCGGACCCACAGGAAACCGCCGGGAAGGGGACCGGCGCCGCCGACGGACAGGCGAAGGCGGTGAAGTTCGCCGAGTGCATGCGCAGCAACGGCCTCAAGGACTTCTCCGACCCGGTCGACGGTCAGTTCACCACCAACTTCAGGCGCGGCACCGTCCTGGACCCGAACTCGCCGCAGTGGAAGGCGGCCCTGGACAAGTGCAAGGACCTGCAGCCCGCCGGGTTCCTGGGCGGCGGCGGTCAGATGTCGCCCGAGCAGCAGCAGAAGATGATCAAGTACGCCGAGTGCATGCGGAAGAACGGCGTCCCGGATTTCCCCGACCCCGAAGGCGGCGCCCTGCTGAGCGGGAACGTCGATCAGAACTCACCGGAGTACAGAGCCGCGGCGGAAGCCTGCCGCCAGCTCAACCCCGGCGGGCTGATTGGCGGTCAGTGATGCGGAGATCCCGTGTCGCAGGTCTCGCGGTGGCCGCCGCGGCCGTCGTCACCGCGGGGGTGATCCTCCTGCCCCTTCCCGATGGCACCACGTCGAGCGCGCGGGCCCTCCCACCGGAGACGGCGACGGTGACGAAGGGGCGGCTTGACTCCCAGATCACCGACGACGGGACGCTCGGGTACCGCAGGCGGCCCGACGGCTCGCCGTACTCGGCGGTCAACCAGGCTCGCGGGATCTACACCCAGCTGCCGCAGGACGGTGACAAGGTCGGCTGCGGGGAGACGTTGTACCGTGTCGACGACCGCCCGGTGCTGCTGCTGTGCGGGGACACGCCGGCCTACCGCGACCTGTCGACCGGCGCGAAGGGCAAGGACGTCGGGCAGCTCAACCGGAACCTGAAGGTGAGCGGCGACCGGTTCACCTCGAAGACGGCGCGGGCGCTGCGGAAGCTGCAGAAGCAGCGCGGGATGAAGGTGACCGGCGAGCTCCCCCTGGGCGATGCCGTCTTCATGCCCGTCTCCATCCGGGTGATCGGGGTGGCCGGCCGGCTCGGCACCATCGCCCGCGCCGGCGCCGAGGTCGTGCAGGCCTCGCTGGCGGAGCGCCAGGTGAGCGTCGATCTCAACGCCGCCCAGCAGAGCCTGGTCGAGGTGGGAGATCGCGTGCAGATCACGCTGCCGGACAACACGACGACCTCGGGCAAGGTCATCTGGGTCGGCGCCGTCGCCAGGCGGGGGGAGGGGGCGGGGTCCGGCACTACCGACACCACGATCCCGGTCCTCATCGCCCTGGACCGGCCACAGGACGTGCGGAAGCTGGACAACGCCCCGGTCCGGGTGGAGATCACGGTCGGCGAGGTGAAGGACGCGCTGATCGTGCCGGTGACCTCGGTGATCGGCAGGGCCGCCGGCGGGTTCGCGGTGGAGCGGGTGCGCGCCGACGGGCGGCGGGAGATCGTCCCGGTGGAGCTCGGCCTGTTCGACAACGTCAGCGGGCGTGTCCAGGTCAAGGGGGCACTCGCCGCGGGCGACAGAGTGGTGGTGCCGTCGATATGAGGCGCTCCGCCGATCCCGCCGCGCGAAACTCCTCCTCGGCCGCGCACCGGGACGAGGTCCTGGCGCTCGAGGAGGTCACCAAGGTCTACGGTGAGCAGCCGCCGGTGTCCGCGCTGCGGGGGGTGAGTTTCACCGTGCGCCGCGGCGAGCTGACCGCGATCGTCGGCCCGTCCGGCTCGGGCAAGTCCACACTGCTGCATGTGATGGGGACGCTGGAGCGGCCCAGCGGTGGCACCGTGCGGATCGACGGCGTCGATGTGGCCGGGCTGTCCGACACGGAGCTGTCCCTGCTGCGGGCGCACCGCATCGGCTTCGTCTTCCAGCAGTTCTTCCTCGCCGAGTACGCCACCGTGGCGGAGAACGTCGCCGACGGGTTGTTGTACACCGGAGCCGGCCTGGCCGAGCGCCGTGCGCGGGCCGAGGAGGCGCTCAAGCGGGTCGGCCTGGCGCACCGGGCCGGGTTCCGGCCGCCCAAGCTCTCCGGTGGCGAGCGGCAGCGGGTGGCCATCGCCCGCGCCTTGATCGGCCGGCCGGCGATCGTCCTCGCCGACGAGCCGACCGGCAACCTCGACAGCGTCACCGGCACGTCGATCGTGGAGCTCCTGCACGAGCTGCATGCGGAAGGGGCGACGATCATCGTGGTCACGCACGATCTGGAGCTCGCCGCCGCCCTGCCGCGCCAGATCCGGATGCTCGACGGCCAGGTGATCTACGACTCGGCGGGGGTCACATGAGTACGGCAACGCATGAACGTCCCGGCGTCGGCCGCAGGGCCCGGCTGTCCTTCCGGGACAGCGCGAGGGTCGCCAACGTGGGGTTGCGCACGCGGCCGCTGCGTGCCGCCCTGTCGGCGCTGGGAATCGCGATCGGCACGGCTGCCATCGTCGCGGTTCTGGGCCTGTCCTCGTCCTCGCAGGCGGGCCTCCTCGCGGAGATCGACAGGCTCGGGACCAACCTGCTCAAGGTCGAGGCCGGGCGGAGCTTCGGCGGCCAGATCGCGGACCTCCCGATCGAGGCGCCCGCGCGGGTGTCGCACGTGCCCCGCGTCCAGCACGTCGGGCACGCAGGGTTGATCAAGGACGCGAAGGTGTACCGGAGCCCCATGGTCCCCCCGGCCAGTACGGGGGCCCTGCAGATCCGGGCGGCCAGTCTCAACCTGCCCTCGGTCCTGACCATCGGGGTGGATCGGGGGAGCTGGCTGAACGCGGGCACCGCCACGGGCCCCGTCGCGGTGCTGGGGTCGGTGGCGGCGCAGCGGCTGGGGATCGACCGCGTCCATCCCGGCCTGCGGATCTGGGCCGGTGGCCAGTGGTTCCACATCGCGGGCATCCTGAAGCCGGCCACGCTGGCCCCGGAGATCGACGTGAGCGTGCTGATCGGCTACGAGGCGGCCCGCAAGTACCTGGGGCACGTGAGCGTCTTCCGGGGTGAGCCGGCGGACGGCCCGCCCACCACGCTCTATGTGCGCGCGGATACCGATCACGTCGAGGAGGTCCAGGCCGTGCTGGCACGGACCGCCAATCCCCAGGCCGCCAACGAGGTGAACGTCAGCCAGCCGTCCGACGCGCTGACCGCCCGGGCCGCGGCCGAAGGGGCGTTCAACAGCCTCTTCCTCGGCCTCGGAGCCGTGGCACTGGTGGTGGGCGCCGTCGGCGTCGCCAACATCATGATCATCTCGGTGCTCGAACGCCGCTCGGAGATCGGTCTGCGCCGGGCACTCGGCGCCACGAAGGGGCAGATCCGCATGCAGTTCCTCGGCGAGGCGATTCTGCTCGCGGCGCTCGGCGGCGTCGCGGGCGTGGCCGCCGGGGTTCTGGCCACGGTGGTCTACGCGGCCGGCCGGGGCTGGGCCGTCGTCATCCCCGTGCAGGCGTGGACGGGGGGCATCGCCGCCGCGCTGCTGATCGGCGCGGTCTCCGGGCTGCTGCCGGCCCTCCGCGCGGCCCGGATGTCGCCGACCGCCGCCCTCCGCACGGTGTGACCGGCGGCTCCTTCATGCTCCGTTCCGCGCGGCCAGGCCGGTCGCGAGCGGGAAGGAGACCCGCACCGACAACCCGCCATCGGGCCGGGCCAGCGCGGAGAGCAGGGCGTCGTGGGCGGCGGCGATGGCACGCACGATGGACAGGCCCAGCCCGTGGTGGCCGTTGCCGCGCACGGTGCGATCCAGCCGCTGGAAGGGCTCGAGCAGACGTTCCACCTGGTCGGGCGGGATCACCGGCCCGGTGTTCAGCACCGAGACGACGGCCCAGCCGTCGGTGACGCCGGTGGTGACCTCCACCCGGCCGCCGGGCACGTTGTACCGCACCGCGTTGTCGACGAGGTTGGCCACGAGCCGTTCGATCAGAGCCGGGTCCCCCGAAGCCAGGGCGGGCGAGAGAGCGGGCAGGAGCCGCAGGTCGCCGGCGGCGGTCGCGCGTACCACCCGGTCGGCGACCGCCGCCAGATCGACGGGCTGCCGGTGGGCGAGCCCGCCCTCGCTCTCGGCCAGGGTGAGCAGCGACTCCAGCAGGCGCCCCTGCTGCTCGCTGATGGACAGCAGCCGGCCCATCGTGGAGCGCAGGGAGTCGGCGTCGGCGCCGGCGTCGAGCAGGGCCTCTTCCAGCAGCGCGTGCTCCACGGTGAGCGGCGTGCGCAGCTCGTGGGCGGCGTTGGCGACGAAATGCTTGTGCGCGTCCAGCGCGGCGTGCAGCCTGCCGAGCAGCCCGTCGACGGTGTCGGCCAGATTCCTCAGCTCGTCGCGGGGGCCTTGCAGGGCGAGCCGTTCGTGGATGTTGCGTGCGGAGATCCGCCTGATCGTGTCGTTCATCGTGCGCAGCGGCCGCAGGACCCGCCCGGAGATCAGCCAGCCGATCGCGAACGAGATGATCGTCATGATGGCGAACGCGATCATCGACTGGATCAGCAGGTCCTGGATGAGGGCCTCGTTCTGCCGCTGGACGTACTCGCGGGCCTGCTCGGCGACGCTGAGCGGGGGGATGGGCCCCTGCCGGCCGGGCTCCAGGGTGCCGTAGCGCAGCGACGCGGCGTTGCGCCGGGAGTTCCAGACCAACAGGAACGTGATGGTGAGGAGCACCGCGCTCGACGCGGCGAACAGCACCCCGTACAGGAGGGTCAGGCGCAGCCGGACCGTCCGGGGGGAGGTGATGAACCGCAGGGAAGCCAGCATTTCCCCCCATCGTAGGGACCTGCGGCGGACGGCGCCTCCGTCCGGCATGGAGATCGGCTCGCGGGACGAGGACGGCGACACCGCCGTCCTGCAGGCACTTCCCCTCCGCCGTCGGCGCGGCAGCGGTGTCCAAGTGCGGCGCTCATTCTGATCTTCATGGTGCCGTGGGCCTACGTGGGCCGGCGGCTGCAACGCCGCCAGCACGCGCATGCCGTCGCCGAGCGAGGACGACAGCCCGCTGGTGCTGCGCGGGGTCGGCTTCCGGGTTCCGGCCGGCGATCAGAGCCCCTTCGGGACTGGCAAGGGCACCGTCCGGCGACGGTGCCCTTCGTCGTTCCCGGGGCTCAGGCCGGTCGTTCGTCCACGCCGACGGCTCCGACCCCGCTGGTGAAGATGCCGCCGCAGTAGCCCTGCGACTCGCCGTAGCCGCCCGGCGGGAGCGTCACCCACTCGCCCACGACGTCGGGGGCCCGGCCGCAGACGACCACGGCCCGGAAGATCCAGGTCTGGCCGGTGGGGTTGCTGCAGGCGGCGATGCCGAGGTCGTTGTCGTTGGCGTGCACGAAGGTGTCGCAGCGCAGCACCGTGGCGGCCGCCGCGGCGGGGGCCGGCAGCCCCGCCCGTACGAGGGCGAGGGCCGCCCCCTCCGCGGCCGCCGCCCCGGGTGATCTCCCGGCCATTGGCCCCCCTGAAG
>NZ_JAATEP010000082.1:0-38451 GCF_012034275.1 Nonomuraea composti | reverse complement strand
CAGGAAGTCGACCTGTAGCAGCAGCAGGTTCTCGGCCACGACCTCCTGCGGCGTCATGTGCGTCACCCCCGACAACGGCAGCACGCTGTGCTGCCGCCCGGCCGCCAGCAGGGCCGAGGACAGGCGGAGGGTGTGGGCGGCCACGACGTTGTCGTCGGCGAGGCCGTGGATGAGGAGCAGCGGGCGCTCCAGCTTGGCGGCGTCGGCGAACAGGGACGACTTCTCGTACACCTCCGGCTGCGCCTCGGGGTCGCCGAGGTAGCGTTCGGTGTAGCAGGTGTCGTACAGGCGCCAGTCGGTCACCGGCGCGCCGGCGACGGCGGCGTGGAACACGTCGGGGCGGCGCAGCACCGCGAGCGCCGCGAGGTAGCCGCCGAACGACCAGCCGCGGATGGCGACGCGGGTCAGGTCGAGGTCGTCGGGGTACTGCTCGGCCACCCCGTGCAGGGCGTCGATCTGGTCTTCCAGGGCGGGGGTGGCGAGGTCGCCGAGGACGGCGCGCTCCCACTCGGTGCCCCGGCCGGGGGTGCCGCGGCCGTCGGCGACGATGACGGCGAAGCCCTGCTCGGCGAACCACTGGCTCTCCAGGAAGGCGCCGCGCCGGTTGAGCACCCGCTGGGCGTGCGGCCCGCCGTACGGGTCCATCAGTACGGGCAGCTTGCCGGACCCCGGTTCGTACCAGGTGGGGAGCACCACGGCGGTGGCCAGCTCGCGGTGGCCGGAGCGGCCGAGCGAGACGCGCAGGTCGAGGCCGGGGCGCTCGGCGAACGACGGGATGGGCACGGCCATGCCGTCGCGGCGGACGACGGTGGTGGAGACGCCTTCGTCGTCGAGGCTCTGCTCGGTGAGCACGCCGACCCCGCCGGACATCCGGCCGGAGAACACCCCGGAGCGGGTGGAGACGGGCAGCAGCGAGTGGCCGTCCCAGGTCCACAGGTGGATCTCGGTGGGGTCGCCACTGGCGCTGAACAGCACGCTGTCGTGGTCGACGTCGAGCACGGCCCGCACCTGGAGCGTGGGCGGGGTGACCGCGCGGTCGCCGACGATCAGGCGGTGGCCGCCCTCGGAGCCGGCCACCCACACGAGGGAGCCGTCGTCGAGGTGCGCGGGCACGCCGCCGACGATGTCGACCCAGGCGGGGTCGGTGTCCTCGCGGACGAGGGAGGTGGCTCCGGTGGCCGGGTCGACGGAGAACAGCCGCATCGTCCGCTGGTCGCGGGTGAGCGTCACGATGGACAGCGCGTGGGAGTCCCAAGCCGCGGTGACGAGGTATTCCTCGTCGAACGGCACCGGCACGCGCGACCCGTCGAGCCCCAGCACGAACAGCTCGGTGAGGGCGTTGGGGGTGCCGGCGGCGGGGTAGCGCTGGGCGACGGGCGGGCGGCCGGGATTGGCGGGGTCGGCGATGTGCCACAGGTGCACGGGGGCGTCGTCGGCGCGCTCGACGAGGAGGGCGTCGCTGGAGGGCGCCCACCAGTAGCCGCGCATGCGGTCCATCTCCTCGGCGGCGATGAACTCGGCCAGCCCGTAGGTCACCGTCTCGGACTCCGGCCGCGCGAGCGCCCGGTCGTCGCCCCCGTCGAGGGCCTGCACGCGCAGGGCGCCGTCGCAGACGTAGGCGACATGTCGCCCGTCGGGGGACAGGCGGGGGTCGATGACCCGGCCCGGCGTGGAGAGCGCGCGCGTCTGGCCGCTCGCCAGCTCGACCACGTAGAGCCCGCCGGACAGCGCGAAGCACGCCTGCCGCACGGCCGCGTCGGTGGCGTAGGCGACCACGCCGCCCGCGGCCTCGCGGCTGCGCTCGCGCCTGGCGCGCTCCTCCGGCGGCAGGTCCTCCTCGTCGGCGTGGAGGGTGCGGGGATCGACCACCAGCCGCTCGACGTGGGTCTCGGTGTCGAGCTCCCACAGGCAGGTCACCGGATCGGTGCCCGACTTGGTGCGCAGGAACACCACCCGCCCGCCGTCGGGGGAGATCGTGAAGCCGCGGGGGACCCCCAGGGTGAACCGGCGGGTCCGGGCGGACAGGCGCGGGAAGCTCTCGCTCATGGCCTCAATCCTGCCATTGCTACGCTCGTGGACATGACTGATCGACGGCTCCTGCTCGTGCACGCACATCCGGACGACGAGTCGATCGGCACCGGCGCGACCATGGCGAAGTACGTCGCGGAGGGCGCGCACGTCACGCTGGTGACCTGCACGCTCGGCGAGGAGGGGGAGATCATCCCCGCGGATCTCGCGCACCTGGCCGCCGATCGGGACGACGCGCTGGGCCAGTACCGCGTGGGCGAGCTGGCCGCGGCCTGCCAGGCGCTGGGCGTGGAGGACCACCGTTTCCTGGGCGGGCCGGGCCGCTGGCGCGACTCCGGCATGATGGGCGTGGCCTCCAACGACCACCCGCGCGCGTTCTGGGGCGCCGACCTCGACGAGGCGGCGGGAGAGCTGGTCAAGGTCATCCGGGAGGTACGCCCGCAGGTCCTCGTCACCTACGACGCCAACGGCTTCTACGGCCACCCCGACCACATCCAGGCGCACCGGGTTTCGCGCAGGGCGTTCGAGCTGGCGGCGAAGCCGGGCTTCGGCGAGGGCGAGCCGTGGCAGATCGCGAAGTTCTACCACACGGCGGTCGCGCGGTCGGTGCTGCGGCGCGGCGCCGACGCGCTGCGCGAGGCCGACGTCGCGTTCCAGGCGGAGAACGTCGACGACATGCCGTTCGGCAGCCCCGACGAGGACATCACCACCGAGATCGACGCCCGCCCCTGGATCGGCAACAAGGTGGAGGCGCTGCGCGCGCACGCCACGCAGGTCACGGTGCGGCCCCCCTGGTACGCGCTGTCCAACAACATCGGCCAGGAGGTGCTGGGCGTCGAGCACTACACGCTGGCCATCGGCGTCCCCGGGGCGCCGGTGCCGGGCCCGCCGGTGGACGCGGGCGGCCTCGGTGAGCCGCACAACCGCGAGAACGATCTCTTCGCGGGCATCCACTAACCTCATTCGACATGGAACATCGCAGCCAGGCCGAGTCGGCGCTGGGCGGGGCGGCGTACGGCATGCTGTTCGTGCTCGGGGTCGTCATGGCCGTCGTGGGCGGGTTCACGCATCCCACGTGGCAGGTGGGCGTGATCCCGGTGGCCGCGATCGCCTGGGTGCTGGTGCTGTTCGGGGTGTGCCTGGGGGCGGGCAGGCTGATGCGGGCCAGGCTCGGCGCCATGGTGACGGCGCTCGGCTGGCTGCTGGTGACGATGCCGTTCACGCTGGAGCTGGGGATGGGGGACCTGGTGATCGCGTCCGGTCCTCCCGGGTACGTCTACCTGTACGGGGGGTTGCTGGCCCTCGTCGCGGCCTACCTGCTTTCGCCCTCCTCGGGAGGGGGATCGTGGCTTTTGCGGGGGTACCCCTCCGAAAAACCAGACGTAGAGGCATAAAGTAGCTAGGTGCATTTCATCGAGCGGCACGTGGATCCGGGTACGTACCGGAGAGTCATCGGCCGCTTCGCCACCGGAGTCGCGATCGTGACGACCAGGCTGGGCGACGTCGATCACGCGATGACGATCAACTCCTTCACCTCCGTCTCCCTCGACCCGCTGCTCGTGCTGTTCTGCGCGGAGAAGGTGGCGCGCTTCCACGACGCCGTGCTCGAAGCCGGCGTGTGGGGCGTGTCGGTCCTGCCGGCCTCCATGGAGGACGCCTCGCGCTTCTTCGCCCACCGGGGGCGGCCGCTGAACGGGCAGCTCGCCCGGTGGCCGCACCACCGGGGGGAGTCGGGGGTGGCGCTGTTCGACGGGGCCATCGCCACCGTGGAGTGCGCGACCACGGCGGTGCACGACGGCGGCGACCACTCGATCGTGGTGGGCGGGGTGACGGCGCTGGGCACGCCGTCGGAGGGGGCGCCGCTCCTCTACCACGACGGCCGCTACAAGTCGCTGTGAGCATGGGCCGGGCCAGGCACGTGGCCTGGCCCGGGTGAGAGGTCGCGGCCCTACTGGGCGGCGGGAGTGCTCGCCGACTCCGACGGCGTGGCCGTGGCGGTGTCGGTCGGAACGCTGGTGTCGGTCGGGGTCGGGGTCGGGGTCTCGTCAGTGGGCGGCTCCGCCGGAGTCTCGGACGGCGCCGGACAGGTCGGGATCTCCGAGGGAGTGTCCGTTGGAGTTTCCGTGGGAGACAAGGTGGGCGACACAGTGGGAGACACAGTGTCGGTGGGGGTCTCGGTGACGGTGGGCGTCGGAGTCGGGGTGGGCTCCACGGACGGGGTGAGGGTGCCCGTCGGCTCTCCCGACGGCGGAAGGGTGTCCGTCGGCTCGACGTACGGCTGACAGGTGAACGTCTCCGTGACCGTCGGCCCCGGCTCGGTGACGGTGACCGTGGGACCTGGTTCGGTCACCGTGACCGTCTCGCGGACCGTGACGGTCGGCAGCGGCGCCATGCTGACCCCGGCCTGCCCTTTCTTCTTGTACGTGCCCCGGCCGAGCCGGGTGGTGGCGTTCGCGTCGCCTCCGACGACCATGAGGTCGACGCTCGCGGTCTTGCACGTCCTCCTCTTGCACACGCGCTGGTCGACGTTGAAGAACGCCGCCCCTTCGTAGGTGACCGAGACGGCGAGGTAGGAAACGCCTCTTCTCTTGACCACCCGGGTCTCGGCGGTGTAGTCCCCGTCAGTAGGGGACGGTGTCGCCGTCGGGGTGGTGGTCTCGGTGGGGGAAGGCGACGTGGAGGGCGGCGTCGTGGAGGGCGGCGACGTCGAGGGGTCGCCGGCTAACGCTGCCTGCTGTGCGTGGAGAGGAGTGTCGGTGAATCGTAGGGAATCGGTCGCTGACGTCTGGGTGATCGCGACTCCGCCGGCTCCTGCCAGTGCGACGGTGCCGAGCAGCGCGCCCAGGATGGAGAATCTCATAATCCTGCTCTTGTGGGAGATTTCAGGACGGGGATCATTATTCCGACTTGTCAAGATTGGTCAAGACTGAGACGCATGAACAGGCGCTTCCGGTTCCGGCGGGCGGTGAATTACGTCAACCTCTCCACGCCCCTCGGCCTGCTGATCGCGATCGTGGGCGGCGCCTCCAAGGTGCCCGGCCCCGACGGCCTCATCCTGGCCTTCGGCTACCGTTACCGCTTCCCGATCGCGGGGGCGTTCACGGTCGGAAACGTGGTCCTGACCAGGAGAGACACCCTCGACGACCGGCTCGTCCTGCACGAGGGGCGGCACGCCACGCAGTGGGCCTGGTGCCTCGGCCTGCCGATGCTGCCGCTCTATCTGCTCGCCATGCTCGGCTCGGTGATCGTCTGCGGGCACCAGGCTTCGTACAACGTTTTCGAACGCCTGGCCGGTCTGGACGACGGCGGCTATCCGCACCAGCGGCTCTGGTGGCGGCGACGCGGGGGCTCTTGACGGCCTAAAAGCCCCCGAATATCGGACGTCCGTAAAGTCAGGGAGTCAGTTTCAGCGTGTGCACGGCGGCCTTCTTGACCGATTCCGGCTTCGTGTACATCGGCAGCAGGTCGCCCCGCGCCCACGTCGCGGCCTGGTCCCAGTAGTTGTCGTGGAAGGCGTGCCCGGAGGCTCCCGTGAGGTTGATCCACCGGGACTTGTCCAGGTCCGACAGGTCGACGACCATCCGCATCGACGGCACGGCCGTGACCGCGTAGCCGTTCTGGACGTTCCAGCCCGTGGCGTCCACCGCGTCCTTGCCGCCGCCGACCGGCAGCGGCCCCCGGTTGAACAATGCCTCCACCGGCGCGATCCCGGACGTGCCGAGCGAGCCGTTGACCAGTTCGAGCTGGTGCAGGTCGCCCCAGCGCCACGCCTTGACGTCGTCGCCGAGCCGCTCGGCGAGCTCCTGGTGGGCCGAGGCCATGGCCTGGCGGAGGATGTCGTCGCGCCGCTCCGTGACGTTCTTGGTCGTGACGTCGTCCCAGAACGGGTCGTCAGGGGTCTCCAGGAGGCGCCTGACGACCTCGTACCAGCGGTCGCCGCCCGTGGGGCGGGCCGCCTCCGGCAGGTCGTCGTCGAACGTCAGCGTGAGCAGGTGCCGCCAGACGGCGTTGAAGTACGCGGCGGGCGCCGAGCCGGCCGGCTGCGTGCCGTCCCACGACCTCAGCAGCTCCCTGGCCTGCACGGACGGGCCCGCCAGGTCCACCTCCATCAGGGCGGGGACGAGCGTCTGCGCGAAGCCGTTGGAGCTGTCGCGCTGGATCTCCTCCATGGTGGCGGCGTCGATCGGGCCCTTCCTGATGGCCTCCTTGATCAGGGTGCGGATGCGCTCGGAGCGGTAGCCGTAGGACCAGTCCTTGGTGAGCAGCGGTTTGTAGCGGTCGGGGGCGATGACGGCGTTGTTGGCGGTGACGATGAAGCCGTCGGCCGGGTCCTCGACCGAGGGGAGCTGGTCGTAGGGGATGGGGGCGGCGTTCCAGTCGTACTCGCCGGTCCAGCCGGGCACGGGCCAGGTGCCGTCGCCGTTCGCGCGCACGGGGATGCGGCCGGGGGCCTGGTAGCCGATCTTGCCGGTGGTGTCGGCGTAGATGAGGTTCTGGGCGGGGACGTCGAACAGGGACGCGGCGGCCTTGAACTCCTGCCAGTCGCCCGCCTTGTTCAGCGCGAAGATCGCGTCGACCGTCCTGCCGGGCGTCAGCGCCGTCCACTGCAGCGCCACCGCGTTGGCCTCGCCGCTGGGCCGGGCGCTGGGGATGACCTCGTTGATCAGGGGGCCGTGCCGGGTGCTCCTGACGGTGATCGTGACGGTCTTGCCGCCGGCCACCTTGATCTTCTCCTGCCGGGTCTCCAGCGGCAGCCGGGAGCCCTTGTAGAGGTAGGTGTCGCCGTCGACCTGCTCAAGGAAGAGGTCGGCCACGTCGGGGCCGAGGTTGGTGAAGCCCCACGCGATCTTGCCGGTCTGCCCGATGATCACGCCGGGCACGCCGGAGAAGGTGAACCCGGTCACGTCGTACGGGCACGTCTCGGTGATCTTGCGGCAGTGCAGCCCCGCCTGGTACCAGACGGACGGGAGCTGCGCCGACAGGTGCGGGTCGTTGGCCAGGAGCGGTTTGCCGCTGGTGGTGTACTCGCCGGAGATCACCCATGAGTTCGACCCGAGTCCGGCGCGGTCGGCGGTGCCCAGCGCGTTGGGCACGTCCGCCAGCGTGCCGGCGGCGTCGCGCAGCGCGCGGTTGCCGCGCAGGCGCGGCTCGGCGCGCTGGTCGAAGCGGCCCTGCGCGAGGGCGCCCTCGTTGACGATCGGGAGGTGCCGGTCGAAGGGGTAGCCGGGGTAGAGCTGCTCGACCCGCTCCTTGGGCAGCCTGGTCAGCGCCAGGGCGCGGTCGATCTCGTCCTCGACGTTGGAGCGCAGGTCCCACGCCATGGCCTTGAGCCAGGCCACGGAGTCGACCGGCGTCCACTTCTCGGGCGTGCCGCCGCCGCCCTGGAGCTTGAGGATGGAGTACTCGAGGCTGCGGTCGGAGGCGTTGGGGTTGGCGGTGAGCCAGGCGTTGACCCCCTTGGAGTACGCGTCGAGGTAGCCCTGGGTCTCCTCGGCCAGGTCCGGCAGCTCCCGCTCGGCCACCCTGCGCCAGCCCATGGTGCGCAGGGCCTTGTCGTTGTCGAGCGTGGAGGCGCCGAACAGCTCCGACAGGCGCCCAGCGGTCAGGTGGCGGCGGAAGTCCATCTCGAAGAAGCGGTCTTGGGCGTGGACGAAGCCCTGGGCCATGAACAGGTCCGCCGCAGAATCAGCATAAATGTGGGGGATTCCCGATTTATCCCGATAAATCTCGACGTTACCCGTCAGGCCCGGGAGCCGCAGCGTCCCGTCCACCTGCGGGAACGACTTCCGCACGGTGTAGACGACAACCCCCGCCAGCACCAGGGCCAATGCGAGAACAACGGTCAACACCCGGGCCGACCACCGCAACGGCCACGGCATCCACGCGTAGGGTCGCACCGCCACCTCCTTCATGCCGAACTGGCATCAAGTCTGGCAGTTCGTGATCACTCCTCCGGACGCCCGCTCAGGCCCACGTCTGCCCCTCCGGCGTGTCGGACACCCGCACCCCCAGCTCGGCCAGCTCGTCGCGCAGCCGGTCGGAGGCGGCGTAGTCCTTCGCCGCGCGCGCCCGCTCCCGCGCCTCCAGCAGTTCGGCGGCACCCGGCGGCAGCACCTTGGGCCGGCCGATGTCGATCGACAGGTCGAGCCCCAGCACCTGGTCGAGATGGAGGAACGTCTCGAACTTCGCCCCCGGCGCCACCGACTCGTCGCGCTCCAGCTCCCGCAGCACCCGCAGCGCCGCCGGGGTGTCGAGGTCGTCGTCGAAGGCCGCCTCGGCGCGGTCGACGTGCTCCTGCGACAGGGGCGCGCTGACCGACTCGGCCCACTCGGCCACCCGGGAGCGCCACCTGCGCACCGTGCGGTCGGCGGCCTTCAGTGTGTCCCACGTCAGGTTCATCTGCTGGCGGTAGCGGTGCTCCAGGAACGCCATCCGCACGGCCAGCGGGTCGAGCCCGGCCGCCACGACGTCGGACAGCAGCACCACGTTGCCGGTGGACTTGGCCATCTTCTGGCCGTCGAAGAGCAGGTGCTCGCCGTGCACCCAGTGGTCCACCACCTCGTGGCCGGTGGCCGCGTTCGACTGCGCCCGCTCGTCTTCATGGTGCGGGAAGCGCAGGTCGATGCCGGCCGTGTGGATCTCGAAGCGCGAGCCGAGATAGCGCAGCGACATGGCCGAGCACTCCACGTGCCAGCCGGGGAAGCCGCGCCCCCACGGCGCCTCCCAGGTCAGCTCGCCCTCGCCGGGCTTCCACAGCGCCCAGTCGGCGTGGAAGCGCTTGCGCGCATCGACCGCGTCGATGCGGTGGGCGGGCTTGAGCGCGTCGAGCCGGTTGCCGGAGATCTCCCCGTAGGAGGGGAACGTGCGCACGTCGAAGAACACCGACCCGTCGGGCACGGTGTAGGCGTGGCCCTGCTCGACCAGCTTGGCGATCAGCTCGATCATCAGGTCGACGGTCTCGCTGGCCCTGGGCATGTGCTCGGGCGGCCGGAGGTTGAGCGCGGCCGTGTCGGCCCTGAACGCCTCCTCGTAGTGGCGCGCCAGCTCCAGCGGCGAGCGCCCCTCGGCCCGCGCCCGCAGCAGGACCTTGTCCTCGCCCGCGTCGGCGTCGTCGGTGAGATGGCCGACGTCGGTGATGTTCTGGCAGGCCACGACCCGCACCCGCCGCCGCTCCAGGACCCGTCTGATCAGGTCGGACAGCAGGTACGTGCGCAGGTTGCCCACGTGCGCGTGGCGATAGACCGTGGGGCCGCACGTGTACATCCGCAGCGCGCGCCCGGCGGCGATCTCCTCGACCTGCCTGGCGCGCGTGTCGTAGATCCGCAACATCTGCCGAGCTTAGCCCGGCGTCATCCGCCCAGGAAACCGAGAATGTCGCGGTCGCCGCGCTCGCGCAGCCTGGCCAGGATCTCCTCGCGCGTCGCCGTGTCGGGCAGCCCGATCCTGGCCCCGATCAGCCGCAGCCCCTCCATCTCGGAGCTGACGGGCGCGGTGTAGCCGAACAGGTAGAGTGCCCGGTTGATCGGCGGCATGTTGACCGGCGCGGCCGGCAGGTAGCGGGTCAGCAGCTCGCCGCCGTCGGACACGGTCAGGAAGACGTGGTCGCCCTCCTGAGCCTTGTACTCGGCGAGGACGTTGCGGATAGAGCCCATCGTGGGCTGGTTGTGCCAGCTGATCACCACGTCGCCGGACGGCGCGGACGCCGTGAGCTGCCCGCCCGGCGCCATCCCCAGGTACGCCGCGAACCCTGTGGGCAGCGGCGACCCGGAGCCGCGCAGGTGCTCGGCGTTGACGTCCACGCGGTGCCACCAGCGGCCGTCGCGGGAGCGGAAGCTGCGCCGCGTCTCGGAGACGTCCTTGCGCGGCTGGTACGGCTCCGCCTCGCCCCCGGGCGCGGTGCCGGCCACCCTGATCCAGCCCCGCTGCGTGCGCTCGAACCCGGGCCCGCCCGAGTAGGCGCGCACCGAGCTCTCGCTCACGTCGTAGCGGGAGGTCAGGTTGGCCACGATCGTGCTCACCGACGCCTCGCCGCCGGCCCGCTCGATCTCCCTGGCGATCATCTCCCTGATCCCCAGGTACTCGTCGCCGCCCCACCTGGTCAGCCCGTACTTGTTGCGGTCGACCCGGCGGAAGCGCTCGTCGGCGGTGAGCTGGTTGCGGATGCCGACCAGGCTGTAGTCCTCGCCGATGCGCTCCTGGATCTCCTCGGGCGACAGGGGCGCGCCCGCCACCGCGAGCACCGCCTCGGCCTTCTCGTTGATGCTGCGCGGCCACGGCACCACGTGCTGGCCCAGCACACGGAGTTGCGGCACGGCCAGGATCCACCGCTCGGCGACGTCCTCGCGCACGCCGAGCTGCGCCACCATGGACACGGCCTCGCCGAGCGGGTGCGGCCCGTCGGCGAAGAGCTGGCGCGTCTTCTCCCTCAGCTCGTCGGCCCCGCCCGCCACGAGCCAGCCGTCGGCCTGCTCGTAGCCCGTCAGCAGCGTCCGCACGAACCGCCACGCGGGGATGCCCAGCGTGCGCAGCTCGGTGCGGTGCCACGGAACGGTGGCCTGGAGGTCGTCGGCCGGGGCCGCGGAGCCCAGCCGGCCGCGCAGCCAGGCGACGTGCGCCACCAGGGCGGCGGCCTCCGGCCTGCTCAGCCAGGACTCCACGTGGTCGCGCAGGTCGCGCTCGATCTGCCTGATCCGCTCCCGCGTCACCGAGAACCGCTGCGCCAGCTCGTCGAGCGTGGCGCGCTGCGTGGCGTACAGGCGGTCGCGGGCGATGGCGCGCTGCCGGTCGTCCAGCGCGCCGAACAGCTCGTCGATCAGCTCGGGCAGCGGCCGGTCGGGCCTGGCCGGCGCGGGCACCGCCTCAGGGGCGGGCTCGAGCAGCCGCTCGAACACGCCGCTGAACAGTTTCTGCACCACGTCCTTGCCCAGCGTCTCCGGGGTCCGCTCGGCCTCGGCGGGGTCGGAGAAGCGCAGCAGCGGCAGGATGTCGCCGAGCATGAGATGCCCCCAGAAGGCCACCGCCAGGTCGGCCAGGTGGCCGGCGACGGTCGGCGCGCCGACGATGGCGCACACGCGGTCGAGGGGGATCGCCTGCCACCAGGCCTCGGGCAGCTGGGGCTCCTCCACGATCGGCGCTATCAGACCAGGGGAGGTCCAGCGCAGGGGTGGCGCGAGGTCGCTCAGGCTGAGGTTCATTGAGGTCCAACCGGCAAAGGGAAGATATCCGCAGTTCAGACTATGTGATCAGAGGGGTAGAAACGGGCTGCCTCTTCCGGAATGGGAGATATAGAGCATCGAACGCGCCCGGGTGCAGGCGACGAACAGTATGCTCCGTTCGCGTTGCAGCGCACGAGCCCGCGCGTACGGCTCGTCCGGCGGCGGCTCGGGCACCACGCCCTCCGCCACCCCGATCAGCGCCACCCGCTCGAACTCCAGGCCCTTCATGTGCTGGAACGTCGACGCCCGCACGTCCAGGCCGCGCAGCGCCCGCTTGGCGTCGCGGACCAGCCGCTGGTTGCGGGCCCCCACGGCGATCTCCCGCGCCGGCACGCCGTCGGCGAGCCAGGCGTCGATCGTGCCGCGCAGCCCCGCCAGCTCCGCCTCAGGCGTGTCGTACGCCCTGACCACCGGCCGCTCGCCGTGACGGGTCGCGCTGAAGGCCGACAAGTCGGTCACCCCCTTGACCAGGCCCGGCGAGGGGCCGCCGCCGCGCAGCCGTACCGTGAAGGACAGCAGCTCCTGCGGCAGCCGGTGGGAGCGGTCGAGCGCGTGCTGCGCGGCGGGGATGCCCACCGCGCCGAGCGCCACCTTCGTGTCGGTGACCCGCTGGTGCGGGTCGCCCACGATGAACAGGTCGTCGCGCGCCCGCGGCACGGCCGCCCTCAGCAGCCGCCACTGCGCCGGGCTGACGTCCTGTGCCTCGTCCACAACCATGTGACGGTACGGCTTGCGCCCCGGATCCACATCGTCGAGCAGATCACCTGTCGTGATCGACAGCAACCTGAGAGCGTCGTCCGTGAGCTGAGCCAGCGAGCGCGCCCCCCGGCCCACCAGCGCGGGACGGTGGCCCTCCGCGGCCGCCACGATGCGCACCGCCAGGCGCTCGGCGTTGTCCACCTCGACCCGCTTGCGCACGACCTCGTCCTCGATCAGCACGTCCAGCTTCGCCGACAGCTCCTCCACCAGGCTCTGCGAGAACGTGACCAGCAGCACCGGCCCCGACCCGCGCGCCGCCAGATGGGCCGCCCGGTGCAGCGCGACCACGGTCTTGCCGGTGCCCGCGCCGCCCACGACCAGCACCGGATGCTCGTAGCCGGCCGCCCTGGCCAGCCGGTGCTGCGGCGGGTACAGGAACGTGCACCACGCCGGCGCCTCCAGCACCCGGTCCAGCGTCACCTTGTCCGAGACGAACACCGCCCGGTCCGGGCTGCGCAGCAGCGCCGCGTACAGGTCCTCCGTGTCGATCGGGCCCTCGTCCCGGTCCACGGCGCGCCAGGCGTTCAGCTCCCGCCACGCCTCCGACAGCGTGCCACCCCTGGCCAGCACCGCCAGCGGGACGTACTGGGTGGGCGGCAGCAGCGGCTCCAGCGCGGCCACGTCCGCCTCCGTCGTGATCAGGCGGAACAGCGGCAGCGCGTGCCCGTCGAGGCCGAGCCCCAGCAGATCCCCGTCGCAGATCGGCGCGAACAGCCGCCCTGATCTGGCCGAACGCCGTAACGCCGGCTCCACCCGCGCCAGCGCCTCATCGTCCCACTCCTCGACGACGCCGATCGCCGGGTTCACGCCATAGCGGTGGCGGCGGGCGAACGCCCACGCCTCCGGGTCCGGCAGCAGCGTGCGCAGCCAGTACACGTCCCGCTGCCGCACCACCACCCCGCGATGGCCCTCGGCCAGCCGCAGCGTCGCGACCCGCGGATCCCTGGCGCCCCGCACCCGCTCCGGATGCGGCGCGCCCGACACGTTCAGCAGGAACCGGCGCAGCGCGACCACGGCGTCCCTGCGCACCGGCTGGGCCAGTGCGCTGAGCTCCCTGGGAAACTCAGGGCCGATCGCGAGCCGCGGCACCCGGCTCAGTCCAGGAGCTCTAGCAGGTCGCGATCCCCGCGTTCACGGAGCCTGTCGAGCAGGTCGGGCAGGACGACCGGGCCCGCCATGCCGATCCTCGTGGCGATCACCCTCGCCGCCTGGTCCCTGGTGCCGCCCGGAGCCGTGTACCCCACCAGGCGCAGCGCCTTGGTGATCTTCTCGGCGCCCTGGGCGGCGACCGGGAGGTGCCTGGCCCGCAGGACCCCCTCGTCCGACAGCGTCAGGAACAGGTGGCCGCCCTCCCGGGCGCCCACGTCCACCAGCAGCCGCTCGATGCTCAGCAGCGTCGGCCGGCCGTGCCACGTCATCGTCAGCTCGCCCGCGGCGCTGCGCACCGTCCTGCTCTCGCCCGGCGACAGCCCCAGGTACGACGCGAACCCCGTCGGCAGCACGCACTCACCGCCCGCGAGCTGCTCCGCCGTCACGTCGATGCGCAACCACCAGCGGCCGTCCGGCTGCCTGAAGCAGCGCTGCGTCTGAGAGACGTCCTTCAACGGCTGGTACGGCTGCTCCGGCTCGCCCACCGGCGGCGGCTGCTGGAACGGCTGCTCCTGCTCGCCGTTCACCTCCTGCACCGGCGGCACCACCGGCGTGAACGCCTGGAACTGCGGCGGCCCAGGAGGCGGGGACGGCGTCAGCCCCACCGGGCCGAACGCCGACGGCACCAGCTCCACCGGCGGCTGCGGCTGCTGCTGGTACGGCTTGCGCTGCGGCAGCGGCGGCGGCGGGAGCTCCTGCTGCACCGGCACCGGCACCGGCGGCGGCGGGGGCGGGGGAGGCGGCGGCGGGGCCAGCGTCGTCAGCACGAACTGCCACGCCGGGACCTCCAGCGCCTGGATCTCCACCTTGTGCCAGTCGGCCGCGTCGATCACCTGCTCCTTGGGAGCGCCCGGGCCCAGCGTCCGGACCAGCTCCTCCAGGTGCGCCCGGTACGGGGTCGCCTCGTCGCTGGCCAGCCAGCGGTCCAGGCGGTCGCGCAGCTCGCCCTCCGTGGCGATGATCTCGGCAGGGGGGACGGCGAACAGCTTGGCCAGCTGGTCCACGGCCGACGGCTCGTCCGTGAACACCCGGTTCTGGGCCACGGCCCAGCTCTTGTCGTCGAGCCCGGCGAACGCGGCCTCGATGAGGTCTGGCAGCGAACGCTCCCGCTCTTCCGGCTCCTGCTCGTACGCGGCCTGGGCGGCCTCGGCCTCCTCGGCCGCCGGCTCGGGGGCGGGCTCGTCGGCGGCGTCCAGGACCGGCTCGGGCTCCGGCTCGGCCGCCTCGTCGGCCACCGGCTCCGCGTCGGCGTCCAGGACCCGCTCGGCCTCCTCCGGCTCCTCCTCGTCAAGAGTGGCGCTCTCCTGGTGCAGGACGGCCTCGTCCCGCTCGGCGTCCTCGTGCGGCGCGTCCTCGTGCGGCGCGTCCTCGTGCGGCGCGTCCTCGTGCGGCTGGGCCTCGTGCGGCGGCTCGTAGGGCTCGCGGTAGTCCGCGTCGAGCGCGTCACCGGCGTAGGCGGCCTGGGCGGCGCCCTCGGCACGGTGCTCCGCGACGGGCTCGACCGGCTCGGCGATCTCGGCGGCGTGCTCAGCTTCGTCGCCGGCCTCGTTTGCGGCCTCGCCGGCCGGCTCGTGGGCGTGCTCGGCCGGCACGAAGTCGTGGTCGGCACGGGCGGCCGGCTCGGGAGCGTGCTCGGCCTCGAACTCGGGGCCGGTCTCAGGGTCGGCTTCGGCGGGTTCCGGAGCGGCGTGGCGCTCCTCGGCGGCCTCCTGGGCGGCCTCGGACTCCCCGGCGGGCTCCTCGGCGCCCTCAGCGCCGTGCTGCGCGGCGACGGGCGCCGGAAGCTCCTCTTCGCCCGCCCCCACGCGTTCCGGCGCGGCAGCGGCCGGCTCAGCCTCGCCGGCGGCGTACAGGGGGGCGGCGGGCGCGGGTGCGGAGGCGGGGTCGCCGTGGGGGTGCGCCAGGCGTACCAGGACGGCGGAGAACAGCGTGTTCAGCACCGGCCGCGCCTGGATGAAGGGCTGGTCCACCAGCTCCCGGCTGGTCAGGGCGAGCAGCCCGGCCCACGACCCGGCGCGGTCGAGCGCGATCGCGACGGCGGGCTCGTCGGCCTCCTCCGGGTCGAGGACGTGCAGCGCCGGCAGGACGTCGCCGACCGCCGCCGCGGGCCAGTGCTCGAGGGCGATCTCCGTCAGCAGCTCGCCCAGGGACTCGGGGCCGATCGCCGCGAGGACGCGCGGCATGGGCAAACTGCGCCACCACGCATCCGGCAGGTCCGGCTGCCCGGTGAGTAGCGTGATCGTCGACGAGTCGCTCCACCTCAACGGTGGTACGAGGTCGCTCAGGCAGAAGTTCATCCCGTTCCGTTCACCAGCCCCTCACGCCGCCGCAGCGGTGCAGCCATAATCTCGCCGCCCACGGAACAGACCATAGTCCGGCAAATCAGCCCTACGCATCATGCTCGACGCATCAACGCCGAACAGCGGCAAAGCGTAGACGCACGTAGTCGGCCATCCAGCCACTCTCCCTGCGAAGTGCGGGCGCGGCCAGTTCGTTCACGCGCCCGAGCAGGGGCTCCACGATCTCGGGGGGAAGCCCTTCGAGCACCGAGGAGGCGAACATGCGCACCCAGTCGGCGGCCCCGCCGGGGCACTCGTCCAGGGGAGTGGGCCGGTCGAAGTACTCCAGCAGCCTGACCACGAACCCCTCCTGCTCGAGACGGCGGGCGTACTCGGCAGGCGTGGGAAAGTACCACGGAAGGTCGGGTTCGCGCAGGCCGTACTCACGCCAGGCGGTCAGCATCGCGGTGGTCAGCTCGGCGCAGTTGCCGGCCCCGCCCATTTCGGCGACGAAGCGCCCGCCGGGCTTGAGCGCCTCGCGGACGCTGGCGATCACGGCGACGGGGTCGCGGCTCATCCAGTGCAGCGCCGCGTTGGAGAAGACCGCGTCGTACGGGTCCACGACGGTGAAGTCGTGCCCGTCGCCGATGATGAAGTTCATGCCCGGGTACTGGGCGAGCGCCTTCTCGATCATGGCGGCGGAGCCGTCGATGCCGAGGACGTCGGCGCCTCTGAAGGCGATCTGCGCGGTCAGCACCCCGGTGCCGCAGCCGAGGTCGAGCACGCGCTCGCCGGGCCGCGGGTCCAGCAGGTCGACCAGTGGCGCGCCCTGCGTCGAGACGTAGCCGAAGCTGCTGTCGTAGGCGCGACTGTTCCACCGCTCCAAGCTCGGTGTGTCGTATCGCAAGACGATCAGCTCACATTCGATCAGACATCGGGCCCCCGTGGCCGTGCTGTCTGCTCACTTTAGAGCCTGATCGTCCCTACGACATATCAAGTCACTTCGGACTCATCCCACGCTCTTCGCCCATTCCTTCTTGATGTACGCCTTCGCGGCGTCGGCCTGGGGGATCGTCATGAGCACGGGCGGCCCGGGGGCCTTGGGCAGTTTGGCGGCCTGCTCGGCGTCGAGCGTGCCTTTCATGAGCATCGCCTCGCCGCGCGCGGGGCGGGCGAAGCCCTTCTGGAGGAGGTTCTGGCCCTCGTCGGAGAACAGGAACTCCTGCCAGAGCCGGGCGGCGGCGGGGTGCGGGGCCGCCTTGCTGACGGCCTGCACGTGGTAGCCGCCGAGCGCGGAGTCGCGCGGGATGGTGACCTTCCACGCCTCGGGGTGGTGGGCGCCGCGGGCGGCGTTCAGGTGGTCCCAGGCGACGATCACGTTGGCCTTGGCCGGGTCGGTGAGCCGGCCTTCCTGCTTGAGCTTGGCGAACAGGGCCACTCCCTGGTCGGGCTTGGGCACGCCGGCGCGCAGCGAGGCCGCCATGACGCCGTCGAACGCGGCGGCCGAGCGCAGGGGGTCGCCGTCGAGCGCCACCCGGTAGCCGGGCTTGAGCAGGTCGGCGAAGGTGGCGGGCGGCTTGACGGCGCGCGGGTCGTACCCGATGGACATGTAGCCGCCGTAGGCGGCGTACCAGGCGCCGGCGGGGTCCTTGACGTGGTCGGGCAGGTCCTGCCAGCCCTGCACCTTGTACGGGGCGAAGCGGTCGGCCCGGGAGACGGCGACGTCCATGGTGAGGTCGAACACGTCGGGCCTGAGCTTCGGGGCGATGTCCAGCTCCCGCGCGCTGCTGGCCCCGGGTTCGAGCTGGTTGACCTTGATGTCGTACTTGTCGGCGAAGGTGTCGATGACCTCGCCGAAGTTGACCCAGTCACGGGGCAGGCCGATCACGTTCAGCTCGCCCTCGCGCCGGGCGGTCTCGGCCAGGCGCTCCATGGTGCCGAAGCCGGCCTTCATCGAGGTGGCCTGGGCGTTGACGGGCGGCAGGTTCTTGGTCTCGGTGGTGCTGGAGTCGGTGGACGACGCGCCGCATCCGGCGCTGGCGAGGATGGCTGCTGCGGCGGCGCAGGTACGTACAGTCACACAACGAATACTTACTGTTGCATTCGCCCAGGTCGAGGAGGCGCGGCCGGAACCACCTTGGCCGCCACGAGGCTCTCTTCGGGGATCGTCACCACGGTGCCGTCCTTCTTGCGAACTTCGAGCATTCCGTCCGCCCACGACACGAGGATTCCCACGGCGTCCCGGAACCCGCCGGGAACCCTTCTCCGGGTGGTGATCCGTGCACCGATGTCCTGGCTTGTAACGGCGATCACGAGGCGTGCGACCACGAGTTTGCCACCCTCCGTTTCGGCCAGCCAGCAAGCACGGCAATACTAGGGCGTAGCAAACCGCGGTCAGAGTCATGCCATGGTGCTGGAGAAGAAGGAGCTCGAGGTGACCTACGTCATCGCGCAGCCTTGCGTGGACGTCCTGGACAAGGCGTGCATCGAGGAGTGCCCCGTCGATTGCATCTACGAGGGCGAGCGCATGCTTTACATTCACCCCGACGAGTGCGTGGACTGCGGCGCGTGCGAGCCTGTGTGCCCCGTCGAGGCGATTTTCTACGAGGACGACCTTCCCGAGCAGTGGAAGGACTTCTACAAGGCGAACGTGGACTTCTTCGAGGACCTCGGCTCGCCCGGCGGGGCCTCCAAGGTCGGCAAGATCGACAAGGACCACCCGGTCGTGGCGGCGCTGCCGCCGCAGGGCGAGGACCACTAAGGCAGTCCCGATCGACGCCGTGCACGGGGGCATCCGGCGGATGCGCCCCGTCCGCACGGTCGCGCCCGCGCCCCTCGTACGGCGACGCAACACCCTGGAGAATCGTGAACAAGCTGCCTGACTTCCCCTGGGATCGGCTGGAGCCGTACAAGGAGCGCGCGCTGGCACATCCCGACGGCATCGTCGATCTGTCGATCGGCACGCCCGTCGACCCCGTGCCCAGGATCGTCCAGGACGCGCTGGCCCAGGCGGCCGACAGCCCCGGCTATCCCTTCACCCACGGCACCAAGGCGCTGCGCGAGGCCGCCGCCGGGTGGCTGCGCCGCCGGCACGGCGTCACGGTCGAGCAGCAGGACGTCCTGCCGCTGATCGGCTCCAAGGAGTTCGTGGCCTGGCTGCCGACTTACCTGGGCGCGAAGCGGGTGGTCTTCCCCGAGCTGGCCTACCCGACGTACGACGTGGGCGCCCGGCTGGCGGGGGCGGTCGGCACCGCCTCCGACAGCACGCTCGCGCTCGGCCCCGAGCCGGTCGACCTCGTCTGGGTCAACTCTCCGGGCAACCCGACGGGCCGCGTGCTGCCCGCCGAGCACCTGCGCAAGGTCGTGGCCTGGGCCCGCGAGCGCGGCGCGGTCGTGGCCTCCGACGAGTGCTACATCGAGCTCGGCTGGGAGGAGCAGCCGATCTCGATCCTGCACCCCGACGTCTGCGGCGGCTCCCACGAGGGGCTGCTCGCCGTGCACTCGCTGTCCAAGCGCTCCAACCTGGCCGGCTACCGCGCCGGGTTCGTGACCGGCGACCCCGTCCTCGTCAAGCGGCTGCTGGAGACGCGCAAGCACGCGGGCATGCTGATGCCGCAGCCGGTGCAGGCGGCCATGACGGCGGCGCTGTCCGACGACGAGCACGCCGACCGGCAGCGCGAGGTGTACGCCGCCCGCCGCGCCCTGCTGCGCCCGGCGCTGGAGAAGGCCGGCTGGAGCATCGACCACTCGACGGCGGGCCTGTACTTCTGGGCGTCCAACGGCGAGAACGCCTGGGACCAAGTGGGCAAGCTCTCCGAAATCGGCATTTTGGTCGCGCCGGGCGAGTTCTACGGATCGGCAGGTGGACGCCACATCCGCATCGCCGTCACCGCCACGGACGAACGGATCGGTGCGGCGGTGCGCCGCCTCCAGTAGGATCGCCCGTCATAACGGGCCGGATCCCGATCCGTCCGCGTATCCGGGAATAAGCGTATACATCAATAAGGGCTGACGCCGAGGCAGACCGCGAGTGGAGCGAGCTGATCGATGAGCATGACCTCCATGGTCGTACTCGGGCTGAGCATCGCCACCGTCCTGCTGCTGCTCGGGGCCTTCTGGGCCACGTTGCGGCAAGACAGGAAGGGCCGCCGTACGAGCGCGCCGCCTGCCGAGGTCGCTGCGATCGAGACCCCGCTGGCGGCGCCGGTGAGCGCCCCTGGCCATGTCGGCACCGACTACACCGACCCTCGCACGATCCGGATCGGCGACCGGATCGAAGTGCTCGGAGCTCCGCAGCGCGTGCTCGGCGCCATGCACATCTCCTGGCAGGGGCAGCAGTGGACGGAGTTCCTGCTGCGTGACGGCTCCCGGCGGCTCCAGTGGCTCTCGGTCGAGGTGCGCGCGGGCGACCCGCCGCACCTGGAGGTGCAGCTCTGGAACGACGTCCCCACGCAGGGCATGGTGCCGGCCAAGAGCATGCTCATCATGGAGGGCGTGGAGTTCTTCCCGATGGACCGGGGCACGGCCGCCTTCCGCAGCGAGGGCGACACGGGCAACCCCGACAGGGGGCTGCTCGACTTCGCCGACTACCGGGCCTCCGACGGGCGGCTGCTGTCGTTCGAGCGCATCCAGGGCGGCTCGTGGACGGCGAGCTACGCCCAGCCGCTGCCGCCGGGCTCCATCTCGATCATCCGCCGCGCCTCCTGACTTCGGCTACGCCAGCTCCACCTTGCGGGCGCCGGCCGCGCCGCCCTGCCGCCAGCCGGCGGCCTCGAAGTCGTTGACCCAGGTGGCGCCGTTGTAGCCGACCTTGGTGAGCGCGTACTTCTCGGCGTGCGCCACCGACCAGGCGGCCACCAGCCACCCGCGCTTCTTCGTGGTGATCGCCGTGCTGCCCAGCGCCCGGGCGAGCTGCTTGCGTGCCTCGGCGGTCTTCGGCAGCGGGACGGGCGACTTGCCCGGCGGGTACCAGCAGTGCACGGCCTTCGGCACCCGCCCGGTGAAGGCGGCGGCGAGGATCTTCGCGTCCGTCTCGTGCGGCGCGTACGCGTAACCGCCGGCCGAGCGCTGCACGGCCTGCGCCGCCTCCGCCAGCGGGATCTTCCGGTAGTTCCTGACCTTGACCAGCGCGGCGAAGAACTTGTTCGTGGCGTAGACCGGGTCCATCAGCTGCTTCTTGGTGCCCCAGCCCTGCGATGAGCGCTGCTGGAACACGCCGACCGAGTCGCGGTCGCCGAACTCGAGGTTCTGGATCTTCGACTCCTGCATGGCGGTGGCGTAGGCGATCACCACGGCCCGCTCGGGCAGCCCGCGGCGCGCCGCGACGGCCGCGATGGTGGCGGCGATCTGCGCCTGCTCGGGCAGCAGCGTGCGGACGCCGTCGGGGGTGGTCACCGAGCAGAACGCCTCGGGCGGCTGGGCCAGGGGCGCGCGCTTCAGCAGGTGGTACAGGCCCACGGACACGCCCACGGCGAGCACGACGACGATGATCGCGATGGTGATGACTCCACGGGAGAAGCGCAGGCGCACCCTGAAGAACCTACCCGGCCGGATAAGCTCCGAGGCCATGAGTCAAGTGAGCACCTCGTCACCGATCCCCTCCGTGGTGGACGAGTTGTGGGAGCGCCGCGCGGAGCTGACCCCGGCCGACGCCGAGGCGCGGCACCTGGTGGTCGCCGCGGTCGACCTGCTCGACAAGGGCGAGGCCAGGGTCGCCACGATCGTGGACGACGAGGTCGTCGTGGACGAGCGGGCCAAGCGCGCCATCCTGCTCAGCTTCACGGTGCTGGGCCTGGCACGTTCCCAGGTGGGCGACTTCCAGCACCACGACAGGCATCCGCTGAAGAGCTCGTTCGACGGCGTGCGGGTGGTGCCGGGGGCGATCGCGCGGTGGGGGTCGTACATAGCTCCCGGAGTGGTGCTCATGCCGTCGTTCACGAACATCGGCGCGTACGTGGACGAGGGGACGATGGTGGACACCTGGGCCACGGTCGGCTCGTGCGCCCAGATCGGGAAGAACGTCCACCTGTCCGGGGGCGTGGGCATCGGCGGCGTGCTGGAGCCGCCCACCGCCGTGCCCGTCGTGATCGAGGACGACGTGCTCGTCGGCAGCCGGTCGATGGTCGTCGACGGCGCCAGGATCGGGCGGGGGGCGGTGGTCGGCGCGGGCACGATCCTGTCCGCGTCCATGCCGGTGATCGACACCGAGACGGGCGAGGAGCTCGGCCGCGGCCGGATCCCCCCGTGGTGCGTGGCCGTGACGGGCACGCGGATGAAGGAGTTCCCCGGAGGCACGTTCGGCCTGCCGTGCGTGCTGGTGATCAAGCGGCTGGAGCCGGGGCGGCGGCACGACAAGGCGGCGATCAACGAGACGCTGCGCGCACATGGAGTGAACACCTGATGCTCGACCTGACCCAGGACGTACGCGACCTGACCGCCGCCATCGTGGACATCGAGTCGGTGAGCGGCGCCGAGAAGGCGCTGGCCGACGAGGTCGAGCGGGCCCTGTCGGCGCTGCCGCACCTCTCGGTGACCCGCTCGGGCGAGACGGTCGTGGCCCGCACCGAGCAGGGGCGCCCCGAGCGGGTGCTGATCGCCGGCCACCTCGACACCGTCCCCACCGCCGGCAACCTGCCGAGCAGGGTCGAGGGCGACCTGCTGTACGGATGCGGCACCTCCGACATGAAGGCCGGCGTCGCGGTCGCGCTCAAGCTGGCCGCGACCGTGCCCGCGCCCAACAGGGACGTCACCTACGTCTTCTACGACTGCGAGGAGGTCGAGGCCGAGCGCAACGGCCTGACCAGGGTCGCCAGAGACCACGCCGGGTGGCTGGCGGCCGACTTCGCGGTCCTGATGGAGCCCACCGACGGCGTGATCGAGGGCGGCTGCCAGGGCACGCTGCGTGCCGAGGTCACCGTGACCGGCAAGCGGGCCCACAGCGCGCGCTCCTGGTTCGGGGTCAACGCCATCCACGGCATCGAGCCGGTGCTGGCCAGGCTGAACGCGTACGAGCCGCGCCGGCCGGTGGTCGACGGGCTGGAGTACCACGAGGGCCTCAACGCGGTCGGCGTGCGGGGCGGGGTCGCCGGCAACGTCATCCCCGACCTGTGCGCGGTCACGGTCAACTACCGCTTCGCGCCCGACCTGTCGATCGAGGACGCCCAGGAGCACGTGCGCGAGGTGTTCGACGGGTTCGCGGTGAGCTTCGTGGACGCCGCCCCCGCCGCCAGGCCGGGGCTCACGCATCCGGTGGCGGCCGCCTTCACCGCGGCCGTCGGCGGCACCCCGCGCGCCAAGCTGGGCTGGACGGACGTCGCCCGCTTCTCCGCGCTGGGCGTCCCCGCCGTCAACTACGGGCCCGGGGATCCGAATCTGGCGCACCAGCAGGGCGAGTACGTGTCGCTGCCGAAGATCGTCGAGAGCGAGCGGGCGCTGGTGCACTGGCTGACAAAATGAAAGTGGCCCTCCTCGCCGGCCATTTGGCGGGGAAGACCACTTTCAGTCCCGAGCAGCACCCTCATGCGGTTAGACGCGAGGGAGTCGAAATTCGGTTCCACGTATTTTTCAAGATTTTTTAGGACCTCGTTTCGCCCGTGCTACCTGCGGTTTCGTCCGGAGGGGGCAGTCTGGGCAGCCGGACGGGCAGGGAGACGGGCGGAAACCGGCCGTACGAGAGAAGGGCTAGCGTGATCGACATGGAACAGAACCGCCGGGAACGCCGTCAGGGCCAGGCCGTCGTCCGGGGCAGTCTCGTCCCCACCTCCACCCACGACCAGCGGCTGCTGGCCCGGCAGGGGTCTTCCGACTGGGTGCACATGGACCCGTGGCGGGTGCTGCGCATCCAGGCGGAGTTCGTCGAGGGCTTCGGCCAGCTCGCCGAGCTGCCGCAGGCCGTCACCGTCTTCGGCTCCGCCCGCACCAAGCCCGACTCGCCCGAGTACAAGATGGGCAGGGAGCTGGGCCGCGCGCTGGCCGAGGCGGGCTACGCCGTGATCACCGGCGGCGGCCCCGGCGTCATGGAGGCGGCGAACCGGGGCGCCCGCGACGTCGACGGCGCCGTGTCCGTCGGGCTCGGCATCGAGCTGCCCTTCGAGCAGCGCATGAACGACTACGTCGACCTCGGCATCGAGTTCCGCTACTTCTTCGTGCGCAAGACGATGTTCGTCAAGTACTCCTGCGGCTTCATCGCCCTGCCCGGCGGCTTCGGCACGCTCGACGAGCTGTTCGAGGCGCTGACGCTGGTGCAGACCCACAAGGTCACCTCGTTCCCCGTGGTGCTGATGGGCTCGGAGTTCTGGGGCGGGCTGCTCGACTGGATCAAGGGCTCGCTGCTGAGCACCGGCAAGATCGCGCCCCAAGACCTCGACCTGATCAGCGTCACCGACGACGTGGACGAGGCCGTCCGCATCATCGTCGACGCCGACCTGGCCCGCTCCAAGCAGCGCGAGGAGGAGATCGAGGCCGCCGCCGCCCAGACCGCCGAGCCCCAATAGGGTTTGCCGACGTGAACATCTGCGTCTTCTGTGCCTCCAGCCTGACCATCGACAAGAAGTACATCGAGCTGGCCGCGACCGTGGGCACCGAGCTCGCCAAGCGCGGCCACACGCTGGTGAGCGGCGGCGGCTCGATCTCCTGCATGGGCGCGGTCACCGCCGCGGCCCGCGCCGCCGGCGGCCGCACGGTCGGCGTGATCCCGCAGGTCCTGGTGGACATGGAAGTGGCCGACGAGGAGTCGGACGAGCTGATCGTCACCGAGGACATGCGCGAGCGCAAGGGCGTCATGGACGCCCGCTCCGACGCGTTCCTCGTGCTGCCGGGCGGCATCGGCACGCTGGAGGAGCTGTTCGAGATCTGGACGGCGCGCGTCCTCGGCATCCACGAGCGCCCCCTGGTGCTGCTCGACCCGTGGGGCCTGTACGACCCGCTGAAGCGGCTCGTCGAAGGCATGTACGACGAGGGCTTCACCCGTCCCGACGTCTTCGACGCGATCTCCTGGACCTCGACCGTCGACGAGGCGTTCGCCGCGCTCGAATCGCGCACGCAGCCGGTGCGGCCGAGCGTCGCCGAGCTCGGCGAGGCCACCGGCTGACCTGGGCGGGGGCCGCGCGCAGGCGGTAAGCGCGAAATGCACGACTTGCGGTGGACCGCAGAATGCGGTCCATCGTGTGAGTACGATGCCAATGTGCTGGTCATACTCGCCATCGCCGCCATCGCCATCCTGGCCTGCGTGGTCCTGGTCTCCCTGGGCAGGGGCGGTGAGCTGACCGAGTTCCCGCCCGACGTGCCGCCGCTCGACCTGCCCGACGCCGGTCATCTCACGGCGGTCGACTTCATGGCGCTGCAACTGCCGGTCAACCTGGTCGGCTACCACACGCAGAGCGTCGACGAGACCCTGCGCCGCGCCGCCGGGGCGATCAGCGCCCGCGACACCCGCATCGCGGTGCTGGAGCAGCGCGTCTCCGAGCTGCTGTCCAGCCGGCTGCACGCGCGCCAGGAGATCTACGCCGCGCCCGGCGCGGGGCCGCGCACCGAGCACCAGCCGGAGCCGCCCGCCGTGCCGCGCGAGCTGCCCGACTCGGGCGACCCGGTGTCGGTGAGCGGCACGTCCGTCGACTGGGAGGGCGGCGGCGCCGAGCTGACGCACCTGCCGGAGGAGCCGGAGTGGCGCCTCCCGCACACCGGCGCCGAGCCGGCGCCGAACGGCAAGGCCCCGGACGAGCCCGAGGCCGAGCCCAAGGATCAGGACGAGCCCAAGGACGAGCTCGAAGACCAGCCCGAAGAGCAGCCCGAAGACCAGCCCGAAGACCAGGGCCAGTCCAAGGCGGAGGAGCCCGACGGAGGCTCCGCGACCGATGACGAGCGGCCCGCCGTGACCGCCAAGGAGGGTGACGAGCGCCCGTGACCGAGCCGATCCGCTGCACCTGGGCGGGCATGGCCGACCCCATGTACCTGGCCTACCACGACGAGGAGTGGGGCCGCCCGGTCAAGGGCGACGACGCCGTCTTCGAGCGCGTGTCGCTGGAGGCGTTCCAGTCGGGCCTGTCGTGGCTGACGATCCTGCGCAAGCGGGAGAACTTCCGCGCCGCCTTCGACCGCTTCTCGATCCCGAAGGTGGCCGCGTACACGGAGGCGGATGTCGAGCGGCTGCTCGCCGACGCCGGCATCATCCGCAACCGCGCCAAGATCGAGGCCGTGATCGGCAACGCCAGGGCCGCCCTCGACCTGCCCGGCGGCCTGTCGGAGCTGGTGTGGCGGCACGCCGAGCCGGGCGCGCCGGTGCCGCGCACGATGGCCGACGTGCCCGCCGTGACGCCCGGCTCGAAGGCGCTGGCCAAGGAGCTGAAGCGGCACGGCTTCAGGTTCGTCGGCCCGACCACGGCCTACGCGCTGATGCAGGCGATCGGCCTGGTCAACGATCACCTCGAGGGCTGCGTGGCCCGTAGTCGCTGAGCTCCACGCTGTGCGAGCGCCCCAGCGACCCGCCGACCTTCACCGCGATGACGGGTTTCTTGCCGGTGCGCACCGTGACGGTGTCGTCGGCGCGGATGACCCCGCCCTGTGAGCGGCTCAGCGTGAGCGTGATGACGTCAGCGGTCCTGGTCGGGTCGGCCACGGCCAGCACGAGCCGCCCGCTCGACCGGCGCGCCATGACCACGCACGGCTGGTCCACCTCCACGATCCAGGCGCTGCCCGCGGCCCAGAACGTGGCGCCGAACATCGAGCGCGTCTGCACGGCCTGCAGCTCCGGCGTGTTGGACAGCACCCGCACCGGGCGGGCGCCGCGGAAGGTGCGGGTGCGGCCGCGCGTGGCGCCCGGCAGCAGCGCGTACGCGTAGCGGGCGGCCACGGGGTCGACGCCGTGGTCGAACCAGAACGTCACGTAGCGCCGCGTGACGGGCTCGAAGGCGCCCGCGGTGTCGTCGCCGGTGTTGATGTCGCGCCAGCGGCCCGTGCGCGTCTCCACGAGCATCCTGGCGCCCTCGAACACGTATCCGCCGACCCCGGCCAGGTGCACCCAGCCGTCGCCGATGTACGGCTCGTCCTCGATGGCGCGGTTCTCGATCACGGTCTCGACCGTGCGGCCGTCGGTGGCGGTGATGCCGCTGCCGAGCGCGAGCACGGCCGATTCGAGGAAGAACCACGACTTGCGGGCGCGCAGGCTCACGCCGTCGCCGACCAGCTCCATGGCGCTGACGCCGTGCCGGCCGCTGAGCACCACGCCGCCCGCCCAGGGGGTCGGCGGGCGGTGGACGCGGAAGTCGAGGTCGTCCCGAGGGCGGGGGTCCACCGTGACGCCGGGCAGCCGGTACGGGTCCACCGTCGGCCAGAAGTCGTGCCCGTAGTGGGCGAGGTCGCCGGTGTAGAGGTAGGTCATGCCGTCGCCGGTGTACCAGCCGTGCCGGTTCTCGCCGTTGATGGCCTCGTACGCGGCGGTCCGCCGCGACGACATGCTGATCGCCACCGACCAGCCGGACCGCCGGTGCACGACCCGGTCCATCTCGGGGAACACGAAGTGCCCCTCCGTGGCGGGCGCGGCCTCGACGCTCTTGTCGTCGAGCACGGCGATCGCCCGCCGGGTCTCCGCCACGCTCGCGTGCTCCAGGTAACGCAGGGACTCGCCGCGCTGGATCCACCCCTTGGCCAGGCCCCTGAACCTCCCGCGGTACGGCTCGGGCGCGCTGCCCGCCAGCAGCAGCACCGCCCCGATCGCCCCGTGCCCGGCCACGCTGTCGGGGAAGGTCTGCCTGCTGGTGGCGCGGCCCCTGACGGTGTCCATGAGCAGGCCGTCGTGGATGAACGGGGCGAAGGAACGCTCCACGGCGTCGAGCACCACCCGCCGCCCGGGGTCGGAGATCGCCCACGGCGAGCCGTGCAGCAGCGCCATGGTCTCGGCGACCGCGATGAGCAGCGACAGGCCGTACGAGCCCGTGTAGGCCACCACGTCGTGCTGGATGAACGAGCCGTCGCGGCGGAAGCCGTCGCCCGATTCGGCGTAGCCGAACACGCTGTGCCGCCCGCCGTCGCGCACGTCGGACAGCCCGTCGCGGGCGAGGGCCAGCTTGTCCGCGTCGCGGCCCGCCACGCCGCGGAAGGCGACGATCGCGGCCTTGTCGGCCCGGTTGGCGCCGCTCTCGCTGGCCTCCGGCCAGCCGGCGCGCCGGTCGGCGTCGGGGCAGAACCGGTCGATCGCCCCCAGGTAGGAGCGCAGCCTGCCCGCGTCGAGCCGGTCGCCGAGCAGCACGCACGCGCGGCTCAGCTCGGCGGGCGTGCCGATCTCCCAGAACCACCAGTTGCCGGTCTCGGGCAGCCGCTCGTTGTAGTGCCCTTCGTACAGCAGGTCGAGCGCCTCGATCACCTTCGACGCCACGGCGTCGTCGCCGTGCTGGGCGGTGCCGGGCGTGGCCCACGCGGTCACGATGGCCCGCAGCCGCCCGTAGCTGCCGGTCACGTTACCCGGACGGCCTTCGAGCGGGAGGTCGGGCCAGATCAGGCCGGGCACCATCTCGGCCAGCCAGGTGGCGGCCCGTTCGCTGAGCGCGGCCAGCGGCCGCTTGTAGGACGGGTCGGCGACGTCGAGGTCCCCGCCGGTGAGGAGGGTCACGGCGGTGGAGCGGAGGGCCTCGAAGTCGTGCGGGGCCGGCGAGCCCGAGGCGTCGGAAGAGCGCATGCCGCTAGCTTGACCCATGGAAGCGTGGTTGATCAGTTACTCAGCGTTGAATGTCGGCATCTCTTTTCGGCGGAGCGCTCACAGCTCCTTGTCCACGAACGCGGCCGCGGCGGGCAGCAGCCTGGCCGCCTCCTGCTCGAAGAACGCCCTGGCCTTCTCGCCCGGCCAGCCCGCGGGCAGCAGCTCGGGCGGCAGCCCCGGGTCCCGGAACAGGAAGTTGCGCCAGCCGTGCACCAGCCGGCTGCGCGTGGCGAACACCTGGTCGTCGGGCGCGCCCTCCGGCAGGCTGCTGACCAGCGTGACCGCTTCGGCGTGCCACTGCTCGTACGCCTCCCCGATGGCGGACAGGTCCCAAGCCCGCGCGACCAGCTCGCGCGGATCGCCCTCCAGTGCCGCGTCGAACCGGTCGGCCCGCACCCCCTCACCTTCGAGCAGGTTGTCCAGCTCGATCGACGAGCGCGGGCCGATCCAGGTGGTCTCCGACAGCGACGCGTACCCGAGGAACGTCAGATCGGCCCTCAGCCGCTCCCGGCGCGGACGCTCCTTCGCCGGCTCGAAGACGATCACGTGCCAGCGGCCGTGCCAGGTGAGTGTCCCGGCTCGGTAAATTCTGAGCGCGGCCTCATCAAGCCGCCTGACGCACTTGGGAGTCAGCCCGTAGCCCGCCCCCTGGGGCAGCCGCAGCGGCCGCAACCACCCCTGGCGCACCATGCGCGAAACCGCCGTGCGCACGGCGGGAGCCGCGATTTCCAGGGGTTTCATCAGCCGGACGAGCGCGGCGACGGACGCCTGGCCACCGCGCGAGCGCAGATGGTCTCCGTAGAGGTCGAACAGAGCGGCGCGAGCGTGCACGAAGTCCAGTTTGGACGTCATCGCACGCCTCGACAACGCATTCTGGGAGGAGATCGTTACCCATGAGGGCTCTCGATGCGGGAGAATAGGACATCACAGAAGACGTGAATGCGCCGACCACCCCCTCGGGAGGTCGGAAATCGCGGGCCGCGGGAGCCCAAGGCAGGAAGGGATGCACGCATGGCGGCGATGAAGCCGCGGACCGGCGATGGTCCGCTCGAGGTCACCAAGGAAGGGCGCGGCATTGTCATGCGGGTCCCCCTGGAGGGTGGCGGCCGGCTCGTCGTGGAGATCTCCGCCGACGAGGCAAAGGCGCTCGGCGAGGCGTTGAAGAACGTCGTGGGCTGAGAGCTCCCGAAAGACAACTCGTGTTCCACGACCCTGGCGTATGACCGGCGCCAGGGTCGCTGACGTTTCAGCGGTCGCCGACGTTCCGAGGAGAGGTTCCCGTGCCGATTGAGACCACTGCGACGGTGGTCGCCGACGTTCCCGCCGACGCCGAGCTGCTGGCCGTGCCCTTCGACGCCGATCTCAGCCCGCGGGTCGAGCTGCCCCTGCCGGCGCCCGGCCTGCTGGCGCACTACGAGGCCAAGGGCGAGGCGGGCGAGATCGTCGAGGTTCCGGTGGCACGTGACGGCGCGGTGGGGCGGATCCTGCTGTACGGCGTGGGCGACGGCTCGCCCAAGGCGCTGCGCACCGCCGCCGCGGCGCTCACCAGGAAGGTCAAGGGCCGCGACACCCTCACCGTGATGGTGCCGGGCGGCGACGTCACCCCGTTCGTGGAGGCGGCGCTGCTGGCGGCGTACACGTTCAGGATCGGCGGCGCGGGCAGGAAGCCCGTGCGGGCGCTGGCGTTCGCGGGGGCGGACGAGGAGCAGGTGCGGCGGGCCGAGACGGTCGCGCGGGCGGTCGCGCTCGCCCGCGACCTGGCCAACACGCCCGCCTCCGTCAAGAACCCCGCCTGGCTGGCCGAGCGGGCCGCCGAGAGCGGCGTGCCGACCAAGGTGTGGGACGAAGAGGAGCTGCGGGCCGACGGGTTCGGCGGCATCCTCGCCGTGGGCAGGGGCTCGGCCAGCCCGCCCCGCCTCATCCAGCTCTCCTACACGCCCGAAGGGCCGGCCGAGCGGCATGTCGTGCTGGTCGGCAAGGGCATCACGTTCGACTCCGGCGGCCTGTCGCTCAAGCCGACCGCCAACATGAAGCTGCAGAAGACCGACATGGCAGGCGGGGCCGTCGTCATCGCCGTGCTCGGCGCGCTGGCCGCGCTCAAGGCGCCCGTACGCGTCACCGGCCTGGTCGCGGCGGCCGAGAACATGCCGTCCGGCACCGCGCAGCGGCCCAGCGACGTGATCACCCACTACGGCGGGCGCACCGTCGAGGTGCTCAACACCGACGCCGAGGGCCGCCTGGTGCTGGCCGACGCGCTCGCCTACGCCGACGCCCGGCTCGACCCCGACGCGGTCGTGGACATCGCCACGCTCACCGGCGCGATCACGGTGGCGCTCGGGCCCCATGTCGGTGCCGTCTACTCCTCCGACGACGTGCTGGCCAAGCAGCTCGTGGAGGCCGGGCAATCCGCCGACGACCGGCTGTGGCGGATGCCGCTGGTCGAGGACTACACGCCCGCGCTGGAGTCGCCGATCGCCGACCTCGCCAACGTCGAGGCCGGGTCCACGTTCGGGGCGGGCTCGATCACCGCGGCGCTGTTCCTGCGCGAGTTCGCCGGCGACCGGCCGTGGGCGCACCTCGACATCGCCGGGGTCGGCCGCAGCACCGTGGACGACGGCGTGCTCACCAAGGGCGCCACGGGCTTCGGCGTCCGCGTGCTGCTGGAGTGGCTGACTAAGAGCTGATCTTGACGGCGGCCAGCAGGCCGTCGCCCAGCGGCATCAGCACCGAGCGCAGCCGCTCGTCCGACTGCACCAGCTTGCCCACCTCGCGCAGCGCCACCGTCTCCGAGTCGCGTTGCGCGGGGTCGGCCACGCGGTTGTGCCACAACATGTTGTCGAAGGCCACGATGCCGCCCACGCGCAGCAGGCGCACCGCCTCGGCCAGGTAGTCGGCGTACTCGTAGGTGGCGCCGTCGGCGAACACCATGTCGTAGCCGCCGTCGGACAGCCGGGGCAGCACGTCGAGCGCGCGGCCCGAGATCAGGCGCACCCGGCTGCCGGAGAAGCCGGCCTCCGTGAACGCCTGCCTGGCCAGCCGCTGATGCTCGGGCTCGACGTCGACGCTCGTCAGCGTGCCGTCCGTGCGCATGCCGCGCAGCAGCCACAGCCCCGAGACGCCGCACCCCGTGCCGACCTCGACGACGGACTTGGCGTTGACGGCGGTCGCGAGGAAGCACAGCGCCGCCCCTGCGCCGGGAAGGATGGGCGTCGCACCCATCTCCAGCCCGCGCTGCCGCGCCGCGTGCAGGATCTCATCCTCGTGATGGAACTGCTCCGCATAGGCCAGAGTGGCCTCCACCGGAGTGGTCATCGGCCTCCTCCCCCCACTTTCGTGCGATTGGTCCGCGAGATTGGCACCGATCGCAGCCTAGGGGAGACACGCCAGGACGGGAACTCAGGAGGGACCTAAGGCGTTGCAGGTTTAAACGGGCTTTGCCGGTCCGGAAGGCAGGCAGTGCGCACGAAGGGACGAAACCAGGCACTATGGCGGTAGCGGTGGTCCCAGAGAGAGGAGTTCTGGTGGACGAAAGCGACCACCAGACTGATACTCCCGTGTCGTCTGATTGGACTCCCCCCACGTGGGAGGAGGTCGTGCGGACGCACTCCGCACGTGTGTATCGGCTGGCGTACCGGCTGACCGGCAATGTCCACGATGCCGAAGACCTCACGCAGGAGGTCTTCGTCCGGGTTTTCAGGTCGCTGTCGAGCTACACCCCCGGCACGTTCGAGGGGTGGCTGCACCGGATCACGACGAACCTGTTCCTCGACATGGCGCGGCGCAAGCAGCGCATCAGGTTCGAGGGTCTCGCGGACGACGCGGCCGAGCGGCTGCGCGGCCGTGAGCCGTCCCCGGCGCAGGCGTTCGACGACGCCCACTTGGAGCCCGACATCCAGGCCGCCCTCGACGCGCTCGCCCCCGAGTTCCGGGCCGCGATCGTGCTGTGTGACATCGAGGGCCTGTCTTACGAGGAGATCGCGACCACGCTCGGCGTCAAGCTGGGTACGGTCCGAAGCCGTATTCACCGTGGCCGGGCGCAGTTGCGGGAGGCGCTCGACCATCGGGCCCCCCGTAATACTCAACTCCCCCCGACCGTGATCCGTGGGGAGGAAGTCTGATATGTCCCATCTTGGAGAGCGTGTTTCCGCGCTGGTAGACGGAGAGCTCAGCCACACCGAGCGCGAGCGCGCGCTCGCGCACCTGACTTTCTGCGCTGACTGCAGGCGAGAGGTCGAGTCGGTACGCGCGCTGAAGACGCGCCTGCGCTCGCTCGACGGCCCCGCCATGCCGACCGACCTGACGATGTCCCTGCTCCGGATGGCGGAGCCGGGCGGGCCGCTGCCCCCGAGGGAGCGCCCTTTCCCCACCCGTACGTTCGGGGGAGTGCCCATCCCTGGGCCGCACACCATCGCGCCCCTCGACAACCGCCCGCGCCGGGACGCCACCGGTGGGGCCTCGGGCCCTGGCCGCGGTGGTAGGCGGCGCTCGGCCTACGTGGCGGTCGGGGTCGTCTCGGCCGCCGTGGCGATCGGCACCTTCTTCGCCACCACCGGCATCGGCCAGAACAACCCGGCGCCGCCGGTTGAACTGTTCCAGCAGCAGGCCCGTACTACGCCTACGAACGGCTCTTCGACCGCCACGCCTTGACCGGGTCATGCCGGGGAGCAAACGGTTGGCGTAGTCGGCGGCGCGCGGGGCATACGATCTGGGTTCGGGAATTGTCACAAGCAAGTCCTGACAAAAGCTTTATAGCCCTCGTATGCCGCAAGAGCGAGGATTGCGGTGGCCGAGCCAAGGAGTGGTGAGACTTAGATGACCGACGAGACGCGGTCCACCGAAGGACGCACACCGTCGGACTCCCCCGAGCCACAGGGGCGGCCGGACTTCCTACCCGCTGACGACAGGCCCGAACACGACGGCAGGCGGCCCGAGCCGCCCGCCTCGTTCGGCACCACGTGGGGCGACCCGTCCGGGCGCCCCGAGGGTCAGGGCTCGCCGCCGCAGGAGTCACGCCCGTACGAGCCGTCGTACGGGCCTTCTTACGGCACCCCCGGCCCCGCGCAGACCGGCCCCCAGGCAGGCCCTCAGTCCGGCCCGCAGCCCGGCCCGTCGTCGCCGGGCGTACCGTCGTTCGGCCCGCAACCCCACACGGGCACCCGCCCTTCTTTCGGCCCGCCTGCGCCTTCGTACGACAACAACGGCAGCGGCCCTTCCTTCGGCCCGCCGACGCCTTCCTACGACAACAACGGTGGCAGCGGCTCTTCGTTCGGGCCGCCGGACGGCACTCCGACGCGCTCGTACGACAACAACAACGGCGGCAGCGGCCCGTCGTTCGGCCCGCCGGACGGGACGACCCGCGCATACGACAGCCCGTTCTTCGGCTCGCCCGACAGCGGGGCCCGCTCCTACGAGGGCCCGCCGTTCGGCGGTTCACCCACGTACGGGAGCGGCAGTGGGGGCGGCCCCGCTCAGCCGCCACCCCCTCGCCAAGCACTTGGGATGGGCCCCGGCTGGGCGCCACCCCCTCCCGGCGGCACGGGCGCCGTCAAGCGCGGGCCCGGCACCGGCCTGCTCATCTCGATGGCCGTGGTCATCGCCCTGGTGGCCTCGGTGCTCGGCAGCGTGGGCACGTACCTGCTGACCAAGCCCAGCAGCGGCAACGACCCGTCCTACAGCCTCGGCCCGCTCCCCACCGGAGCCACCAGCCGCGAGCCCGACTCGGTGGCGGGCGTGGCCGCGCGGGTGCTGCCCAGCGTGGTCTCGCTGGAGGTCGGCAACGGCAGCAACACCGAGGGCGCCACCGGCTCCGGCTTCCTCATCAAGAACGGCTACGTGGTCACCAACAACCACGTGGTCTCGCTGGCGGCCAACGGCGGCGAGATCCGGATCATGTTCAACAACCGCAAGACCACCACGGCCCGCATCGTCGGCCGCGACCCGGGCTCGGACCTGGCGGTGGTGAAGCCGGAGGAGACGTTCGGCACGCCGGAGATCACCCTCGGCAACTCCGACCAGGTCGTCGTCGGCGACCCCGTCATCGCCATCGGCTCCCCGCTCGGCCTGACCGGCACCGTGACGACCGGCATCGTCAGCTCGCTCAACCGCCCCGTCATCGCCGGCGACGAGACAGGCACCAGCTCCGAGGAGCCCGCCTACATCAGCGCCATCCAGACCGACGCCGCCATCAACCCGGGCAACTCCGGCGGCCCCCTCGTCAACGGCAGGGGCGAGGTCGTGGGCGTCAACTCCGCCATCGCCACCCTGGGCCGCTCGGTGAGCAGCCAGAGCGGCAGCATCGGCCTCGGCTTCGCCATCCCCGTCAACCAGACGCGACGGGTCGCCGAAGAGCTCATCACCACCGGCAAGGCCAAACGCCCCAAGATCGGCATCGTCCTCGACAAGGACTACCGGGGCCAGGGCGTCCGCATCGCCTCCGAACCGGCCGGCGGCCAGCAGCCCGTCACCAAGGGCGGCCCCGCCGACCAGGCCGGCCTCCAGGCCGGCGACGTGATCCTGGAAATCGACGGGCTGGCCCTCCAGGACGGGAACGAGCTGATCGCCCTGATCCGCAGCAAGACGCCCGGCTCCAAGATCAACATCAAGTACCAGCGCGCCGGCCAGGAACGCACCGCCACCCTCACGGTGGTCGCCGAAGACGAACCCACCCCCACCCCCTCCTGACCTCTACCTGGCCTTACGCCTTTCCGCGCCGCAGCGGGGCCCTTGTGCCCGGCTGCGGCGCGGCTCGCCTCCCGGGTGGTTGCGCCACCGCGCTACCCGCCTCACCTCAAGCCCACCGCGCCTGCACCCGGCCCCGTGCCCCTCGCGCCCCCGCGCTTGCGCCCCGCGTCGTGGGTCCCGGCTGAGCGCCGTTCGCGTTGCGCCGCGCTCCGCCGTCCGGCGCCTTGCCGACCCGGCGCTCGGCGGCGGAGCCTCGTGTGTCGCATCGCGCCCAGGCCCGCGCGCCCCCGCGCGCCCCCGCGCCCCGGCCTTCTCGCTCCGGCCCCTCGCCGCGGCTCCCACGCCCAGGCCCCGCGGGCGCGTGTCTCGGGTGTTTGGCTGTACTCCCGCCAAAGGGTGGTCGGGGGAGGTGTGGGGGTGATATGACCCGGGGGAGACGACCGACCTACCCGATGGAGCCCTTAGTCTGTGGATAGGCCGGGGTTGTCCTCGGAGAGGTTTGACTGCGGTAGGAGCTCACGGTGTTCGGACTCGGGTGGATGGAGATCGGAGCGCTGATCGTGATCGCGCTGCTCGTCTTCGGTCCGGAAAGACTGCCGCAGGCCGCCGCGCAGGCGGGCAAGACGTTGCGGAACCTGCGCCGGATGGCCAACAACGCGCGGGACGACCTGAGGGCGGGCCTGGGTCCGGAGTTCCAGAACTTCGATCCGGCCGACCTGAATCCGCGGAACTTCGTTCGCAAGCATCTTCTCGACGATCTCGAGGACGACTGGAACACCAACAAGCCGCGCGAGCTGGAGCCGGTCGCGGCGGCCCCGTACGCGCCTGAGCCGGTCGATGAGCTCGGGTTCGGGGAGTTGCCGCCCTACGACTCCGAGGCGACCTGACGGCGCCTCAAGCGGCGTCCTCGCCTCAAGCGGCGTCCTGCATGCCCCGGAAGCCGACGAGCCCCCTCCCGGGAAGGGAGGGGGCTCGTGGTGTGAAGAGGGGTCAGCGGCGTGGGGCGAGGCCGAGCTGGAGGCCCTTCAGGCTGGAGGAGCGCTTGCTCAGGCCGGAGGCGATCTTCCTGAGCTCGGCGGCGGCCGGCGAGTCGGGGTCGGTGAGGACCAGCGGCTTGCCTTCGTCGCCGCCCTCGCGCAGCCGCATGTCGATCGGCACCTGGCCGAGCAGCGGGACGCGGGCGCCGAGGGTGCGGGTGAGCGCGTCGGCGACGGTCTGGCCGCCGCCCTCGCCGAAGACGGCGATGCGTTCGTCGCAGTGGGGGCAGGGGAGCCAGGCCATGTTCTCGATGACGCCGGCGATCTGCTGGTGGGTCTGGGCGGCGATGGAGCCGGCGCGTTCGGCGACCTCGGCGGCGGCCATCTGCGGGGTGGTGACGACGAGGATCTCCGCGCCGGGCAGCCGCTGGGCGACGGAGATGGCGATGTCGCCGGTGCCGGGGGGCAGGTCGAGGAGGAGGACGTCGAGGTCGCCCCAGTAGACGTCGGCGAGGAACTGGTGCAGGGCCCGGTCGAGCATGGGGCCGCGCCAGACGACCGGCGTGTTGCCCGGCGGCTTGAACATGCCCACCGAGATGACCTTGATGTCGTGGGCCACCGGCGGCATGATCATGTCCTCGACCTTGGTGGGGCGCTCGGCGGCGCCCAGCATGCGAGGGATGCTGTGGCCGTAGATGTCGGCGTCGACGATGCCCACCTTGAGGCCGCTGGAGGCCATGGCGGCGGCGAGGTTGACCGTGACGGAGGACTTGCCGACCCCGCCCTTGCCGCTGGCCACCGCGAAGACGCGGGTGAGCGACCCCGGCTGGTTGAACGGGATCTCCTTCTCCGGCCCGCGGTCGCCGCGCAGCTTGGTCTGCAGCGTCTTGCGCTGCTCGGCGCTCATGACGTCGAGCTCGATCTGGACGCCGGTCACACCTTCGACCTTGGAGACCGCGGTGGTGACGTCGCGGCTGATGGTGTCCTTCATGGGACAACCGGCCACGGTGAGGTAGACGCCTACGCGCACCGCCCCGTCGGGAGCGATCTCGATGTTCTTGACCATGTCGAGATCCGTGATCGGGCGACGGATCTCGGGGTCGATGACGGTGGCGAGTGCCGCCGTCACGAGTTCCTGGGTTGGTGCCATCGAAGTCTCGGCACGAGGGAGTGCCGTCCCTCCTTTGTCGGTATATGTGTGACAGGCGCTGGACGCCAGCGAGGATGCCCCTCCATGGTATGAACCGAAGCCCGCGCTGGGTTAATCCGCACTGTTAGATGTCTGTGCAACAACGTCTAAGGTTACTCCGTGAGTCTTCTGCGCGACGAGAGCCTGACCGCCGAGGAGCTGGCGGTCTGGCGCATGTTGCAGCGTGCGCAGGTGCGCATCACGCGCCACCTGGAGAGCGAGCTGCTCGTCGCGCACGATCTGCCGCTGGCCTCGTACGAGGTGCTCGTGCAGCTCGCGGAGTCGCCGCGGCGGCGGCTGCGCATGAACGACCTGGCCGACCGGGTGCTGCTCTCGCGCAGCGGCCTGACCAGGCTCATCGACCGGTTGCAGCGTGACGGGCTGGTGGCGCGCGAGGCGTGCGCCGATGACGCGCGCGGCCTGTTCGCGGTGCTGACCGAGGCGGGTGCGGCCCGGCTGGCGGAGGCGACGCCGACGTACCTGCGCGGCATCAGGCGGCAGTTCCTCGACATGCTGGACGCGGGGGAGATCGCGCGGGTGCGCGTGATGCTCGCGAAGCTCGGGGATGAAGTCAGCGGCCCGGCTCCGGCCCGGTCCCCTTGAGCTCCTCCAGCAGCCGGCCCAGCTCCGCGCGCAGGTAGTCGCGGGTGGCGACGTCGTTCAGTGCCAGGCGCAGGCCGGCGATCTCGCGCGTCAGGTACTCGATCTCCGCCTGGTTGCGCTCGGCGGCCTCGCGGTCCTGCTCGTACTGGATGCGGTCGCGGTCGTCCTGCCGGTTCTGGGCGAGCAGGATGAGCGGCGCGGCGTAGCTGGCCTGCAGCGACAGCATCAGCGTGAGGAAGATGAACGGGTACGGGTCGAACTTCCAGCCGGCCGGCGCGGCCACGTTCCAGATCACCCAGACCGCGACGAACACGGTCATGTAGACGATGAACCGGGCGGTGCCGAGGAAGCGGGCGATCCGCTCCGACAGGCGGCCGAACGCCTCGGGGTCGTAGTGGGGGCGCAGCGTGCGGCGCAGCTCCCTGGGTTGGTCGAGGCGGTCAGTCGTCATGCTCGTCGGCCCTCTCGCGCCAGTCCTCGGGAAGCATGTGGTCGAGCACGTCGTCGACCGTCACGGCGCCGACGAGGTGGCCCAGCTCGTCCACGACGGGGGCGGCGACGAGGTTGTAGTTGGCCAGGTAGTAGGTGACCTGCCGGAGCGTGAAGTGCGGCCTGATCGGGTCGATGGAGGGGTCGAGCACGGCGCCGAGCAGCGTGGACGGCGGCTCGCGCAGCAGCCGCTGGAAGTGCGTGACCCCGAGGTAGGCCCCGGTGGGCGTCTCGGTGGGCGGCCGGGTGACGTAGACCTGGGCGGCCACGGCGGGCGTCAGGTCCTGCTGCCTGATGTGGGCGAGCGCCTCGGCGACGGTGGAGGTGGGCGGCAGGATGACGGGCTCGCTGGTCATCACGCCGCCGGCGCTGGTCTCGGGGTAGGTCAGCAGCC
>NZ_JAATEP010000081.1:0-39100 GCF_012034275.1 Nonomuraea composti | reverse complement strand
CCACGTGTGGGTGCCGCCCCTGGACCGGGGGATGACGTGGTCGATGGTCTCGGCCTTCTGACCGCAGTAGGCGCAGCGGTAGTCGTCGCGCCGCATGAGAGCGGCCCTGGTCAGAGGGATGCGGGACCGGTAGGGGATGCGTACGTATCTGCGGAGCCTGATCACCGAGGGCACCTCGAGCGTGCGGCTGGCGGACCGCAGCACAGCGCCCCGGCCGTCACGGTGGACGACGTCGGCCTTCTCCCGCAGCACGAGCACCACGGCGCGGTGCAGCGAGAGGGTGGTCAGTGGCTCGTAAGTGGCATTCAGCAGCAGGACCTGGCGCATCATCGGGCCTCTCCCCGCTGCGCGCGTATCAAAGGGGACATGCCGCGGCATGTCCCTCCTGTCGGCCCCTCCTGGGGCACTCGTGCTTCCGTCACGTGGACCTCCGCCGGACGGTCCAGCGGATGGTCACCACGGCACCGTCCTGTCACCAAGTTTGGCGTTTGCACCGTGGTCCCCGCCACCCCAAAAACCTCCTGCCGGAATGACCAGAGGGACTCACGGTACGTTTTATGCCCGCTCTACCAGCGCTTTACGCATGCCCTTTGGCAGTAGGGTTCCTGGCATGACGCGAGAGCCGTACCCGACTGCACGTCGCGAAGACACCGTCGACATCCTGCACGAAACACCCGTCCCCGACCCCTACCGGTGGCTGGAGGACCCCGACAGCCCCGAGACCAAGGGGTGGCTGCTCGCGCAGGCCGAGCTGTTCGGCAAGGAGCGCGGGCCGCAGCGCTTCAAGGACCGCATCGCCGAGCTGCTCAGGTCCGGCTCCGTCGGCGTGCCGGCCTGGCGCGGCGGGCGTTACTTCTTCTCGCGGCGCACCCCCGACCAGGAGCACGCCGTCTACTACGTGGTCGAGCCCGACGGCACCGAGCGGGCGCTGGTCGACCCGATGGCGCTCGACCCGTCCGGGCTGACCACGCTCGACGCGGTGCAGCCCGACAAGGAGGGGCGGCTGCTGGCGTACCAGATCTCGGTGGGCGGCAACGAGGAGTCGATCCTCTACGTCATCGACGTGGCCACCGGCGACCGCGTCGAGGGGCCGATCGACCGCTGCCGCTACTCGCCGATCGCGTGGCTGCCGGGCGGCGAGGCGTTCTACTACGTGCGCCGGCTGCCGAGCACCGAGGTGCCGGAGAACGAGGCGCAGTTCCACCGCCGCGTCTACCTGCACCGCGTCGGCACCTCCACCGAGGACGACGTGATGATCTTCGGCCAGGGCCTGAAGATGACCAACTACTACGGCGTCTCGGTCTCGCGTGACGGCCGCTGGCTGCAGGTGTCGGCCCACGAGGGCACCGCGCCGCGCAACGACGTGTGGGTGGCCGACCTGACCGCCTCGCCGATCGACCGGCCGGAGCTGAAGGTCGTGCAGGAGGGCGTGGACGCGCAGGTCGGGCTCACGTTCGGGCGTGACGGCAGGCTCTACGTGCACACCGACCGCGACGCGCCGAGGGGCCGCGTCTGCGTCACCGACCCGGCGGAGCCGGGCTACGACACCTGGCGCGACCTCATCCCCGAGGATCCCGAGGCGGTGCTGAGCACGTTCGCGATCCTCGACGACCTGGAGCGCCCGGTCATGCTGGTGGGCTGGACCCGCCACGCGATCAGCGAGATCACCGTGCACGACCTGGAGACGGGCGAGCGCGTCGGCGAGGTGCCGACGCCGGGGCTGGGCACGATCGGCGGCATCGCCGAGCGCCCCGAGGGCGGCTACGAGGCGTGGTTCGGCTACACCGACAACACCACGCCGCCCACCATCCAGCGGTACGACGCCCGCACGGGCGAGACGACGCTGTGGGCGGCCTCGCCGGGCGCGGTCGAGGTGCCCGAGGTGCGCACCGAGCAGGTGGTCTACCGCTCGAAGGACGGCACCGCCGTCCGCATGCTGGTCATCTCACCCGTCGGTGAGGCGACCGGCCCGCGCCCGACCATCCTGTACGGCTACGGTGGCTTCGGCGTGTCGATGACGCCCGGCTACTCGGCCTCGATCCTGGCCTGGGTGGAGGCCGGCGGCGTCTACGCCATCGCCAACCTGCGCGGCGGCGGCGAGGAGGGCGAGGAGTGGCACCGCGCGGGCATGCTCGCCAACAAGCAGAACGTCTTCGACGACTTCCACGCCGCGGCCGAGCACCTGATCGCCACCGGCGTGACCACGCCGCAGCAGCTCGGCATCTCGGGCGGCTCCAACGGCGGCCTGCTGGTGGGCGCCGCGCTGACGCAGCGCCCCGAGCTGTACGCGGCCGTGGTCTGCTCCGCGCCGCTGCTCGACATGATCAGGTACGAGAAGTTCGGGCTCGGCGCCACCTGGAACGTCGAGTACGGCTCGGCCGACGACCCTGAGCAGTTCGGCTGGTTGTGGAGCTATTCGCCCTACCACCACGTCAAGGAGTCGGTGGCGTACCCGGCGACGCTCTTCACCGTCTTCCAGTCCGACACCCGCGTGCACCCGCTGCACGCGTGGAAGATGTGCGCGGCGTTGCAGCACGCCTCGACGGCCGACCGGCCGGTGCTGCTGCGCAACGAGACCGAGGTCGGGCACGGCGCCCGCTCGGTGAGCAGGTCGGTGGACCTGTCGGCCGACACGCTGACCTTCCTGGCGCGGCACACGGGTCTGTAGTGTCGAAGGCATGAGCGCGACTTCGGGGCTGGCCATGGTGGAGGCCGCCCCGAGCGCCGCCCTGCGGCCGTACGTGACGCGGCTGTGCGCCTACCGCGAGCACTACGCCGAGCCGGTCACCCGGTCGGAGATGGCGATGCCCGGCTCCGTGCTCGTCCTGGCCTTCGGCACGCCGATGGAGGCGGGCGGGCAGCGGGTGCGGGCGTTCGGCGGCGGCCTCGGCGATCGTTTCACCGTCACCCGCGTCGCCGGGCCGTCGGAGGGCGTCGAGGTGTTCCTGACGCCGTTCGGGGCCCGGCGCCTGTACGGCCTGCCGATGCGGCACCTGACGAACCGGGTGGTGCCGATCTCCGACCTGCTCGGCCCGCGCGCGGATGCGTTCGTGGAGCGGCTGGCGGAGACCGCGTCGTGGCGCGCCCGGCTCGCGCTGGCCGACCGGCTGCTGAGCGAGCGCATCGCGGCGGGCCCCGAGCTGGGGCCCGAGCTGCCGTGGGCGTGGGCGCGGCTGCTGGAGACGGGCGGCCGGCTGAGCGTGGCGTCGCTGGCCGACGCGCTCGGCTGGAGCCACCGCCACCTCGTCGCCCGCTTCCACGACCAGGTGGGGCTGCCGCCGAAGACGGCGGCCAGGGTCATCCGGTTCGGGCGGGCGCTGCGGCTGCTGCGCGCGGGCACGGCCCCGGCCGTCGCGGCGGCGGAGTGCGGCTTCTACGACCAGGCGCACATGAACCGCGAGTTCCGGGTGCTGGGCGACACCACGCCAGGTCAGATTCGTCCAAGACCCGGCGGCGCCGCCCCGGCATCGTGGGCCTCATGACACGTACCGTCTACGCATTGGCCCGCTACGAGAACTGCCAGGCCGCGATCGACTTCCTGACCGGCGCGTTCGGCTTCCGCCTGCACGAGGCGTCGAAGAACGGCGAAGGCGTCGTCCACCACGCCGAGCTGCTCGTCGGCGACGACCTGATCATGCTCGGCCAGGGGAGGCCGGGCGGCCCCGGCATCTACGTCGCGGTGGACGACGTCGACGCCCACCACGACCGCGCCAGGGCCGCGGGCGCGACGATCACGATGGAGCTGACGGACCAGCCGTACGGCTCGCGCGAGTACGCCTGCCACGACCCCGAGGGCAACCCCTGGTTCTTCGGGACGTACCGGCCCTGACGGGGGTCAGCGCGGGAAGATGATGGTCTTGTGGCCGTCGAGCAGCACCCGCTGCTCGGCGTGCCACTTGACCGCCCTGGCCAGGGCCAGGCACTCCACGTCGCGGCCGATGGCCACCAGGTCTTCGGGCGAGTGGCTGTGGTTGACCCTGGCCACCTCCTGCTCGATGATCGGCCCCTCGTCGAGGTCGGCCGTCACGTAGTGGGCGGTGGCGCCGATGAGCTTGACCCCGCGGTTGTACGCCTGGTGGTAGGGCTTGGCGCCCTTGAACGACGGCAGGAACGAGTGGTGGATGTTGATCGCCCGTCCCGCCAGCTTCTCGCACAGGTCCTCCGAGAGCACCTGCATGTAGCGGGCCAGCACCACCAGGTCGACCTGGTAGTGCTCCACCAGCGCCAGCACCTCGGCCTCCTGCTTCGGCTTGGTCTCGGGGGTGACCGGCAGGTGGTGGTAGTCGATGCCGTTGGACTGCGTGAGCGGCCGCAGGTCGGGGTGGTTGGACACGACGGCGGCGATCTCGATGTCGAGGGCCTTGGAGCGGACGCGGTAGAGCAGGTCGTTCAGGCAGTGGTCGAACTTGCTCACCATGATCAGCACGCGCGGCTTCCTCGCGACGTCCCGTAGCCTGAACTCCATCGCGAAGTCGGGCGCGAGCGCGGCGAAGGCGGCGTTCAGCTCGTCCTCCCCCAGCTCCCCCGCGAACTGCACGCGCATGAAGAAGCGCTGACCCACCCTGTCGCCGAACTGCTGGCTCTCGATGATGTTGCATCCGTGCCCGGCGAGCAGGCCGGAGACGGCGGCCACGACACCGGGCCGGTCGGGACAGGACAGCGTCAGGATGTATTCGGCGGGGCTGGTCATGCCTTCACTCTCGCGGAGGTCAATGGACGATCTCTGGGCCGGCGGCCTTCCGTCGAGCGTACCTGTGACGGCGGGATGCGGGACCGTGACGGGGAACGCCGTGGACGAGTGTCCATTTTGGGTAGTTATTCGGCACTGCTGGTGGAGCGGATGCGATGGACGGGGGCGGAGTGGCCCCATCCCTCGATCGAGCGGGCCCCGCCGAGGCCGGGGCGGGATGGAGTGCGTGCTCTTGGACACTGTCGTGCTGATCGTGGTGGCCGGCCTGTTCGCCGTCGTAGCCGGGATCAACGACGGGGGCGCGCTCCTCGCGACCGGGCTCAAGCTGCCCGCGATCCGCCCGATGACCGGGATCGTGGTGCTGACCGTGCTGGTGGCGGCCGTGCCGCTGGTCACCCACCAGGTGGCGCTGACGTTCGTGACCCGGCTCGGCTCCTACAGGGACCCCGGCGGCCAGTTCGCCATGATCATCGCGGTGGTCTCCGCGCTCGCCGTGGTCGGCGTGCTCAGCGCGAAGGGCCGCCCGACCAGCTTGACCCTGGCCGTCGTCGGCGGCCTCACCGGGGCGGGGCTGGGTTGGGGGCTGCAGGTGTCGGGCGAGTGGGTCGCGCTGGTGCTGACGTTCGGGCTGGCCGCGCCGTTCGCCGGCGGGCTGCTGGCGTGGGTGCTCATCCGGGTGCTGGTCGCCACGACCACCGCACGCGGGTTGTGGCGCTGGCACTGGGCGGGCTTCCTGCTGCAGACGCTCGCGTACGCCGCCAACGACGCCCAGAAGATGCTGGCCGTGTTCATGATCGCGGTCGGGTTCACCGGCGCTCCGGTCGAGTACACGGCGCTGGCGGCCGTGCTGTTCGCCGCCGGCACCCTGTACGGGCTGCCCAAGGCCGGCCGCACGCTCGGCCGCGAGATCATCGTCTCCCGGCCCCCGCACGGCGTCGCGGCGGAGCTGGCCGCGGGCGCGGCCGTGATCGGCTGCGCGGCCGCCGGCATGCCGGTGAGCATGACGCAGGCCATCGCCGGCGGCCTCATCGGCGCGGGCGTCGCCCAGGGCGGCGGGCGGGTCCGCTGGTACGCCGCCGGCAAGATCGTCGCCGCCTGGCTGCTGACGCTGCCCGCCAGCGGCCTGCTCGGCTGGGGGCTCGCCCTGCTGGTGAAGGGGTTCGCGAGCGTGAGACTGTCATGAAGGGAAGGTGGGTGTGAAGCGGCTGCGGCGGATCAGGGACCTCATGACCGGGCGCATGGACGGCGCGCTCACGGAGGCGCTGCTCGGCCAGCTCAAAGCCACCAAGGAAGGCGCGTGGCTGGCCATGGCCATGATCGGTGGCGAGGTCGGCCGCACGGGGGCGCACGAGCAGATGCGCGCGATCGAGCACCTCGGCGACGAGGAGCGCGCCCGGCTCATCGACGAGCTGAAGACGGCCCTCGTCACGCCGATCGACCGGGAGGACCTGTTCCGGCTGTCCCGGTCGATCGACGACGTGCTCGACTCGCTACGCGACTTCGTCCGCGAGTCCCACCTGTACCGGGTGCCGGACCAGATCCGCTTCACCCCCATGCTCGACCAGGTCATCGTGGGCATCGAAGCCCTGGAGGAAGCCGTGCGGGGCCTGGCCTCCCGGCCGTCCGTGGTCTCCCACGACGCCCTGGAGGCCAAGAAGGCGGGCGGGGCGATCCGGCGGATGTACCAGTACGAGATCTCCCGCATCTTCTCCGACGAGAAGATCACCGCGAACGCCATGAAGGAGCGGGAGCTGGTGCGGCGGCTGGAGATCGTCGGCGTGGCCATCGGCGACGCGGCGGACGCCATCGCCGACGGCGCGATGAAACGCTGACGGTGGCGCCTCTAACGGGCGAAGCCGCCGCAAGGCGGGCGAAGGGCGTTCTCGGCGGGCGAGGGGCGCCTTCAGCGGGCGAGGGGCGCTCAGCGAGGGAGGGGTGCCTTCAGCGGGCGAGGGGCGTTCTCAGCGAGGGAAGGGCGCCTTCAGCGGGCGAAGGCGTCGATGCCGGTGAGCTGCGCCGACAGGGCCCACAGGCGGGCGGCCTCGCCGGGGTCGGTCGCGTAGGAGCGCACGCCCGAGCGGGCCTCCGGGTCGGTGGCCGCCTCGGCGATGTCGCAGTCCTCGCAGTAGACGCCGCCCATGCCGGCCAGCCGCGGCGACGTCGCGGCCCACACCTCGGTCGCCGCCCCCTGCTCGGGCGTCTTGAACGTGGCCAGCACGTTGCCCTGCTCGTCCATCCACCCTTCGCCGACCATCTCCTCCCTGGTCAGGTGCCGCTGCAACGGGGTGAGGATGCCGCCGGGATGCACGGCGAACGCGCGCACGCCGGCGTCCTTGGCAAGGGCGTCGAGGTGCACCGCGAACAGCACGTTCGCGGTCTTCGCCTGCCCGTAGGCCGCCCACTTGTCGTAGCCCCGCTCGAAGTGCACGTCGTCCCAGCGGATGGGCGAGCGGCGGTGCCCCACCGACGAGAGCGACACCACCCGGCCCCGGCCGCGCTCGATGGCCGGCCAGAGCAGGTTGACCAGCGCGTAGTGGCCGAGGTGGTTGGTGGCGAACTGCGCCTCCCAGCCGGGCCCGACGCGGGTCTCCGGGCAGGCCATGATGCCCGCGTTCGTGATCACAATGTCGGCGGTACGGCCGGTGGCGAGGAAGCGCTCGGCGAAGCCGCGCACGCTGGCGAGGTCGCCGAGGTCGAGCTCGTCCACCTCGGCCCCGCCGACGTCCTTGAGCGCCTCCTCGGCGGCGGCGCGGCGGCGGGCGGGCACCACGACGTGCGCGCCGGCGGCGGCCAGCGCCCGCGTGGCGGCCAGGCCGATGCCGGAGTAGCCGCCGGTGACGATCGCCAGCTTCCCGGACAGGTCGATGCCGTGCAGCACGTCGTCCGCGGTGCTCGTGGCACCGAAACCGGACCCGATCTTGTGTTGTGGCGTGGTCATGCCTCCACGCTATGAATGAGAGTGCACTCCAGGTCAAATGATCTTCTCGGGCTTGGTTGCCCGCCTCCGCCCGTACCGGCTGCAATGTGAAGGTGATCGACGATCCCGGGACGGCAGGCGCGCAGGCCGCACGCCCGCGGCTCGCGGTCTCCACCTGTCTCCTGGGCGAGCCGGTGCGCTACAACGGCGGGCACAGCCGCGACCGCTTCCTGACCGACGCCCTCGGCCCGTACGTGGACTGGGTCCCCGTCTGCCCCGAGATCGAGGCGGGCCTCGGCGCGCCCCGCGAGACCCTGCGGCAGGAGCGGTCGGACGACGGCCCCCGCCTGGTCACCCGCACGACGCACGTGGACCTGACCGCCCGCATGACCCGGCTCGCCGACCGGCGGGCCGCCGAGCTCGACGTCGACGGGTACGTGTTCAAGGCCAAGAGCCCCACCTGCGGCATCCACGGCGTGCCCGTCTACCGCCCCGACGGGACCCCGGCGGACCGGCGCAACAGGGGGCTGTTCAGCGGGATCGTCATGGCGCGGCACCCGCTGCTGCCCGTCGAGGACGAGGGCCGGCTGCACGACGCGCTGCTGCGGGAGAGCTTCGTGGAGCGGGTGTTCGCGCACGCCCGGCTGCGCGCGCTGTTCGCCGGTGACTGGCGCACCCGCGACCTCATCGCCTTCCACGCCCGGCACAAGATGCAGCTCCTCGCCCACGACCCCGCTCTCTACCGGGAGGCGGGCCGCGTGGTCGCCGCCGCCGGCGGGCGGCCCCGCGAGGAAGTGGCCGCCCGGTACACGGAGGCGTTCCAGCGCACGCTCGCCACGAAGGCCACCACGGGCAAGAACGTCAACGTGCTGCAGCACTGCCTCGGCATGCTCGCGCTCGACCCCGTCAGGCGGGCCGACGTGGTGGACGTCATCGACGCCTACCAGGCGGGCCTGGTGCCGCTGAGCGTGCCCACGACCCTGCTGCGCCACCACGCCCGCGGGGAGGCCGCGGCCTACGTACGCGACCAGACGTACTTCTCCCCCTACCCCGACGCCCTGCGGCTGCGGCACCACGTGCCCCAGTAGGCTCGGGGAGCGTGAGCGACGTTGACGAGCGGCCCGCCGCCCGCGTGATCTGCCTCGACCGCGACGGACGGGTGCTGCTGATGCACTGGTACGACCACGTCGACGACACCGAGGTCTGGGAGCCGCCCGGCGGCAGGCTGGAGCCCGGTGAGACCCCCTTGGAGGCGGCCCGGCGGGAGCTGACCGAGGAGACGGGGCTGCCCGGCTCGGCGGTGCTCGACCGGCACGTGGAGGTGGACCGGGACTTCCGGTGGCTGGGCACGCGGTTCCTGAAGCGGGAGCTGTTCTACCTGGCCAGGTTCGCCGAGGAACGGCCCCCGGTGGATCCGGGGGCGCTGACGGAGGAGGAGCGCGCGGCCTTCCGCGGCTGCGTGTGGGTCGAGGAGCTGCCGGAGGGGGTCGATCCGCCCGAGCTGGCAAGCCTCATCGAGCGGCTCGCCCGGCAGCCCGTGTGACCTCCGCCGTCGTGCCTCACGGGCCCGGCCTGGCCTTTCGGCGGGGCTTGGCGAGCCCCAGCTCCTCCTGCGTCGCCGTCATCAGCCCGCGCAGCACCCGGCCCGCCACCTTCTCGTGCTCGCCCTCCACGGACCGCCCCTCGCCCACCCGCTCCCGGTAGAGGTCGCGCTCGCGCACGTCGGTGTAGGGCAGCGCGGTCATCGCGACGATCACGCTCACCCGGGTGCCGCCGCGCGGCTGGACGGCGACGGCGTGGGTGCGCAGGCAGGTCTCGTCGGGGGCGCCGTACCAGCCGCACTTGACCGCCGACTCCGGCCAGCCCAGCGCCTCGCGCGCGCCGAACGCCTGCGGCTCCGCCACCTGCCCCATCCAGCCCAGCACCGCCCCGGCCACCGGATCGCCCGCGACGGCCGCCTGGGCGAGCACCGCGTAGGCGGCGCTGACCTCGTCGGCCGTGACCTCGACCGAGCCGAACCTGGACGGGTCGCCGTTCGGCAGCGCCCACGCCACGCCCGTGCGCTCGCGCAGGTCGTCGAGGATGACGCGCGGGCCGACGGCGAGCCACAGGTTGAGCGTGTCGGCGTTGGAGGAGATGACGACGGCCGGCTCGGCATGGCGGCGCCACCGGTCGGTGTCGGGGATGCGGGCCGCGCTCACCCACGCGTACAGGGGCTTGAGCAGGGAGGCGCAGCGCAGCCGCGTCATGCCCGAGGTGACGCTCACCGCGCGCACGGGCGGCCCGCCGTAGCCGCGTTTGATGCCCGCCGCCTGGACGCTGGCACTGTGATCAAGGCCGTCGAGCAGCTCGTTGAACCCCACGCACCCCACCGTAGACCTACGGAGGGGTTCCCCAGCGCCGTTCGTACCACTCCAGGGTCGGCGCCTCGCCCGGCAGCTCCGTGCGGCCCGGCGCGCGCAGGCCGTCGAGGGCGATGGCCAGCAGGCGCTGCTTGACCTGCTCGTGCTCCGGGCGGGGCGGCCCGGCCGCCGGGCGGCCGAACTGCTCCATGAGCAGCGAGATGTCGAGCATCGTCACGTCGCTCCTCAGCACGCCCGCCTCGTGCGCGCGGGCCACGACCTGCTCGGCCACCTCGTCGGCGCGGCGCGAGACGCGCCACATCTCGTCGGTGACCTCGATCGTGCCCGCGACCGGCGCCAGCGCGCCCGCCCTGTTGGCCACGCAGGTGCGGACGTAGAGCGCCAGGCCCTCCCACGGGTCGGGCTCGGCCAGGCCCGCCTCGGCCGCCTCCACCACCCGCTCCATCGCGATCAGGCACAGGCGCTGGAGCAGCTCCTCCTTGGTGCGGTAGCGGCGGTAGAGGCTGCCCATGCCGACGCCCGCCTGCTTGGCGATGGCCGACACGGGCGCGTCGAAGCCCTGCGTGGTGAACACCTCGTGCGCCGCGCGCAGCAGCCGCAGATCGTTACGTGCCGCCTCGGCCTGCCTGCCGCGTGTGCCCATGCGGTCAAGGATATTCAGGACGGCACGGCGGCCGGTCCCGTCCGAAGCTCAGGACGGCACGGCGGCCGGTCCCGTCCGAAGCTCAGGACGGCCCGGCCCGGAAGCTCAGGACAGGGCGGCGTCGAACCTGGCGCGTAGCTCCGCCAGGCGCTCGACCGGCTCGTTGCTGAAGACCAGACGGACGTATCGCGGCGCCACCGTCTCGCCCCACGCCGTCATGGGCGTGGCGGCGACCCGGCCGCGGTCGAGCAGGCGGGCCGACAGGCCGGCGGCCGTCAGGCCCAGCGCCTCGGCGTCCACCAGGCACGACCAGCCGCCGCCCGCCCGCACCAGCGGCAGGCCGTCGAGCTGGGCGGCCACCGTCTCGTGGCGGGCCTGGTACTCGGCGACCGCCTCCGCCACCCTCGACGGCTGCCTGAGCGCGGCCGCCGCGCCGAGCTGGTGGAAGCCGCTGGCGACGGTCGTGTTGTAGATGGTGGCCACCATGATCCGGGACATGATGTCCGCCGGCCCCGCGACCCAGCCGATCCGCCAGCCGATCATGCGGTACTCCTTGGACATCGAGCCGATGATGATCGTCCGCTGGGCGAGGCCGTCCACCTGGCACGGGTTGACGCGCGGGTGGCCGTCGAAGACGATGCGCTCCATCGCGGCGTCGTAGATCAGGTAGGCGCCGGTGCGCTCGCACACCCGGGCGACCAGCTCCCAGTCGTCACGATCGAGCACCACGCCCGACGGCATCGACGGGCTCATCAGCAGCAGGGCCGCGGCCCGGCCCACCCCGGCCAGCGCCTCCCGGTCGAGCCGCCAGTGCCCGCCGTCCACCCGCAACGGCACGAGGTGCTCCAGCGCGCCCGACAGCCGTACGCGCTGGAGCAGCCCCGCGTACGTCGGGTCGGTCAGCACCACGGGGTCGCCCGGCTCGGTGGTGGCCAGCAGCACGGGCATCACGGCCGACGTGCCGCCCGAGGTGATCGCGACCTGCCGCAGCGGGTCGTAGTCCTGTCCCGTGCGCTCCCGCAGGTCGCCGGCCACCGCCGCGCACAGCTCGGGCAGGCCGGTGAACGGCAGCCAGCTGTTGCCGGTGCCCTCCTGGAGCGAGCGCATGGTCGCCTCGACGGCCGCCGGTGGGGGCGGGACGTCGGTGTCCAGGTTCTCCATGCGCAGCACGTCCGGGTCCGCTCCGGCCGCGGCGGCCACCCTGTCGATGTCGAACGGCTGCACGTGCGCGAATCGGGAGTTGGGTCGCATGCGCACCTCCAAGGGCTGGGGCGTCAGAAGCCGTGCCTGACAACGGACGTACCTCAGATGCCGTGCCTGACGACGGACGTGGCGAGGGCGACCGGCAGCAGCGCCATCAGGGCGAGCGCGGCCACCAGCCGCCGGCGGCCCGGCGAGCCGGCCTCCGTGACGAACGCGGCCAGCGCCCCCGCTCCCGCGAACACCAGCCCGGTCGTCGCCGCGTCCGCGAGCTGGGACGTCCAGGAGGGCAGCACCTCGCTGGCGAGCCGGAGCACGACGAGCACCCCGGCCGCCGTCAACGCCACCCGCCGGCCCGGCCGCACACCCACCCGCTCCAGGGCGAGCGCGGTGCCGGCGAGCAGGGCCAGGGTGAGCGCCACGACGACACCGACGGCGGGCGCCAGACACCCCCAGTCCTCACACCCGACCCCGGCCCACGCCAGCCGCACCGTCGCCCACCACAACACACCAACGGCCCCACAAACCACGGCGGCCCGCCCGATCCGCCCCATCCGCCCCGTCCGCCCCATCCGCCCCGCAGAGTCCGCTCGCCCTGCGGCCGCTGCCGGCTCGGCACGCACCGCCGACTCGGCAGGCGCCGTCCCCTCCGCACGCGCCGTCGGCCCGGCAGGCGCGGCCCAATCGGCACGCGCTGTCGGCTCCGTTTGCCCCGTTCGCTCCGACTGCCCCGTCATATGCCTATGCTGCCATCCGCTGCCTTGGCCGCCCGGTGGTCGTCGGCCTCGGCCTCGGCGTGGCGGCCCAGGGCCCGTAGGGCGATCGCGCGGTTGGTGTACAGGTCGGGTTGCGGGTGGAGCTCGATGGCGTGCGTCAGGTCGTCCACCGCGCCCTCCAGGTCGCCCGTGGCGTACCGGAGTGCGCCCCGGCTGGCCCATACCGCGACCAGGCCGGGTGCCCGCTCCATGGCCTGCTCCAGCGCCGCCTCGGCCTCGGCGTGGTGGCCTGCCGCCGTTTCGAGCTGGCCCAGGACCGTCAGCAGGTACGGGTTCCCGGGCGCGAGCCTGAGCCCGGCCTCCACGTCGGCCCTGGCCTCCTCGTCGCGTTCGCAGCCGGCCAGCAGCCCGGCCCGGTTGACGTAGGCGTCGAGGTAGGCGGGGTCGAGGTCGAGCACGCGGCCGAGGTCGGCCAGCGCCGCCTCGGTCTGCTCCCGCACGGCGTACAGCTCGGCCCGGTTGTAGTGGGCCTCGGGCAGCGGCGGCCCAAGGCGCATGGCCTGCTCGAAGTCGGCGCCGGCCTCCTCGTGGCGGCCCAGCTTGAACAGCAGGTTGCCGCGTTCCAGGTATTGGTCGGGGAAGGCGGGGTCGAGGGCGATCGCCGCCCCGTAGTCCTCCAGCGCCTCCTTCGTACGTCCGAAAGCGGCGAGGAGCTGGGCCCGGTTGGCGAGGAGCACCATCCGGTGCTGGCGGTGGCGCTCCCCCAGCTCGCCCGCCAGCTCGATGGCCGACTCCACCAGCGTGAGGGCGGCGTCGAGCCGGCCCTGCCGCAGCTCGATGAGGGCGAGGCCGTTGCGGTCGAAGCCGAGCTTGAAGGCCCGCTCGGCGGGGTCGGGCAGGATGGTGGAGATGGCGATGGCCTCGTTGATCCAGGCCCTGGCGCGAGTCAGGTCGCGGCGGGCGGGGTCGGGGTGGCGGGCGTCGAGCATGGCGGTGCCGTACGCGGCGGCGGCGTGCATGGCGGGGTCCTGGCTGACCAGGCGCACGCGGTCCCAGATGGCGCGGGCCTCGTCGGTGCGGCCGAGGCCGCCGAGCGCGGTGGCGGTGCGCTGGGCGAAGCGCCACCAGCTGGTGCCGCCCGGCGGCGTGGCTCCCATGCCCTGCTCCCCCAGCTCGGCGACGGCGTGCAGGAACCCTTCCCGGGTGCAGCGGTCGACGAGGTGCCACAGCTCGGCGGTGTCGCGGGTGTCGGGGGGCGGCTCGGGGCCGCCGGCGTACACCATGATCGTCAGGGTGGCGGGCGGGATCCGCCGGATCATGACGTCCAGGAGTTCGGTGTCGGTGGGGTCGGCGGCGTCGGCGTTGCACACGGCGATGGCGCGGCCGGGTGGCACGGCGTCGCGGACGAACTCCGCGAGCCCGTTGGCCAGCCGCAGCGTGCGGCGGGGCGCGGGCACGAGGATGCGCTCTTCGTCGGTCAGGTCCTCGCCGCCCGTGAGCGGCGCGGCGGGTAAGAGATCGGCCAGCTCGGGAGCGGCCGCCAGGATCTCGATGTGGTGGGCGGCCACCAGCTCAGGGGCCTGCCGCAGGGCCGAGGGCGCCAGGTGCCGCAGGAGCGCGGCGGCGAAGGTGTAGGGGCCGCGCGGCCGCCGATGAGCGTCGATCAACGGCGCCAGCAGCCGCACGGCCCCCCATCGGGCGGGTGGTTCGCCCTGGACCCTGAGGTGGGACCTCTCCTCAGTCACCCCTTGTGAATGACGCTGGAGGTCCCTGCGAGCCTTGCCGTTCCAGGCTTGCGGACGACGATGCGCTTCATGACATGCCTCTCCACTTGGGGTTGAAACACCCATTATTGGGTCACCCCACCGAATATCAAGGTTTATCGCGAATAAGTGGGAAGACGATGGATAAAAAGCAGTTGCCTTTTGTGGGGAATGTCTAACCTAGGAGGACCGAAACCAACGGTGCAATCCTGTGGTATGCGTCTGATCCGATTCCTCCATCAAGTCGCACAGGCACCTGCCGAGCAGCGTGACCGACTGGCAGCAGCCGGGCCCTTGCGGGCCGTTCGCTCGGACGATGCGGGTGGCCCGCTCGATCAGGCGCTCCAGGCTCGGCTCCGCGCCGCCCTTGAGCGAGCGGGTCTGCCACGGGCAGGCGGAGGAGTCCGTGCAGGCGCTCTTGGCGATGTACGGCGCCACCCCTCTCTGCAGGTGCAGCGGATCCTCACGCTTGATCCGCTGGCTGGCGAGCACCTGGGCCGCCCGGCGGGCGACGGACAGCAGCCGGCGGCGCTCTGTTCCCCGCGCCTGCGCACGGGAGGGCAGCGCGAGCAGCATCGCCCCGGCCATCAGCAGGCCGCCGAGGACCATGCCCCACCCGAGCCGCTCGTGGAACCAGATCACCGCGATCGCGGCCACCCACAGGGGCTGGGACGACATGAGGATCTGGCTGGGCACCGCCGGCAGGTGGGCCTGGGCGTGGGAGCGGGCCAGGAAGCCGAGCGCGCACGAGATCACCGACAGGTGCAGCAGGATGCCCCAGTCGGGCAGCCCGACCGGCAGGGAGATCCCGTCACGTACGGCGAAGCAGCCCGTGAGCACCCCGATGGTGAAGAGCTGGATGACCGTCAGCGCGTAGGCGGGAAAGCCGGCGGGACGCTCCGACAGCCGCCCCAGCAGCAGGGTGTGGCCGGAGTAGAGCGCGGCGGCGGCGAGCGTGACGCCGAGGGCGAGCAGCGAGATCCGGTGCTCCTCCACCCCGCGCACCAGGGTGAAGACGGCCATGCCCGCCAGCGCGCACGCCACGCCGGCCCAGACGCGCCGGCGTACCGGCTCCTTGAAGAGCATCAGCGACAGGATCGGCGTGATCACCACGCTGCACCCGACGGCGAAGCCGGACACCGCGGACGGCAGGCTGCCGAGCGCCATGGCCTGGCCCACCTGCCCGGCCCCGAACATCAGCCCGAGCAGGCCCCCGTTGATCCACGTGTCGCGCGACAGCCCCCGCAGGCAGCCGGGCCTGATGAGGAACAGCGTCAGCGCGGCCAGCAGGTAACGCTCGGCGAGCAGGTCCTCCACCGGTAACCGGTGGATGAGATCTTTCATCAGCGGGAAGGCCGACCCCCAGGCGGCGCTGACGAACACCAGAAGCACGGCTCCCCGAAGGGGGCGGGGAGCGGCCACGACTGCCATGGTAAAAGCATGGCACTACTATTCGCAGCCTTGGATGTACAGGGAGCAGCCGGTGAGGCTTGCTTACACCTCAGTGGTAAGACCCTCACCCGCGGGTTCGTACATCCTTATCCGGCGACGCCACTTTACGGCGCCTGCGACATATCTCGCATAGGAAATGAGGCGAAAGACGTCGGGGCCGGCGACCGGAGATGGTCACCCAACGTGACGGCAGGGGCTCGGCGGTCTCGTCACGCCGAGCGGGCCCGGGACAGGTCACCGGGGAAGACGGGAGTCGCGGCCCCAGGAGGGGGATGGTTGGGGCCGTGTGGCGATGCGCGTTCTAAAGCTCCAGTACTGCGGGGGGGACCAGGCGTTTCTCGCCGTAGACGACCACCAGGCCGCCCACCTGCTCCCTGCACAGCTCGCGCCAGCCCTGACGCTCGTACAGCGCCAGCGCCGCTTCCTGGTTGAGCGTGGTGTCACCTCTGACGCTGTGGAAGCCGAGCTCCACCGCCCGCCGTTCGAGCGCGATGAGCATGGCCGCGCCGAAGCCGCGGCGCTGGAACTCGGGGTGCACCCTCAACCGGCAGACCTCAGCCGTGCCGGTGTCGACGGGTTTCAGCCCGCCCATGGCCACGACCCGTGAGCCGGTCTCCCCGACGAGGAAGTCGCCGCCGCAGCCCAGGTAGATCTCCTGGATGCGGGGGAAGTCGTCGTCGTAGTAGACGCCGTCACCGGGCACCAGGCCCACCTCGGCGAGGCAGATCCGGTGGAGTGCGAGAATGGTGTCGAGATCCGACCACCGATAGCGTCTGATCGTCAGCTTCATCCATCGCCCCCTTTCAACTCGGGTTGCTTCGTCCGCCTGAGGGCGGCCGAGAAGCCGTCCAGTCCTGGAACGGTGGCGTCCCGCGAGATGATCGCCCGTTCGAGCGCCAGCGCGGGCCGCACGATGAGGTCGGTCAGATACTCGTCGCTGACCAGATTGAGTGCCTTCGTGGCGATGGCCACCGCCTCCTGCACGTCTCCGTCGATCAGCCGGCACTGGGCCTGGTCGAGCCTGATCAGCGTCTGGTCGAGGATGTGGTCCTCGTATTTCTCCAGCGCCTGGTCGAGCACGACCTCCGCCTCGATCGTCTGACCGAGCTTGGTGAGCACGTCGCCCTGGTAGAAGTAGAGCTGCTTCTCGGTGTACCCGAAAGCGACGTCCTCCTGATCCTCGGGGCGCAGATGGGTGAAGGCGTTCCTCGCCCGCGCGAGCGCCCGCTTGGCCTGGTCGACGATCTCCTTCTTGCTCTCGCCGTTCGACATCATGGCCAGCGCCCTGGCCTCGACGACCGGCGCCATGGCCTGGGCCGGGCACGGCGTCGAGCCCGCCATGTCGCGGCTCTTCTTGGCCAGGGTGAGCGCCTCGCGGGCGTCGCCGAAGTAGAGGGGCACGAGCGACTCGCGGGCCCCGATCCACGCCCGCAGCGCGCGGTCGCCGGTCTCGTCGGCGGCGGTGCGGCCGGTGCGGAAGAACGACCGGGCCAGCCGCTGGTCACCCAGGTTGATCATGATCATGCCGGCCAGCCCGGACAGCTGGGCCGCCATCCTGCACAGGCGCTCCTGGAGGTCGATCGGCTGGCGCTGCGACATCGCCGTACGCACGGCACTCAGCTCCAGCAGCACGTCGCACAGCAGCCGCAGCGGCGCCGTGGTCGTGTACTGGCGGCCGAAGCTGACCGTGGACTCCTCCCACTGGTCGAGCATCGCGGCCGACACGGTGGAGGAGACCAGCGTCTCGTCCATCCGGCGCCGGATGCTCTCGCACGCCCCCAGCACCGGCCCCTCCAGGTCGGTCAGGTTGGCGTCGGCCTGAAGGGAGTTTAAAAGGGTGCGGCGGAGGATGTTCTCATCCTCTTCGTCCTCCGGGTCCGTCTCCACCGGCCGGAGCACGAGCTCGCGCTCCTGCGGGCGCTGCGGGCGCTCCTTGGCCTCCGCCGCGGCCACCACCCCCGGCATCCGGTGGCCGTGACCACAGATGCAGGGCGGGTCGTAACCCAGGGCCGCCGGCTCGACCCGGTAGACCGTGCACAGGTAGTGCAGGTATTCGGGCCCCGGGCGTTTCAGCCCGCTCTCGTACGCCGACAGGAGCGTCTCGCCGATGCCGGGCATCGCCTTGTTGTCGCGCTCGAACAGGGCTCGCACCTGCTCGATGACGTCGGCCAGAGCGATGCCGTGGGCCAGCCGATGAGCCTTGATGCGGCTCGTGCCGAACCCCGCCGCGCACGCTTCGTGGATCTCATCAGCGATCTGAGCCGACGTGCGCCCGGCGGCCAGGCCCTTGGCCCTGATCCGCCGGGCGATCTCCGTCTCTCTGTGCTGTCTGCCGGACATCCCGGCCCCTCTCACGCATGTCTCGACCGGTCCGCAACTGGTGACTCAGCGTAGCCCTCAAGTTGCCCTGCGCCTACCCATGACTATGAAGCAATGCCGAGTGGATGGGAACGCCTTCAACCAACCTACGGTTAAGGAACATCCTCCCCGGGACTGCTTCTTACCTCCCACGAGGGAGAAGCGACTCCCTGTGAGCGGATCCCCTCGTTGCGCGAACCCTTGACTTGAGCCATCTTTGGCCCACCAGCAACGATTCCTGAGGGAGGAACGAACGGTGGGGGACGACAACTTCGAGCACCTGGAGCGTCTCGTAGCTGAACTGGACGCACGCGGGCTGCTCGCACGAGTGGTCCGGACCCAGAACGGACGCACGTTCGTACGGGTCATCAACCCGAGCGCGACGAGCCTGTCCGAGAACGTCACCTGCCGGTCGGCAGCCGTCTCCGACATGCGCGACTGGTGGTACTGCTGGTCCTGGGGCGAGCGGATGCACACCGCCGACGACCCGGCCGGTGCCGCGACGAAGGTCGCCCGCGTACTCGCCGCCGTGGGGGAGTGACGACCCGGTGAACCGGGTGGAGCGCAGCCACCGCGGCTCACCGCAACCCACGGCGGCTCCTGGGAGCCGGCGGAGTGGCCGGTGCGGAGGGTCTCCCGCACGTCGGAGCCCTGGTCACTCCGCCGGTTCCGGCCCGCTCACCTGCGCCTCACGCGGCGGCACCGCGCCGCGTCCACGGTCCGCCCGCCCGGGTCAGCCGGGCGGGTGTTCGGGGGATCCCTCCCGGAACCGGCATGGGGCGCGCTTCCGGGTGCGTGTCCCGTCCCGAGCCGTCCGTCATCGGAGCGCAGGCTCTCTCCCTCCGCGGCCCAGAGAGCAGGCGACCCCGTCTTCCCCGGCGTGATGTGACGGCGGGCGGTTCGGTCAGCGGTATTTTTGGATCGAAACGGTCCAAGTTGCTGACCGAACCGCTTCCGGAGGGGGATCCACCATAGTGTTACTGCTGGTGACGCCGTCGCCACAACCTTCGTCGACCTCGACCTCGGTTCTGCCCGACCCCGACAAGGTGATCTCAGACGTGGCTGTGACCTGCCAAAACGATCCGGTTTGCTCTACGCTTGCCGGGATGTTGAGCAACGCGTGGTGGGCACCGCTGGTCTCGAGCGCCGTCGTCGTGGTCCTGATCGTCCTGTTCGCGTTCGTGCTTCGCAACGTCGCGCACCGGGTCATCACGCGGGTGGTCAATCGCGCGGCCACGGGTGGCTCCATCACCAGCCGGTTCCGCAAGGGGGCCGCGACCGACGGCATCGACGCGTTGCTGCACGAGCGGCGCAAGCAGCGGGCCGAGACGATGGGGTCGGTGCTCAAGCACGTCGCCTCCGTCGTCATCCTGGGCACGGCGGTGCTGACCGTCCTCGACAGGCTGACGATCCCCATCGCGCCGCTGCTGACCAGCGTCGGCATCCTGGGCGTCGCGATCGGCTTCGGCGCGCAGGAGCTGGTGAAGGACTTCATCGCGGGCATGTTCATGCTGCTGGAGGACCAGTACGGCGTGGGCGACGTGATCGACGCGGGCCCCGCCGTGGGCACGGTCGAGGCGGTCACCCTGCGCGTCACCCGGCTGCGCGATGCCGACGGCCGGGTCTGGTACGTGCGCAACGGCACGATCACCCGGGTCGGCAACGAGTCGCAGGGCTGGTCGCGCGCGTTCATGGACGTGCCGGTGGCCTACGACGCCGACGTGGTCGGCGTGAAGGTGCTGCTGGAGCACGTCGCCGAGGAGATCTGGGCCGACCCCGAGCTGCGCGAGTCGAAGATCGTGGAGCCGCCGCAGGTGTTCGGGGTGGAGCAGCTCTCCGACAGCTCGCTGGTGTTCCGCATCTCGGCCAAGACGCTGCCGTCGGCGCAGGCGGAGGTGGCGCGTGAGCTCAGGCTCAGGGTCAAGACGGCGCTCGACACTGCGGGCATCCCCATGGTCGCCACCGCCTAAGCTAGGAAACGTGACAGAGACCTCCTTTTACGACGCCGTCGGGGGCGAGGAGACCTTCCGGCGCCTCGTGCACCGTTTCTACGAGGGGGTCGCCGAAGACCCGATCCTGCTGCCGCTCTATCCGGAGTCCGACCTGTCGGGCGCCGAGGAGCGGCTGCGGGGCTTCCTGATCCAGTACTGGGGCGGCCCCAACACCTACAGCCAGCAGCGCGGCCATCCCCGGTTGCGCATGCGGCACATGCCGTTCGTGATCGGCGAGGCGGAGCGCGACGCGTGGCTGCGGCACATGCGTGACGCGGTCGATTCGCTCGACCTGCCCGACGAGCTGGAGACCAGGCTTTGGGACTATCTGGTCTACGCTGCCCACAGCCTGGTGAACTCGCCCACATAACGGGGCATGACACGCCACATGGATATCCCCTGGTGGCGTGACGCAGTCGTCTACGAGATCTATGTCCGCAGTTTCGCCGACGCCTCGGGCGACGGTGTCGGCGATCTGGCGGGGGTGCGCGAGCGGCTGCCGTACCTGCGGCGGCTGGGTGTCGACGCGATCTGGCTGACCCCGTTCTACCGCTCCCCCATGGCCGACGGCGGCTACGACGTGGCGGACTACCGCGATGTTGATCCGCTGTTCGGCTCGCTGCGCGACTTCGAGGCGCTGGTCGCCGACGCGCACGAGCACGAGCTGCGGGTGATCGTGGACATCGTGCCCAACCACAGCTCCTCCGAGCATCCCTGGTTCCAGGCGGCGCTGCGCGGCGAGGGGCGCGAGCGGTACATCTTCCGCGACACCGTCAACAACTGGCAGTCCACGTTCGGCGGCTCGGCCTGGACGCGGGTGCCCGACGGGCAGTACTACCTGCACCTGTTCGCGCCCGGGCAGCCCGACTTCAACTGGCGCAATCCCGAGGTGCACGCGGAGTTCCTCGACATCCTGCGCTTCTGGCTGGACCGGGGTGTCGACGGGTTTCGCATCGACGTGGCGATGGGCCTGTACAAGGCGGAGGGGCTGCCCGACGTGGGCGACCAGTCGTTCTCGTCGGTCTCGCCGGTGTGGGGGCAGCCGGAGGTGCACGACGTCTACCGCGAATGGCGGCGGGTGCTGGACGGCTATCCGGGGCAGCGCATGGCCGTGGGCGAGGTGTGGACCGACAGCCCCGAAGACCTGGCCCTCTACGTGCGGCCCGACGAGCTGCACCAGAGCTTCAACTTCGCCTGGCTGCAGGCCCCGTGGTCGCCCACGGCGTTCAAGAAGGTGATCGACGACACGCTGGCCACGGTGCCGTTCGCGACGTGGGTGCTGTCCAACCACGACGTCGTACGCCACCGCACCCGCTACGGCACGGCCGACCCCGGCACGGGGCTGGCCCGGGCCAGGGCCGCGCTGCTGGCGATGCTGGCGCTGCCCGGCTCCGCCTACCTCTACCAGGGCGAGGAGCTGGGCCTGCCCGAGGTCACCGACCTGCCCGACGAGGCCAGGCAGGACCCGGTGTTCTTCCAGTCGAAGGGCAAGCTGCCGGGGCGCGACGGGTGCCGGGTGCCGATCCCGTGGACGGTGGACCCGCCCTCGCACGGCTTCTCCCCCGGCGGGGTGGAGCCGTGGCTGCCGCAGCCGGAGTCGTTCGCGGAGCTGAGCGTCGAGAAGCAGGAGGGGGACGCGGACTCGACGCTGGAGTTCTACCGGCGGGCCCTGGCCTGCCGGCGCGAGCTGGTGCACAGCCTGCCCTACACCCTGGAGTGGCTGAAGTCCCCCGAGGGGGCGCTGTTCTTCACCCGCGGCCCGCTGATCTGCGCGATCAACTGCGGCACCCGCCCGGTGCGCCTGCCCAAGCACGAGGAGGTGCTGCTGTCGAGCGCGCCGCTCAAGCGCGGCCTGCTGCCGCCCGACGCGGCGGTGTGGCTCAGGAGCTCCGCCGGCGCTCCCGCCTCAGCGGGATGATCAGGAGCTTCGCCGGCGCTCCTGGCTCAGCGGGATGACGGGCAGCGAGACGACGGCGCAGGCCAGCCCGGCCGCGAAGCCGGCCCAGTAGCCGGTGGCGAGGATCAGCGCGCCCGCGAGAGGGGTGACGGCCAGGGAGACGCTGTTCTGGACGGTGTTGTGCGTGCCGAGCACCTTGCCCGCCCAGCCGGGGCCGGCCAGCTCGCCCGCCGCGAGGTAGGCGAGCCCGTTGCCGGCCACGGTCATCACCGAGGCGAGCACGAGCATGGCCACGCCGAGGCCGGTGCCGGTGGCCGTACCGGCGACGAGCAGCGCCAGCACCACGATGCTCCAGACGGTGAGCACCAGCAGGGGCCGCATGCGCAGGCCGGTCCGGTCCGACCAGCGGCCGGCCGCGACGCGGATGACGGCCCCGCCGATGGCGGCGACGCCGAAGAGCCTCCCGGCCGCGACGTCGTCCCAGCCGTAGGCCCTGACCAGGCAGTCCACGCCGTACGTGCTGACGACGACCTGCGGCACCACGTGCAGGGCGGAGGTGGCGTGCACCCGCCACAGCGCGGGCTGCCGGTACGGCGAGCCGGCCCGCTCCGGGCCGGACCCCGCGATGCCGTGCGGCGGCTCGGCCATGAAGAGCGCGGCCAGCACGGCGGCCAGCAGGCTCACGCCGGAGCAGAGCAGGAGCACGCCCGGCAGGCCGTGCGCCCGTGCCATGGGCGGCAGCGCGAAGGCGGCCACGGCCATGCCGAGGGTGAAGGAGACCTGGCGCAGCCCCATGGCGACGCCGCGCTCGGGCGGCCGGAACCAGCGCAGCACGATGCGCCCGCCGCCGACCATGGCGGCCGAGCCGGCCGCGCCCGCCAGCGCGAGCAGCACGATCACCGCCCAGGTGCGCTCGACGAACGCGGCGGCGGCGAACAGGACGGCGGCCAGGCCGACGCCGGCGCCCAGGACGAGCCGCTCACCGTAGCGGTCGGCCAGGGCGCCCCAGGCGACGAGGGCGCAGAGGATGCCGAGGGCGGGGGCGTTGGCGATGAGCCCGCCCACCGGCAGCAGAACATCGAAATGTCGCAATATTTCGGGCATGACCAGGGGCAGGCCGAACAGCCCCAAGGTGACGCCGGCGTGCGCGTTGACGCCCAGCGCCAGCATCCACCAGCGTCTCATCCCGCCGCGTAGCGCTTCAGGTAGGTCCGTTCGTGCTCGGTGAGCCGGCGCGGCGCGGCCCGCTCGACGTCGTAGGCCGCCATGACGGACTTCGCGGTCACGTACAGCCCCTCGTCGTCGCGGATCTCGTACTGCAGCGTGAACCGCACCGCCCTGATCTCCGTCACCCACGTCTCGACGCGCACGGGCTGGGCGCGGAAGCCCAGCGGGCGGCGGTAGTCGATCTCGTGCCTGGTCACGACCAGGCCCTTGAACGGCTCGTCGCCCGCGACGTACGGATCGATGCTCAGCATGCCGAAGCGGGCGTCCTCAAGGTAGTCGAGGAAGCGCACGTTGTTCACGTGCCCCTGGGAGTCGATGTCGCCGAATCTCACCGTGCGCGGGTAGATGTGCCGTTCGGCCGGGGTGCTTTCAACCACGTCCGCCACCGTACCCGTCCCGGTCAGGAGACCTTGCGGCGGGCCAGGCAGGACAGCACGGTCAGCACCGAGATGGCGGCCATGGCGGAGAAGGCCCAGCGGTAGCCGGTGACGAGCTGCTCCACGGCGCCGCCGGAGAGCTGGGCGAGCGTGCCGGCGAACACGCTCTGGTGCAGCTCGGCCGGGAGCGGCGCGGTGATGATGGACAGGACGAGGCCCGTGCCGACGACGTTGCCGGTGTTCTGCAGCATGAGGCGCATGGCGTTGACGATGCCGAGCCGGTTGGAGGGCAGGCCGTCCAGGATGGCGGTGGTGTTGGACGGCAGGAACGCGCCCGAGCCGAGCCCGATGAGCACGAGCCCGGCGGCGACGGCGGGGTAGGGCATGTCCGCCGACATCACCGACAGCATGACGACCAGCCCGCACGTGGTGGTCGCCGCGCCGGCCACGGCCAGCGTGCGCGCGCTCATCAGGCGTTGCAGGAAGCCCGAGCTCACCGAGCCGATCATGGCGGCGACGGCCAGCGGCAGCACCTTGAGCCCCGCCTGGACGGGCTCGTCCCCGCGCACGGCCTGGAAGTAGAGCGCGACGAGGAAGACCATCCCCATGCGGGCGACGGCGTTGAGGAACGAGGCCAGCGTCCCGAACTCGAAGGCCCGCTCCCTGAACAGGCTCAGGTCCACCACCGGATGCGCCGCCCGCGACTCCCTGAGCAGGAACAACGGCAGCCCCGCCACGAACGCGGCGAGCCCGCCCAGCACCACCGGATGGTCCCAGCCGAGCCGGGTGAACTCCGACAGCGCCAGCAGCAGCCCGCCCAGGGTGGTCAGCACCAGGACGTTCCCGGGCCCGTCGAGCCCGCCCCGCCGCTCGTTCCTGGGCGGCCTGGGGAGCACGAGCAGCCCCAGGAGCAGGCAGGCCAGGCCGACCGGGACGTTGAACCAGAACACCCACCGCCAGCCCAGGCTTTCGGCCAGCACGCCGCCCAGGGTCGGCCCGATCAGCCCGGCGATCGAGAACGAGGCGACGTAGACGCCCATCCCCTCCCCCAGCCGCTCGCGCGGGAAGGCGTCGCTGATCAGGGCGGCACTGTTGGTGAGCAGCATCGCGCCGCCCATGGCCTGCAGCACCCGCATGAGGACGATCACCCACGCGTTCGGCGCCAGGCCCGCGAGCAGGGCTGCCAGCGTGTACGTGGCCAGCCCTAACAGGTACATCCTGCGCCTGCCGAACAGGTCTGCCAGCCGGCCGAACACCACCATGAGGACGGTCGTGGTCAACTGGTAGCCCAGGAGGATCCAGCTCGCCGCCGTGGCGCCGGCCCCGGTGTGCCGCGCGATCTCGGGCAGCGCGACGTTGATGGCGCTGCCGCTGAGACCGGTCAGCACGCTCGCCAGGCTCACGACCGACAGCGTTCGCCAGGCGTCGCGGATGGGGGTGGTCGTCGCCAGCAAAGGCCCTGTCCTTTCTAGATTTTAATACTAGAATCCAATTCAAATCGTCAGCCGGTCAAGGATCGAGGTGTCGGATGAGCGGGATCGTCGAAGGCCGCGTGGTGATCGTCACGGGTGCGGCCAGGGGCATCGGACGGGGACACGCGCTGGAGTTCGCCAGGCAAGGAGCCAAGGTGGTGGTCAACGACCTGGGCGCGGAGGTCGACGGCACCGGCTCGTCCGGAGCGGCCGCCGAGGTGGTGGCGGAGATCGAGGCCATGGGCGGCCAGGCCATCGTCAACGGCGAGGACGTCTCCGACTTCGACGGGGCCGAACGCCTCATCAGGGCCGCCATCGACCACTTCGGCCGCCTCGACGTGCTGGTCAACAACGCCGGCATCCTGCGCGACCGGATGCTCGTCAACATGACCGCCGACGAGTGGGACGCCGTCATCAGGGTGCACCTGCGCGGCACCTTCGCCCCGCTGCGCCATGCCGCGGCCTACTGGCGCGCCCAGGCCAAGGCAGGCGAACGGGTGGACGCCCGGATCATCAACACCACCTCGTCCTCCGGCATCTACGGTAACCCCGGCCAGGGCAACTACGGCGCCGCCAAGGCCGGCATCGCCGGCCTGACGATCATCGCCGCCAAGGAGCTGGAGCGGTACGGCATCACCGTCAACGCCATCGCCCCCGCCGCACTCACCCGCATGACCGAGAACCTCATCCCCGCCGGCGCCACCGGCGCCGACCCCGACGACATCGCACCCCTGGTCGTCTGGCTCGCCAGCGCCGAAGCCCGCTCCATCACCGGACGCGTCTTCAACGTGCGCGGGGGCAAGATCAGCGTCGCCGAAGGCTGGCACGCCGGCCCCGAAGCCGACAAGGGCAGCCGATGGGACCCCGCCGAGCTCGGCGCCGTCATCCCCGCCCTCGTCGAGAAGGCCGCACCCAACGCCCTCACCAACGGCCGCATCCCCGGACGGGAGGACTGACCCGCCATGGCACTCGACCACTCACTCATCGGGGTCGACGGGCCCGCGCACGAGCGCACCTGGACCGCCAAGGACACCATGCTGTACGCGCTCGGCGTCGGAGCGGGCACGTCCGAGCTGCAGTTCACCACCGAGAAGGACCAGCGCGTCCTGCCCACCTTCGCCGTCCTCGCCGCCCAGGCACCCGGCCGGCGCATCGGCGACTTCGACCCCGCCATGCTCGTCCACGCCGAACAGGGCTTCGAGCTGCACCGCGAACTGCCCGCCGCCGGTGGCGTCCGCACCACCTCACGGGTGACCGGCATCTACGACAAGGGCTCCGGTGCCCTCGTCACCTCGGAGTCGCGGGCCGTGGACCTGGACACCGGCGAGCTCGTCATCTCCTCGCGCAGCTCGGTCTTCATCCGGGGCGAAGGCGGCTTCGGCGGCGACCGCGGCCCCCGCGACACCTGGTCCCCACCCGACCGGGCCCCCGACCACAAGGTCACCTACTCGACGCTGCCCCAGCAGGCCCTCATCTACCGGCTGTCCGGCGACTACAACCCCCTGCACAGCGACCCGTCCTTCGCCGCCCGCGCCGGCTTCGACCGGCCCATCCTGCACGGGCTGTGCACGTACGGGGTGACGGGGCGGGCCCTGCTGCACGCCATGGCCGGGTCGGATCCCGCACGGCTCAAGGCCATGTCGGGACGGTTCTCCAGCCCCGTGTTTCCCGGGGAGTCGCTGACCGTTTCGATCTGGGTGGACGGGGAGGACGTCCTGTTCAGGACGGCCAAGGATGACGGGACGGTGGTGATCGACCGAGGCCGGGCCACCATCACCTGACCCTCCCCCTCCGGCAGGCACCCCCACCATCCCACCACCCGCGCCCCGCCTGCCCGCGCCCCGCACGCTCGCGCCCCGCCGTCCGCATTGCGCCGGACACCACCGCACCACGCCCCGCTGGCCCGGCGCCTGCGGGGCGAGGCGCGGTGCCGCGGGGCGCGGTGCCGGGGGTGGACGTGAGCGTTGCATCGCCTGGGTGGTGGGCAGGGCCGTCGCAGCGTCCGGGCGGCGTGCTTCCCCACCCAAGGCACGCGCCCGGCGCACGCCGCGCCAGCCGGGGCCGATGGTCAGGGTTGGTCGAGGGATTTGAGGGGGTCGAGGCGGTGGATCAGGGTGACGGCGGCTTCGATGACCTCCCGGGCCTCCTCCTCGCTGTCCGACGTGGCCACCTCTCGCGCAGCCTCCCCGATGATGCTGGTCAGGACCGCGACGGTGAAGCGGTCGAGCGGGTCTCCCCCGGCGCCGAGCAGGACGGCGTTCTGGCGGACCCATTCGCGTCCGCGCGTGCGGCGGATGAGCTCGAAGCCTGGGGGGCCGTCACCGTCGATGAAGAGGCGGACGAGGTCGCGGCGTTCCCACGCGCCGGCGAGGTAGGCGCGGGCGCCCGCGATGAGCAGCTCCACGGGGTCGGAGACGCCTGCTTTTCTGGCTTTGGCCACGCTGGAGGCGGAGGCCTGCTCGTGGGCGGCCTGGTGGTCCTCGTAGAGGGCGAGGAAGAGCTCGGTCTTGCCGCCGAAGTGGTGGTAGAGGCTGCCGACGCTGGAGCCGGCGCGGGCGACGACCTCGGAGACGCTGGCCTCGGCGAAGCCGTGCTCGCTGAAGACCTCGCGAGCCGCCTGGAGCATGCTTTTGCGGGTTTGTGCCGTTCGGCTCCACTCCCACGAGGACTTGCGTGCCATGCCAGCCATCCTAGCCGCCGAAATTCTAGAATCAGATTCTTGACACAGGGTCGTAGCGGTTAGAGTGTCTTCCTAGAGAGTGATTCTAGAAATAGCACTAGGGAGGCGGCTGTGGACTTCTCGCTCACCCCGGAGGAACGCCAGATCCGCGACACCGTCCGCGCCTTCATCGAGAAGGAGGTCATGCCGCTGGAGCCCGAGGTCCTGCGCAACGAGCGCGAGGGCCGCCCGGGGCTCGACCCCGACGTCCTGCGCGATCTGCGCGCCAAGGCCAGGAAGTCCGGCTTCTGGGGGATCAACACCCCCGAGGAGTACGGCGGCGCCGCCCTCGGCCCCATCATGTCCGCGATCATTGCCATGGAGCTCGGCCGGACGTTCGTGCCGTTCTCGTTCGGTGGCACCGCCGACAACATCCTGTACGCCGGCACCGAGGAGCAGAAGCAGCGCTACCTGATCCCCACCATCGAGGGCGAGCGGCGTTCCTGCTTCGCGATCACCGAGCCGGGCGCCGGCTCCGACGCCCGCAACATCCGTACCAAAGCGGTGCGCGACGGCTCGGAGTGGGTGATCAGCGGTGAGAAGACGTTCATCACGGGCGGGAACGAGGCGGACTTCGTCATGGTGTTCGCGGTGGCCGAGGAGCACGGCGTGACCTGCTTCCTGGTGGACCGTGACATGGGCTGGAAGTCCGAGCCGATCCCGACGATGGGCCAGTGGGGGCCAGCCTCGCTCGTGTTCGAGGACGTGCGGGTGCCGGAGGAGAACATCCTGGGCGAGCTCGGCAAGGGTTTCGAGCTGGCCATGCAGTGGATCGGCCAGGGCCGCTACATGATCCCGGCGCGGGCCATCGGCTCGGCCGAGCGCATGCTGCAGATGGCCATCGACTACGCCAAGATCCGCAAGTCCATGGGGCAGACGATCTCCAACTACCAGGCCATCCAGTGGATGATCGCCGACTCGCAGGTGGAGATCGAGGCGGCGAAGTGGCTGACGTTGTACGCGGCCTGGCGGGTGGGCGAGGGCATGGACGCCCGGCACGCCTCCTCCATCGCCAAGCTGAACGGCGCCGTCATGGCCAACCAGGTCGTGGACCGGGTGCTGCAGATCCACGGGGGTATGGGGTACACGAAGGAGCTGCCGATCGAGCGGTGGTACCGCGAGCTGCGGCTGCTGCGCATCTTCGAGGGCACCGACGAGATCCAGCGCCGGACGATCGCCCGCAATCTCATCAAGGGTCACGCCAAGCTCGGCCTCATCGGGGAATGACGTACATGTCGGTAGGGGAACTGTTCAATCCGCGTTCGATCGCCCTGGTCGGGGCCACGGACAAGTCGGGGTGGTCGATCAGCACGCTGGCCAACCTGCGTGCCCACGGGTTCCCCGGGCCCGTCCACCTGGTCAATCCGCGGGGTGGCGTGGTGCACGGCCAGGCCGCGTACCGGAGCCTGACGGAGATCCCCGAGCGGGTGGACCTCGCGTACGTGATGGTGCCGACCGCGGCGGTGCTGGGCGTGCTGCGGGAGGGCGCCAAGCTGGGGATCCGGTGCTACGTGATCCTCACGGCCGGGTTCGGGGAGTCCGGGGAGGAGGGGGCGCGGCTGGAGGCGGAGATCACGGCCTTCGCCGCCGAGCACGGGCTGACGATCCTCGGGCCGAACGGCAACGGCTACATCAACGCCGCCGCCGGCGTGACCCCGTACGGGCTGCCCATCCAGCCGCCGCTGCTGCGCGGCGCGGTCGGCGTGGTGTTGCAGAGCGGCGCGCTGGCCAGCTCCGTGCTGGGGTTCGCGCAGGCCAGGAACGTGGGGATCAGCCTGCTGACCTCCATGGGCAACGAGACGGTCATGACGGTCACCGACGTGATCGAGTATCTGGTGGACGATCCGGCCACCAAGGTCATCGCGTTGTTCCTGGAGACGATCAGGAACCCGGCCGAGTTCTCCCGGGTGGCGCGGCGGGCGCTGGAGGCGGGCAAACCGATCGTGGCGCTCAAGATCGGGCGCAGCAAGCTGGCCTCGCACACGGCGCAGGCGCACACGGGCGCGCTGGTGGGCGATGACGACGTCATCGACGCGGCGCTGCGGCAGCTCGGCGTGATCAGGGTGCGCTCGTTGGAGGACCTGATCATCACGGCGGGGCTGCTGGCGTCCACCGGGCCGCTGCCGGGGCGGCGGGTCGGGGTGGTCACCCCGTCCGGCGGCGCCTCGGAGATCATCGCCGACCGGGCCGAGGACGAGGGGCTGGAGCTGCCGCCGTTCGCGCCGGAGACGGTGGCGAAGCTGGCGGAGATCGTCCCGTCGTTCGGCACCGTACAGAACCCGCTCGACGTCACCGGGTACGTGCTCATCGACCGCACCCTGCTCGGCCGGGCGCTGGAGGCGGTGACCTCCGACCCGGGGATCGACCTGATCATGCTGCTGTCGGAGCCGCCCAAGGTGGCGCCGCCGGATCCGGCTCCCGTGCTGGCCATGTACGCGGCCAGCGCGCAGCGGATCGCGGCCTCGCCGGTGCCGGTCGTGGTGGTCAGCAACGTGCTGACCGACGTGACCGAGTTCGGGCGGCGAGTGCAGGAGGAGACCGGGTTCCCGTACGTCGCGGGCGGGATCGAGCACGGGCTGCAGGCCATCGCGGCGGCCGTGCGCTGGTCGGAGCAGCGCGAGCGGGTGCTGGCCCGGCCCGCTCCGCTCCCCCGCGCCGGCGCGGCCCCCGAGGGGGCGAGCGGGGTGTGGGCCGAGCACCGGGCCGCCGCCCTCCTGGCCTCCGCCGGGCTGCCGGTGGTGCCGTCGGAGCTGGCGGGCGACGAGGAGGCGGCGGTGGCCGCGGCCGAGCGGTTCGGCTATCCCGTCGTGCTCAAGGCCGCCGCCGAGGGGCTCGGGCACAAGAGCGACGTCGGCGGGGTCCGGCTCGGGCTCGGCGGCGCCGAGGAGGTGCGGCGGGCCTACCGGGAGATCGTCGCGGCGGTGCCGTCGCTGGCCGGCGTGCTCGTGCAGCCGCAGCGCACCGGCGGGATCGAGCTGCTGGTCGGCGTCGTACGCGACGCGGCCTGGGGCCTCACGCTGGCCGTGGGGCTGGGCGGCGTCTGGGTGGAGGTGCTGCGCGACACGGCGCTGCGGGTGCTGCCGGTGGACGCCGCCGAGGTCCGCCGGGCGCTCGGGGAGCTGCGTGGCGCCGCGCTGCTGAACGGGGTCAGGGGCGGCGAGCCCGCCGACCTCGACGCGGTGGCGGACGTGGTGGCGCGGGTCGCCGCGTTCGCCGAGTCGCTGGGCGACGGCCTGGAGTCCCTGGAGATCAACCCGCTGCTGGTCAGCGGCTCGCGGGTCGAGGCTCTCGACGCGCTCATCACCTGGCGCTAGACAACCTCGGGAACGGGCGGCCTCAGCGAAGGGGCGGCCTCAGGAAAGGGCGGCCTCAGCGAAGAGGCCGCCCTTTCCTCGTGCGGGTGTTACTCCACCTCGACCGGCAGCTCGTAGATCTCCGTCGTCGGGTGCCCGGCCTTCTCGTGCACCCGCAGCACCGCCTCCTTCGACGGCCCCGACGACAGGCAGAACACCTTCCCGGACTCCGGGTCGAGCCAGGCCCGCTCGAAGTGCACCCCTTCCGCCTCCTCGATGGCGAGGTCACGCTCGTGCGCGGCGCGCAGCTGCTCCTCGGTGACGCCGACGAAACCACTGTGCACGTCCATGAACTTCGGCATGGCCCATCCCTCCTCGTGGGTCAGTTGTCCCTTTCCGGAGGAAGGCGTTCCATCCCGTGCCATCGCCTCAGGGCAGGCGGTTGGCCAGCACCAGGGTGGCCGCCGAGGCGAACATGCCGCCGTTCCCCAGCACCACGCTGACCTCCACGTCCGGCACCTGCGCCGCCGCCTCGCCGCGCAGCTGGCGCACCGACTCCTGGATGGCGAACATGCCGTACATGCCGGTGTGCGTGTACGACAGGCCGCCGCCGTTGGTGTTGAGCGGCAGCCGGCCGCCGGGCGAGGTGTGCCCCTCGGCGATGAACGCGCCGGCCTCGCCCCTGCCGACGAAGCCCAGGTCCTCCAGGCCGTAGATGGGCACGTGGGCGAAGGCGTCGTAGATCATGAGGTGGTCGACGTCCTCGTGCGTGATCTTGGCTTCGGCGAACGCGGCCTCGCCCGACAGGCGGAAGCCCTTGGAGGTGGTGAAGTCCTCCATCTGCGAGACGATCGGGGACTCCGCGGCCTCGCCGGAGCCCAGCAGGTAGACCGGGGAGCGGCGGGCGCGTTCCTCGGTGGTGACGATCAGCGCGCCGCCGCCGTCCGTCACCAGGCAGCACTCCAGCAGGTGGAACGGGTAGGCGACCAGGCGCGAGGCGAGCACGTCCTCGACCGTGATGAGGTCCTGGTACATGGCGCGCGGGTTGAGGTGCGCCCACCGCCGCTGCGCCACCGCGACCTCGGCGAGCTGCTCGTGCGTGAGCCCGGTCTCCTTCATGTAGCGCAGCGCCGTGATCGTGAACGACGTGGGCGGCCCGACCACCCCGTACGGCAGCTCGAACTGCCCCAGCAGCGAGTCGGCCCCCAGCCCGAACCGCCCGGCCCCGACCCGCGACCGCCCCGACTCCCCGTGGGTGATCAGCACGGTGCTGCAGAGCCCCGCCCTGATCGCGGCGGCGGCGTGGCGCACGTGGAAGAGGAACGACGAGCCGCCCACCCCCGTGCCGTCGAGCCAGGCGGGGGTGATGCCGAGGGCGTGGGCGATCTGGATCGGGCCGGGCGTGCCGACCGTGGCGATGCCGTCGATGTCGTGGATGGTCATGCCGGCGTCGGCGAGGGCGTTCCCGGCGGCCTCCAGGTGCAGCTGCACGGTGGAGTGGCCGGGGAGGCGGCCCACCTCGTCCGTCTCGGCGGCGCCCGCGATCACGATGGTCATGCGGCGCCTCCGACCGGCTCGAAGAGCGGCACGCTGACGTCCCCGCGCCGCTCGAACACCACGTGCAGCTCCATGTCCAGCTCCAGGTGCTCCGGGGTGTTCGGCACGCCGACGATGTTCGTCATCATGCGCACGCCTTCCTCCAGCTCGACGACGGCGATGGCGTACGGGGCGTCGTCCTCGAAGCCGGGCGCCGGGCGGTGGTTGATCACGTAGGAGTACAGGGTCGCGCGACCGCTGGCGCGTACCCATTCGACCTGGTCGCCGCCGCACCGGGGGCAGCGCGGCCGCGGGTAGAAGTAGTGCCGCGCGCAGGGCTCGCAGCGCTGGATCCTGAGCTCGCCCGCCGCGGTGCCGTCCCAGAACGGCTGGGTCTCGGGCGTGGGCTTAGGTGCCGGCTTCATCGGCCTCCCCAATCCTAGTTCTAGAATCCCACTCTAGATCTAGATTCTGCTACGGCTCAAGAGCCCGCCCCGGGAGGCTGCCGCTCTCAGGGAGGCCGGGGGTCACGGGCTCGGGACGCCGTTGCCGTTCCTGCCGCGTCCGGCCAGCACCTCCTCCAGGGACGGGCGCGGCTCGGCCGGATCGCGCGGGCCCGGCTGGGCGAGCTGGATCAGCACGCCGTGCGCCTCCTTCGGGTGCAGGAACACCTCCTGCCAGCGAACGTCCGAGCGGTTGAGCCCGTGCAGGCGGTACCCGCGCGCGGTCAGCCGGGCCACGGCCGCGTCGAGGTCGTTGACGTGGAAGTTCAGGTGGTGGACGCCACCCCGCCCCCTGGTGAGCTCGAAGAAGCTGTCGAAGAACGTGGATCCGGCCAGCGGCTCCATGAGCTCCACCTTGTTGCCGTTGGCGTAGGTGAGCTGCAGGGTGCGGTATCCGGCGACCCGGTTGTCGCCGCCGCCGCCCAGGTGCCGGCCGCCGAGCAGGTCGCGGTAGAGGGGCAGCAGGTCCGCGATGCGCGGCGCGGCCACGGCCGTGTGGTCGAAGTGCACTTCCAGCCCGTCCAGTTCCAGGTCCACGCGGGGCTCCTCACACATTCGGAATCCTAGAATTTCATTCTAGCCACTCACTCTTGACGGGCACTCGCTGTGAGGAGCAGCATCGCAGAAAGGAATTCTAGAGCTAGCTTCTAGAACGTACGGGGGTCCAGCCCGACCAGAAAGGCTAGCCATGAGGCTGTCCTACGCCCGCGAGCTCGACGAGTACCCGACCGGCGCCCGCCGCATGAAGATCCTCACGATGGCCGTGCTGGCCATCCTCATCGGCTCCTACGAAGGGCAGATCGCGCCCGTCGTCCCCCTGCTGCTCAAAGACCTCGACATGACGCTGACCACGTACGGCGCCGTGTCCGGCGCGGCGGCCGTGGCCGGGGCGATCGCCTCCATCCTGGGCGGCCGGCTCACCGACCGGCTCGGCCGGGTCCGGCTGCTCATCCCCCTCATGGCGCTGACCGCCGTCTGCTGCTTCGCCATGACACTCGTGCACAGCCCGCGCGACCTGCTGATCGCCCGGATCGTGCTCGCGTTCGTCGACGGCGTGGCCATGGCCAGCACCGCGCCGCTCATCCGCGACTTCTCCCCGCGCCTCGGCCGCGCCCAGGCATTCGGCTTCTGGACGTGGGGCCCCGTCGGCGCCAACTTCCTCGCCGCCGCCGTCGCCGGCTGGACCCTGCCCATCTTCAACGACTCGTGGCGCTCCCAGTTCGTCATCATGGGCTGCTTCTCGCTGGTCATCTCGGTCGTCATCGCCTTCAACATCGCCGACCTGTCACCCGAGCTGCGCGCCAGGATCCAGCACACCGAGCGCGCCGCCACCGACGTCGTCGACCTGACCCAGCCCGCCCGCGTCCGCTCCCTGTTCATGCGGCGCAACATCTGGGCACACGTCGTCGGCATCTCCCTGTGGCTCGTGCTCTACATCACGCTGTCGCTGTTCGGCCAGACGATGCTGGTCGGCGCGCTCGGCATCAGCAGCGCCGAAGCCTCCACCATCATGGCCGCCTTCTGGAGCCTCAACCTGATCACGCTCATCGTGACCGGACGGGTGTCCGACCGTACGCAGCTGCGCAAGCCGTTCTGCCTCGGCGGCACCATCTCGGCCGTGATCGTCACCGCGTACCTGGCCGTCTCGCTCGGCCAGGAAGGCGTCTCCACCGGCACCCTCATGGTGGTCGGCGCGCTGCTCGGCGGCTCACTCGGCGTGGCCTACGCACCCTGGATGGCCAACTACTCCGAGGACGCCGAGGACGCCGACCCCCGGCTGCAGGGGACGGCCTGGGGGCTGTTCGGGTTCCTCAGCAAGGGCATCGCCGTGGTCGGGCTGCTGGTCATCCCGCACGTGGTGGAGGCCACGAACTGGCAGACGTGGCTGTTCGTGGCGCTGGGCTGCCTGGTGCTGTTCGTTCCCGCCATCGTGATGTTCAACGGGCCGTGGCGGCGCCGCCCCGTCCCGGCGCCGGCGGCGGTGAGCGTGGAGAGCTGATCGGCGGCGGCGAGGGGCTGACGGGGCCGGTGATCGGGAAGCCGGCCCCGACCGGACGTCAGCGCCGAGCGCCTCTCGCCACTCCTGCGTGCGATTCCTGGCCACCTATGGAGCCTTCATGCACGAAACCCATGGACCAGGCCCGTGAGGGCGTGATCCATGGGTTGTCGCTCGAACCCATCCGACCAGTCGCGGCGCGGCTTCCTCAGCCGATCAGTCGCGATGCAGCTTCCTCAGCCGATCAGTCGCGGTGCAGCTTCCGGTACGTCACCCGGTGCGGACGCGCCGCGTCGGCACCGAGCCGCTCGATCTTGTTCTTCTCGTAGTCGGCGAAGTTGCCCTCGAACCAGAACCAGTTGGACCCTTCCTCCCAGGCCAGGATGTGGGTCGCGATGCGGTCGAGGAACCACCGGTCGTGCGAGGTGATCACGGCGCAGCCCGGGAAGTCGAGCAGCGCGTTCTCCAGCGACGACAGCGTCTCGGTGTCGAGGTCGTTGGTGGGCTCGTCCAGCAGCAGGACGTTGCCGCCCTGCTTGAGCGTGAGCGCCAGGTTGAGCCGGTTGCGCTCGCCGCCCGACAGCACGCCGGCCTTCTTCTGCTGGTCGGGGCCCTTGAAGCCGAACGCCGCGATGTACGCCCGCGACGGCATCTCGACGTTGCCGACCTTGATGTGGTCGAGCCCGTCGGAGACGACCTCCCAGACGTTCTTGCTCGGGTCGATGCCGCCCCGGCTCTGGTCGGCGTAGGAGATCTTCACGGTGTCACCGATCGTGATCGACCCCGTGTCGGGCGTCTCCCCACCGGTGATCATGCGGAACAGCGTGGTCTTACCGACACCGTTCGGGCCGATGACGCCGACGATGCCGTTACGCGGCAGGTCGAACGTCAGGTTCTCCATGAGCAGGCGCTCGCCGAAGCCCTTGGTGAGCTGCTCGGCCTTGATCACCGTGGTGCCCAGGCGCGGGCCCGGCGGGATCTGGATCTCCTCGAAGTCCAGCTTGCGGTACTTGTCGGCCTCGGCGGCCATCTCCTCGTACCGCTGGAGACGGGCCTTGCTCTTCGTCTGGCGGGCCTTCGGGTTCGACCGGACCCACTCCAGCTCCTCCTCCAGGCGCTTCTTGCGCTTGGCGTCCTTCTGGCCCTCGACCTTGAGCCGCTGCGCCTTCATGTCGAGGTACGTGGAGTAGTTGCCCTCGTACGGGTAGCACCGGCCCCGGTCAAGCTCGAGGATCCAGGTGGCGACGTTGTCGAGGAAGTAGCGGTCGTGGGTGACGGCCAGCACCGTGCCCGCGTACTTCTCCAGGTGCGACTCCAGCCACTGCACGCTCTCGGCGTCGAGGTGGTTGGTGGGCTCGTCGAGCAGCAGCAGGTCGGGCGCCTCCAGCAGCAGCTTGCACAGCGCGACCCGGCGACGCTCACCACCCGACAGCTTCGACACCTCGGCGTCGGGCGGCGGGCAGCGCAGCGCGTCCATGGCCTGCTCGAGCTGGCTGTCGAGATCCCACGCGTTGCGGTGCTCAAGCTGGTCCTGCAGCTTGCCCATCTCCTCCAGCAACTCGTCGCTGTAGTCGGTGGCCATCTGCTCGGCGATGTCGTTGTAGCGCTGGAGCATCGCCATCGTCTCGGCGACACCCTCCTGCACGTTGCCGAGGACCGTCTTCTCCTCGTTGAGCGGCGGCTCCTGCTGAAGCATGCCCACCGTGAAGCCCGGCATCAGCCTCGCCTCACCGTTGGACGGCTGCTCCAGGCCGGCCATCATCCGGAGCAGCGTCGACTTTCCGGTGCCGTTCGGCCCCAGGACACCGATCTTGGCTCCGGGCAGGAACGACAACGTGACGTCGTCAAGCACAACCTTGTCGCCGTGCGCCTTGCGCACGCGCTGCAGCGTGTAGATGTACTCCGGCATGCTCTCTAGCTTAGGGGCTCCCGGCCCAGGCTTCCGCCGCTCCTCCCCACCGCCACCCTTCCGCCCCGGCTACGCCTCCGTTGGCCCCTTGGAAGTACGGCCCCCGCTCCCTCCTCACACCCGAACCAGAGCCCCCAGGCCCGCCTTCCCAGAACGGCGAAGGAACGCACGGGGACCACGTCCCTTGAGCGAGAGCCGACGCCGCACCCGCGAAGACGCGAGCAACCCCACCATGCTCACCCCGAAGCGAGAGCCACACAACGCCACAAACCGGAGCGAGAGCGCGCGCCAGCAACCGCACGCCGACGCAAGCACCCAAGCCGAAACTAGAGCCGACGCGGCACATGCCCGCCGGAGCGAGAGCGCGCGCAGCAGCCCCAAGCCAACGCAAGAACCTGCGCCGCAGAACCGGGAACCGGGAACCGGGAACCGGAAGCCAGGAGAAGGGAGTAAGGACAGGAGTGAGCCAAAGGAGGCGGAGGCGGGGGTTACGGGGTGGACGGGTCGTTGGGGAGGGAGCGGGGCGGGGGTTGGACGGCGGGGATGCAGACGCGGTCCCGGCCCAGCTCCTTGGCGCGGTAGAGCGCCAGGTCGGCCGCCGTCAGCAGGTCGATCAGGTCGTCGCCGTGGACGCTCATCAGCGCCACCCCCGCCGAGATCGTGACCCGGACCAGGGTGTCGTCCACGGGGATGGCCATGTGCCCGATGCGGACGCGCAGGCGTTCGGCGACCTGGCGGGCCTCGTCGATGTCGGCCCCGGGCAGCAGGACGACGAACTCCTCGCCGCCGAACCGGCCCACCACGTCGTAGTCGCGGAGCTGGCTGCGCAGCATGGAGGCCACCCCGACCAGGACCTGGTCGCCGACGAGGTGGCCGTGGGCGTCGTTGACGCGTTTGAAGTGGTCGATGTCGATGATCAGGAGCGCCAGGGTGTCGCCCGTGCGGCGGGCCCGGACGATCTCGGTGTCGGCCTCGCGCTGCCACGCCGCCGCGTTGAGCAGCCCGGTCTTGGCGTCGGTACGGGCGGCGGCCTGGAGCTGCGCGTGCAGGAGGCTGCGTTGCAGCAGCACCACGGGCGGCAGCGCGAGGATCAGCAGGCCCAGGTTGAGGCCGCAGCTGATGGAGACGGTGACGCCCAGGCAGAGCTCGACGACGTCGAGCAGCACGCTCTCCCTGTCCCACAGCACCTCCCGCCAGGCGCTGTCAGGGTTGGCGGTGTGGGCGGCGATGGCGATGAGCGCGATGTTGAGCAGGGAGAACAACACGGCGGACGCCACCGCGAAGAGAATCAGCGACCCGCCGCCCTGCGACAGCGTCCACGGATCCGCCACCAGCCCGTGGAACACGAAGGACGCCGTGCACCCCGCCAGCCCGATGGCCGCCGAGCTGAACACCCGGCGATAGACCACCGTCGCCCGCACCCGCACCTGGAGCAGGATCTGCAGCACGATAGGGGCAAATAGGGCATAAACCGGCGGCAGGAGCAGCGCCACCGGCAACCACCAAGCCGACAACAGGTCACGCGACACGCCGGCGGGCATGCCCAGCCGCCTGCTCGCCTCGATGCACACCGCACCACAACCCATGAGAGCGGCGAACGTCAACGCCTCCCGCCACTCGAAGAGGGTGGACGCTGAGAACGTCATGATCGCAGCAAGATCAAGAGTGACGATCGCACACAGATAGACGACAAGCGGCCGACGTTGCCCTAGCAACGGCCAGCGGTCGGCCAGTGTTGACACACCGTCTCGAGACTTGATCGATGCGTGACTGGTCACCGCCATCTCGTCTCCCCTCTGACTAACGATGTGTAACACAATAATTGCGGAGTGTGCGTTGTGCGATGGGAACCGATACGTTGGCAGTGACCACACCTGCTCACTTTTACGAGCAGGCCGTGACAAGTAGTCATGCTGGAAAGGAGCAGCCATGGTGCGGGGCGTGACCTGGACCTGACAGATGCTCTCGACATCTGCCGCGGGCAACACACCATCGGCCGCCCCTCGGGGTGTCAGCAACGGGACCCGGCCGGTGCCCCCTCCCCCCTCCACTCCGGCCCTCCCCCTGCGCTCCTCCCC
>NZ_JAATEP010000080.1:0-39341 GCF_012034275.1 Nonomuraea composti | reverse complement strand
CCACCACCTGCGGCGCGCCCGCGCGGGCGGCGGTGGTCATGGTGCCCGCGCCCCCGTGGTGCACCACGGCGGCGACCCGGCGGAACAGTGCCTGCTGGTTGACCTCGCCGACGGCGAGGCAGTCGGCGGCGTCGTCGACGAGGGACAGGTCGGCCCAGCCCCGGGCGAGCAGGACGCGGTGCCCCTGGGCGCGGACCGCTTCGACGGCCACGCGGGCGACGTCCTCGGCCGCCGCCATGGGCATGCTGCCGAAGCCGACGTACACGGGCGGCGTGCCCGCGTCCAGGAACGCCTCCAGGTCGGCGGGCAGCGGGCGCTCGTCGGGCAGGATCCACGCGCCGGTCTGGACGACGTCGAGGCCGGCGGGCAGCACCCACGGGCTGAGGAGCGGGTCCGTGGCCAGCCAGGGGCGGTCGGTGAGCAGGTGGTCGCGGACATTGTCCACCGGCGGCAGACCCGCCGACGCTCTGTGGGCGTTGACCGGGCCGCCGAACAGGGCGTTCATGTGCTGGGCGTCGAGGTCCCACAGCACCCGGTTGTCGGTCACGCCGGCGGGGTGCGGGTGGCTCGGGTACTCGAACGGCGGGTGGTGCGGCGACGGCAGCATGGTCGGCTGGAAGCACGTGTAGACGTAACGCGTGCCCAGCTTCTCGGCCGCCGCCCGCGCGCCCGCCACGGCGGGGAACATGCCGGTGGCCACCACCACGTCGCAGCCCTCCGAGGCGGCCGCGGTGACCGCGTCGTAGGTCTCGGCGACCATGTCGGCCACCCGCTGCGCCATGTCCGCGCTCCTGAACCGCTTCGGCCCCTTCACCATGGACCGTGCCGTCGGGCCGACGGGCACCAGCGGCACGCCTGCCCGCGCCAGCACCGCGGCGAACTCCTCGTCGGGCGGCGCGCACACCCGCACCTCGGCTCCGAGGCCGAGCAGCTGGACGGCCAGCGCCGCCATGGGCTCGACGTCGCCGCGGGACCCACGGGTGGACAGCAACACTCGCACGACGTTCTCATTTCTGCAGGTCTTCGGCCTAGGCCGGCGATTCTGCCGGATGCCAGGGGCCTTGCCGCAAGCCCCCGGGTCCGCTATACGTTGAGAGGGGAAAGGAGTGCTACGTCCCCTTTCTGCAGCTGAGACCGCGTGGTAGCTTCCTGCCGAGCAAGCCTTGATCCCGTAGGAGGCAGGGGGCGCGGCCATGAGCGGCGAGCAGGACAACACCTCGCAGTGGGCGCGCGCCTGGCAGGTGCTGGGGCCCGTGACGGACCTGGTCACCCCCATGGCGGTACGCGTCGCGGCGTCGCTGCGGCTGACCGACCTGATGGACGGCGAGCCCGCCGTGCCCGTCGAGGAGCTGGCCCGCAGGTCCGGCACCGATCCCGACGCGCTGGGCCGGCTGCTGCGGCTCCTCGTCTGCCGGGGGATCTTCACCGAGCCGGAGCCGGGCACGTTCGCCGTCAACGAGCCCGCCGCACTGCTGGCCTCCGACCATCCGGCGCAGCTACGGCAGCGGCTCGACCTGGACGGGTTCGGCGGGCGGATGGACCTGGCGTTCACCGGCCTGCTGCACACCGTCCGCACCGGCAAGCCCGCGTGGGAGGCGGTCTTCGGCGCCCCGTACTGGGACTATCTGGCCGCAGAGCCGCAGGTCAGCGCGTCGTTCGACGCCATGATGGCCTCGGGCGACGACTACGTGGCCGACGCGGCCGAGGCGTACGACTGGTCGGGCGTGCGGCACGTCGTGGACGTCGGCGGCGGCACCGGCGTGCTGCTCTCGGAGATCCTGCGCGCCCACCCCGGCCTGCGGGCCACGCTCGTGGACCTGCCGGACACGGTGGAGCGCGGCCGGCGCTACCTGGCCGGGCGCGGGCTGGACGGGCGGTGCGCGTTCGCCGGCCAGAGCTTCTTCGAGCCGCTGCCCGCCGGGGGCGAGGTGTACGTGCTCAAGCGGGTGCTGCACGACTGGGGCGACGACGACGCCGTACGGATCCTGCGCCGCTGCGCGGAGGCGGCCGGGCCGCACGGGAAGGTCGTCGTGATCGAGACCGACAGCGGCCTCGGCTCCGACCCGGCCGGGCTGGCCGAGATGAACTTGCGGATGCTCGTGCTCACCGGCGGCCGCGAGCGCACCGTCGACGACTACCGCGCCATCGCCGACGAAGCCGGGCTCGGGCTGGCCGGCGTGCGTCACACGCCGCTCGGGCACATCGTGCTCGAATGCGCTCACCTGTGACCGAAGGCGTAGACGACCGGCGCCCGCGAGGAGATCTCCCCGTCGAGCCGCCGCACGTCGCCGAGGAACCGCGCCCGCAGGACCGACAGGTCCTCGGAGCCGAGCGTCCCGACCTCGGGGTAGTGCGGGCTGCGGCTGTAGATGCGCCACACCTGCTCCTCGTCCTCCTCGCCGGAACGCGGTAGGACGACTTCTCCGAGTACCGTGCGCACGGAGGTGAAGCCGGCCCGGGTCAGCGCCGCCGCGCAGCGCCGCTCGTCGCCGAGGGCCTCCATCGGGTCACGCAGGTCGAGGCCGAGCTCGGCCGCGCGGGCGCGGAACAGCCGGGCCATGACCGGGAAGCCGGCCCGCATGGCCGAGAAGCCGACGAGCCCGCCCGGCTTCAACACCCGGTGCCAGGCGGCCAGCGCGTCCTCGACCGGCAGGTACAGCATCCCCGCCGAGCAGATCACCGCGTCGAACGTGCCCTCGTCGAAGCGGTCGAGCCGGAGCACGTCGCCCTGCTCGTAGGTGACGTTCGGCAGGCCCGCGCCGAGCCGTCCGGCCTGGGCCAGCATGCCCGCCGAGACGTCCACCCCGACCACGCGCCCGGCCGGGCCGACCGCGCGGGCGGCGGCCACGGCGGCGAAGCCCGTGCCGGTGGCGGCGTCGAGCACGTGCCCGCCCGGCGGCAGCGCGGCCAGCTCCACCAGGCGTTCGGCGTAGCGGACGTGCCAGTCCGCGCCCGCGTACCGGCCGGCCCGGCCGTCGAAGTACGAAGCGGTCATTCCCGGCCCCGTCAGCTCGTGAGGATGACGAGCCGCTGCGTCGCGCGCGTCATCGCGACGTACCGGTCGACGGCCCCCTCGATGCCCTCGCCGAAGGAGTCGGGATCGACGAGGACGACCAGGTCGAACTCCAGCCCCTTCGACAGCTCGGGCGTCAGCGACCGTACGCGCGGCCGTTCCGCGAACGCCGGATCGCCGATGACGCACGCGGTGCCGTCGGCGTGCTCGGCCAGCCAGGCGTCGAGGATCGAGCCCAGCTCCGAGGCCGAGCCGTGGACGACCGGCACGCCCGTGCTGCGGATCGACGTGGGCACGTTGGCGTCCGGGAGGGCGGCCCGGATGACCGGCTCCGCCTCCGTCATGATCTCTTCCGGCGTGCGGTAGTTGACGCCGAGCGAGGCGAGGGTGATCCGGTCGAGTCCGACCCGCTTGAGCCGTTCCTCCCACGACTCCGTGAACCCGTGCCTGGCCTGCGCCCGGTCCCCGACGATGGTGAAGCTCCCGGACGGGCAGCGCAGCAGCAGCATCTGCCACTCCGCGTCGGTGAGCTCCTGGGCCTCGTCCACGACGATGTGCGCGAACGGTCCGGCCAGCCGGTCGGGGTCGGCGGCGGGCACGACGCTCTCGTCCACGAGGCTGTTGCGCAGGTCCTCGCCGCGCAGCATCGTCACCAGGCCCTCGCCGTCGTCGTCGGCCTCCAGCAGGTTGTCGACGACGTGCGACATGCGCTCGCGTTCGGCGGCGAGGACGGCCTCCTGGCGGCGGCGCCGCCGCGACTCCTCCGGGTCGCCGAGCCGCTGCCGGGCCGCGTCCAGAAGGGGCAGGTCGGACGTCGTCCACGCCTGGGCGTCGGCGCGCTGCAGCCGCCGGATCTCGTCGGCGCTCAGCCAGGGCGCGCACATCCGCAGGTACGCGGGCACGGACCACAGGTCACCGACCAGGTCGGCGGCCTCGATCAGCGGCCAGGCGCGGTTGAAGGCGGTGAGCAGCTCCCGGTTGCGCACGAGCGACGTGCGCAGCAGCTCGGGCGAGACGTCCTCGTCGTCGTGCTTGTCGGCGAGGATGGTGAGCAGCTCCTCCCAGATCTGGTCGCGGGCCTCGTTGTGCGGGGTGCCGGGGTCGGGCGCGGCGAACGCCTCGGCCCAGTCGTCGGCGCTCAGCCAGATGTCGGACCAGTGGGTGGTGACGGTCATGCCCTTGGCGGGCGGGTTCTCGTAGAACTTCACGGCCGGCTCGATCGCCTTGATCAGCTCCGCGGACGCCTTCAGCCGCGCCACCTCCGGGTCCGTCTCGGCCACCGCCGTGGCCCCCTCGGCGACGAGGTCCCGCAGCGTGCAGGTCTGCACGCCCTCCTCCCCGAGGCTGGGCAGGACGTCGGCCACGTACGCCAGGTACGGCTGGTGCGGCCCGACGAACAGCACGCCGCCCTTGCGGTGACCGAGGCGAGGGTCGGAGTAGAGGAGGTAGGCGGAGCGGTGCAGGGCGACGACGGTCTTGCCCGTGCCGGGGCCGCCGTCCACGACGAGGGCGCCGCGCGAGCCCGCGCGGATGATGGCGTCCTGGTCGGCCTGGATCGTGGCCAGGACGTCGCGCATCCGGGGCGAGCGGCTGCTGCCCAGGCTGGCGATGAAGGCGGACTGGTCGTCGAGCGCGGCGCGCCCCTCGATGCCGTCCGGGGTGAACACCTCGTCCCAGTAGTCACTGATCCGGCCCCGGGTCCAGCGGTACCTGCGGCGGCTGGCCAGGCCCATCGGGTTGCCGTGGGTGGCGCCGAAGAACGGCTCGGCGGCCGGGGAACGCCAGTCGAGCAGGAGCCGGCGGCCGTCGCTGTCGGTGAGGCCGAGGCGGCCGATGTAGACGGGCTCGGGGTCGTCCGCGGCGACCATGTGGCCGAGGCAGAGGTCGAGGCCGAAGCGGCGCAGCGCGCGCAGGCGGCCGGTCAGGCGGTGGATCTCCAGGTCCCGGTCCAGAGCCTGCCGGCCCTTGCCGCCGGGCGCCTTGCGCTCGGCGTCGAGGCGCTCCGACAGCTCGGCGATCGCCTGCTCCAGGCTCCGCGCGATGGCCGCGAAGTGCTGCTCGTCGCGGGCGATCAGCGCCGGGTCGGCCTTGGGGGCGAGGTGCGCGGGAAGGTCGAAGGCGCTGGTGGTGGCCGGGTTCACAGTCATAGGCTCCGATCTGGGATGGCTCGCGGCTGTCGATTGTGCGGCACGACCGGGGTCTTGCCGCAAGCCCCCCGTTGCGCTATACGTTGAGAGTGGCGGGAGGTGTGACCTCCGCATTTCATCGTGACGCTTTCATCGCGACCTCGTCCCGGGGGTCCGGCCCATGGCTTCCGACCAAGAAGAGCCGGCCGTGCTGGTGCAGGTGCTGCGCCTGGTGGAGACTCTGGTGATGCTGGCCGCGACCGCCGACGAGCAGGTCGCGTGGTGCCGGCGGCACGGCTGGTGCGAGGACGAGCTGGCGCTCGACTTCGACTGGGCCAACGGGCTGGTGCCGAACGTGGACGAGCAGGCCCCCGGGCTGCTGTCACCGGCCCTGCACGAGTGCCTGCGGCAGATCGACGGCCTGCTCGGCAGGATGGGCGGGCAGGCCAACGCCGACAAGTGGACCGCTGCGGGGCTGGCCACCGACCCCGACTGGGCCGAGATCCGCAACCTGGCCAGGCGGGCGCTGACCGAGGTGACGGGGCTGGTGCGGGTGCCGTCCCCCGAGGTGCTGTGATCGAGGTGACCGGGCTGGTCCGGGTGCCGTCCCCCGAGGTGCTGTGATCCGACCTGCTGTCGGAGCTGGCCCAGCGGGTCGCGGCCGGTGAGCTGGCCGAGGCGGAGGCCATGCAGATGGGCGTGCTCATCCTGCTGGCCGGCCACGAGACCACCACGAACATGATCGCGCTCGGCACGCTCGCCCTGCTGGAGCACCCCGGCCAGCTCGCCGCGCTGCGTGCGGGCGACGCCGAGCTGACCGTCTCGGCCGTGGAGGAGCTGCTGCGTTACCTGACGATCACCCATCAGGGGCTGCGGCGGGTGGCGACCCGTCCACCAGTGCCTGGGCCAGCAGCTCGCCCGCATGGAGCTCCAGGTCGTCCTCGGGACGCTCTACCGCCGCATTCCCACGCTGCGGGCCGCCGTCGGTCTGGAGGAGATCCCGTTCAAGGAGGACGGCCTCATCTACGGCGTGTACGAGCTGCCGGTGACGTGGTGACTCAGTGACCCGTGGCCCCGTCGAGGCGCTCGCGGAGCAGGTCGGCGTGGCCGTTGTGGCGGGCGTACTCCTGGACCATGAGCATGTGGACCCAGCGCAGCGACATGGTGATGCCGCGCCTCGGGTCGGTGAACGTCTCGTCGAGCGAGCGGCCCGCCAGGGCGCGGCGGACGGCGTCGAGCTCGGCCAGGTAGGTCGCGTGGTCCGCCGCCGCGTCCGCCCCGTCCACGTCGAACTCGGCGTTCAGGTCGTCGTCGGTGCAGAACAGGTACGGCACCCGTTCGCCGGCGAACCGCGTGCGGAACCAGTCGCGCTCCACCTCGGCCATGTGGCGCAGCAGCCCGAGCAGCGACAGGTGCGACGGCTCGATGTGGCGCGACTTCAGCTGGGCGGCGGTGAGGCCGCCGCACTTCCAGAGCAGGGTCTCGCGGTGGTGGTCGAGCCAGGCGTCGGCGATGGCCCGCTCGTCGGCGGCCGGCACGGTCAGGTGGGGGTTGAGCCGGGTGATCTCCGGCGATCGCCAGATCATGCCTCCATCATGCGGGCAACAGCGTCAGCCAGGTGCGCTGCGGGCAGAGGCGTACGATCTCCGCACGCGAGAGCCAGCCCGCGTGCGTGCTCTCCGAGCCCGCGGGCGGCCGCGTCGGCGTGCCCGCCCCCGGCACGGCCGCCCGGAACATCGCCATGTACGTCAGCGCCGGGTAGCGGTAGCCGGCCGGCGGCGGCTCCAGCAGCTCGATGCGCTGCCAGGCGAAGATCGACAGGGCCGCGGGCGGCAGGCGCAGGCCCGTCTCCTCGTGCAGCTCCCTGGCCGCCGCCTCGGCCAGGCCCTCGCCCGGCTCCACGTGGCCGCCCGGGATGTCCCAGCCGCGGCCCTCGCGGTCGACGCAGGTCATCAGCGTCCGGCCGGCGGTGTCGGAGACGAACGCGAACGCCGACGTGGTGCGCTCGACCGGCGGCAGGGTGTCGGAGAGGATCACGTCGAGGCGGTGCGCCACCGGGATCCAGGGCACCGTCCGCGTCGCCACCACAACAGTCACCCGCTCACTGTGGTGGCGACGGGAAACGGATGTCAAAACGGGGTCAGACGCCCCGGCGCATCGCGCGGTTGCCGAGATAGAGGCCGATCGCGGCGACGGCGCAGGCGGCGGCGGTGCCGTACAGGACCGAGGGGTTGGCCAGGTCGCCGGCGAACAGGGCGCGCTGGGCGTCCACGATGTAGGTGACCGGGTTGACCTGGCCGAGCGCCCGCAACCAGCCGGGCGCGGTCTCCAGCGGGAGCAGCACCCCCGAGAGCAGCAGCAGCGGGAACATGATCGACTGGCTGACGACGTAGAACAGGGTGCCGCCCGGCGCCGACCTGATCGCCAGCACGAACGAGAGCGCCCCCAGCCCCACGCTGAACACCACGAGCTGCGCCAGCGCCCCCAGCACGCCCGCCAGGTGCAGCTCGAAGCCCAACGGCAGGGCCAGCACGATGATCAGCACCGCCTGCACGAGCAACGTCAGCATGGCCTTCACGCTCTTGCCGACCAGCATCGCCGTACGGTTCAGCGGCGTGACCATCAGCCGCTCCATCGCGCCGCCGATCAGCTCGACCAGCAGCGTGTAACCGGCGCTCATCGGCCCGGTCAGGCACATCATGACCAGGATTCCCGGCACGAACCACTGCCAGGACGAGCCGACCGCCCCGTCCAGCAGCGACCCGAACAGGAACAGGAACAGCAGCGGCTGCCCCATGTCGAACAGCAGCCCGGCCGGGTTGCGCAGGCTGGGCCTGATCTCGCGGGAGAAGACGGTGGTGGTGTCACGCAGGAATGTCGTCATCGGTGAGGCTTCTTCCGGTCAGGGTGAGGAACACGTCGTCGAGGGTCGGGCGGATGGTCTCGGCGGTGACGACCTTGACGCCGGCGGCGTCGAGCGTGCGCAGGTGCCCGGGGAGCGCGGCGGTGGCGTGCGCCACCCGCAGCCGCACGGTGACGCCCTCCCGAACGCCGCCACCGAGCCGAACGGCCGTCTCCGCCTCCTGCTCGGTGGCGGTGGTGATGACGATGTGGTCGCCGGCCAGGTCGTTCTTGAGCTGCTCGGCGGTGCCGTCCGCGATGATCCGGCCGCCGTCGATGATCACCACCCGCTCGGCCATGCTGTCGGCCTCCTCCAGGTAGTGGGTGGTCAGGAACAGCGTCGTCCCGTACGCCTCGCGCAGGCGCAGGATGTGCTCCCAGACCTCCGCGCGGCTCTTCGGGTCGAGCCCGGTCGAGGGCTCGTCGAGGAACAGCAGGTCGGGGCGGTGGATGAGACCCAGGGCGATGTCGAGGCGGCGGCGCTGCCCGCCCGACAGGGTGCCGGGCAGTCGCCTGGCCAGCGGCGCCAGGTCGAGCAGGTCGAGCAGCTCGTCCGCGCGGGCCGCGGCCTCCCGCGGGCGCAGGCCGTAGCAGCGGCCCTGGGTGACCAGCTCGTCGCGGACGAGGAACTCCTCGCCCGCGCTGTTGCGCTGTCCCACGTACCCGATGCGGGCCCGCACCCCGGCGGGATCGCGGGCCACGTCGTGGCCGGCCACCGTGGCGGTGCCCGAGGTGGGCGGCAGGAGCGTGGTGAGCATGCGCAAAGTGGTGGACTTGCCCGCGCCGTTCGGCCCCAGGAACGCGACGAGCTGGCCGGCCTCCACGTCGAGGTCGATGCCGCGGACAGCCTGGACACTCTCCTTCTTCACTTTGAACACTCGGGTCAGTCCACGGGCGTGGATCATGGTCGCCCTCCTCCGGGCATGGCGAAGAAACCCCTGGTCGGGGGCGCTTTCAAGGAATCGGATCCAGTTTGCGCACGTTCGGAGGGGTCTGGCAAACGCGAATGTGATGTTCATAAACGGCTCTGACCTGCGGAAACACCGTCAGGAGCGGGGTCGCTGACGTACCGAATTTCGGGGCTCCGAAGTGCGGTTTCTCCCCTCGCGGGGATGATTTTCGACGGGCGTCCCGCGCACCGGGGCACGCGCCGGGCCGACCCGTCATCACAAGGGGGTGCGCGTGGTGACCGCTCCTGGGGGTCGGCCCCGTGCGCCGGCTCTCAATGACGCGGGAAATTGATATTTCTGGACTTGCGGAATTCTGTACGGCTCCGCCAGGATCTCCGGCGTGAAACGTCTCTTGTTATTCGCGGCAATCGCCACGGTCGGCATGACGGGCGTCGCGCACGCGGCCGACGGGGTGCCCGGTGTGGACGTCAGCAACTGGACGGGCGACATCGACTGGGCGAGCGTTGTCGCCGGGGGCGGGAAATTCGCGTTCGTGCAGGCCACGGAGGGGGCCGACTACACCAATCCGCGTTTCAGCGCCCAGTATGACGGCGCCGCCGCGGCCGGGCTGATCCGCGGCGCCTATCACTTCGCGCAACCGCACGAAACCGATGGCGCGACCCAGGCCGACTATTTCCTGCAGCACGGCGGTAACTGGGTGAGCGACGGCCGTACGCTGCCGGGTGTCGTCGATATGGAGGACAATCCGTACAAGGACACGAACGGCAAGAACAACTGTTACGACCTGTCGCCCGAGGACATGGTGACCTGGCTCAAGGACTTCACGAAGAAGTACTACGAGTCGACCGGCCGGCACGCGATCATCTACACCACCACGAGCTGGTGGCAGACCTGCACGGGGAATTCCGCCAAGTTCAAGTCCAACCCCCTGTGGCTGGCCCGCTGGGGCAGCGATCCGGGGGAGCTGCCGAAGGGCTGGAAGAAGCACACGTTCTGGCAGTCGGCCGACAAGGGGCCGCTGGTCGGGGGCGGGAACACGTTCAACGGCTCGGAGTCGCAGCTCGCCACGCTGGCCAACCCGCCCGCCTCGGTGACGGTGTCCGGCCAGGCCAGGAACAGGAAGACGTACACCGTCACGATCAGGAACACGGGGCCGCACCCGGTCAAGGACATCAAGCTGTCGGGGCGGGCGTTCGGCGGTCAGAACGTGGTGCGGGCGCCCGGGTGCGACGTCAGCGGCACGGCGGTGCGCTGCACGGTCGCGGAGCTGCCGCGCGGGCAGAAGAAGACGTTCACGTTCACCACGAAGCCCAGGAAATCGACGGGCACGGTCGGGATGTACGTGACCGTCGGTTCGGTGAAACTCACGCTTAAGTCACGATGAGGCAGGATATTTCCCAAGAGCTTTTGTCGTAGGGCTTCTGGGGGGCGTGAATGAGGCGGCGGTTGGCCGTGGCAGCGGTGCTGCTCCTGCTGACCGCCACCGCCTCCGTGCCGCTCGGGCTGTCCCTGCCGCCGCTGATCGTGCGGATCGCGTACGAGATCGAGCAGCGCGGCATCGTGTACTCGTGGGGCGGCGGCCACGGCGCCTCCCCCGGGCCGTCCAAGGGCACGTGCAGGGGCTACCAGGGGCGGATCAAGCCCTGCCCGGCGGCCCGGACGCGCGGGCTCGACTGCTCGGGGTTCGCCCGCTGGGTGTACGCCCTCGCGCACGGCGAGGACGTGCTGGGGCCCGGCAACACCGACGACCACGTCCGCAGGATGCGCCGCGTCTCCTCGCCCCGCCCCGGAGACCTGGTCTTCTTCGGGAAGATCACGAAAAGGACGGTCAAGACCCACCACGTCGGCATCTACCTCGGCGGCGGCAAGATGATGAACGCCCCCGAGACCGGAGCCGTGGTGCGCGTCGACGACATCGGCCGCAAGAAGGACTTCGCCGGGTTCTACCGGTACTGATGCCAGGTTCTGCCGGTGCTGATGAGGGACCTGTACCGAATCGGTATACCTGGAACGCCTGTGACGGGGCCAAAAATGAGAGACCCCACGGCTAACGTGTGTCGCTATGGACAGGCGATGGGTCGGGCTCGACGGTTACGAGGTCGTCGGCGCGGTGCGCGCGGGGCGGCAGGTGCTCCGGGTGCGCAAAGACGGATGGCTGGTCGCTGACTGCACCTCCGTCGCGGAGGTCGCCAGGCACGTTGACCTGGCCGATCTCTGCGAGGTCATCGAGCTGCCCGCGCGCCGCCGGGCCGAGCCGCCGGCGACGGCCCGATCGAGTTCGCATCATCGCTGAGTGCCGTGTATGGTTACACCTGTCCGCAGCGCCGGACAGGCCCCTATAGCTCAGTCGGCAGAGCGTCTCCATGGTAAGGAGAAGGTCAACGGTTCGATTCCGTTTGGGGGCTCGCATCTCACGCCCGACCCGGAAGTTCACGGGGTCGGGCGTTTCGCTTTCCTCCTCTCCTCGCGCGGCTCCTTCTTCCGGCGCTGCCGCCACCACTGGACGAGCGCCGCGACGCCGAGCGAGGCCGCGGTGGCGGTGCCGGCCTCCAGGGCGGCGACCACGTCCCACCGGATCACGAACGCCACCAGCACCATCACGACCCAGACCGCCACGCCCCCCAACGCCCAGGCCACGAGCTTGTGCACGTTCATGATCCCCTCCGTCTCCTGGCAGGAGCGTAGTGGTCGGGTTTGGCGTGGCTTGTGCCGTTCAAGCCGGAGATTTGAGATGTGGCTGACGGGCGGCATCCCCGCAGGTCCATAGCCTGAGGGAAATGGCAAGGTCAACGTGGATCGCTGTGGCGGCCGTGGTCGTCGCCTTCGCCGTGGCGGTCGGCGTCGCCCTGGTGAGCGGGATCCTGCTGCTCGGCACCGAGGACGAACCGCACACCCGGCCGGTCACCGACACGACCCGCGGCTCCGGCTCGACGGCCCAGAAGGGGGCGATGGACGCCTGGCGCGCCGAGTTCGAGCGCATGCACCCGGGGCTGCGCGTGAGCTACGAGGCCAACGGCTCGGGGGCCGGGATCGCGGACTTCATCACGGGACGCAGCGCGTTCGCCGGCTCCGACGTCCCGATGAACGCGCAGGAGCAGGCGCTGGCCGACCGGCGCTGCGGCGGCCGGGCCGTCCACCTGCCCATGGTGATCGGCCCTGTCGCGCTGGCGTACAACCTGCCGTCCGTACCGGACCTGAAGCTGTCACCCGCCACGCTGACCGGCATCTTCAGCGGCCGCATCACCCGGTGGGACGACGCGCGGATCGCCGCCGACAACCGCGGCAGCCGCCTGCCCCACACCGAGATCCGCGCCTTCCACCGCGCGGACGACTCCGGCACCACCCACAACTTCCTGTCCTACCTCCGAACGAGCGGCCACTGGCCCCACGAGCCGTCCAGGAGGTGGAACGGCGCCGGGAAGGGGGTGACGGGCTCCAGCGGCATGACCCAGGCCGTGGAGCACAGCCAGGACTCGATCGGGTACGTGGAGTACGGCTTCGCCAGCAGCGCCCGCCTGAAGGTCGCCAAACTCCGCAACGCCTCCGGCCACTTCGCCGCCCTGACCCCGATGAACGCCAGCGAAGCACTCCAGGGAGCCCGGAGCGCCGGCCGCACGAACGACCTGGTGGTGCACATCGACTACGCCACCGAGAAACCCGGCGCCTACCCTCTCGTCCTCGTCACCTACGAGATCATCTGCTCCCGCGGCACCGACCCCCCGGCCCTGGCCTTCCTCGGATACGCCGCCAGCGACGCCGGTCAGTCCTACCTGTCCCTGTACGGCTACGCCCCACTCCCCGACAGGCTGCTGGCCCAGGTCCGTACCCGCCTCGGCGCCACGACCTGAGCCGATTCGCAGGAAAGCCGGCATCGGGAGCGGGTGCAGGAGGTCAGCCTCTTCCACCTCTCTGGTAAGAGGAGATATGAGCCGTGACGTCGCCATCGCCTTGGAGTTCGAGCACGACATCGACTTCGAGGAAGTCCTCGATCGGCTCGTCCGCATGGGGTGGAAGTTGCTCCGCGAAGAAGACGCCATCTGGTACATGACCGACTACGACTGGAAGATCCAGCCGCTGGCTGGCCTGGCCGCGGCGAAGCGTGACATGCGCACCTCCTACGAGGCCGGGGCGGCCGTAGGTATGACCACGAGGCTGCCCGACGGGGAGATCTTCGCGAACGTGCTGTTCCACCAGGAAAGAACGTCGGTCTCCCTGATCCCTCTGCTGGAGTACCGCACTTTCGCGCACATGCCGGAGTTCGTCGACCTGGGCTGGTATCTGGAGAGATTCCTCGCGGCATGCAGGGATCTGCCCATCGTAGGAACGGAAGCCGGCGACCACCGGTGACGATGTCGGGTGGGCCTGAGCAGACCGATCCGCGGGCTTCCTCGCCGTGCGATCACGTCGAAGCGGTCATGGCGCCCGGCTCGAACCCGGAAGCCGCCGTCCCAGGACGCGAGACCGGTTCAGGCTGAGGGGCGGGGTGGTGGGGGCGGGGCTGTGAGGGGTGGTGGATGGGGTCGCGAGGGGTGGTGGGCGCTGCTACGCTGGGCGTTCCCTCGCCTGGATCATCCTCGTGGCGGGGCGGCAGGTGGGGCTGTCGTCGTGGATTTCGATTGTCGGGGGTTCCTGAGGCATACTGGGAGCACCCCGCCCGACCGGGTGAGTTACGAATCTGCTCGCCGCGTCGGGTATTCTCTACGGGCCGGGCCTTTCCGGCTCAAAGGCGGAGTAGCTCAGTCAGGCAGAGCAAACGGCTCATAATCGTTGTGTCGCCGGTTCAAGTCCGGCCTCCGCTACTGCCCCAGCCCAGGTCGCCAGACCTGGGTACGGGCGTGTCCATGTCCCGAACGTAGAAAGGCACTCCCAAGTGGCTGCCACCGACGTTAGGCCGAAGATCACGCTGGCCTGCCAGGAGTGCAAGCACCGCAACTACATCACGCGGAAGAACCGGCGCAACGACCCGGATCGGCTTGAGCTGAAGAAGTACTGCCCCAACTGCCGCTGCCACCGCGCGCACCGCGAGACCCGATAGGGCCTGCGGGTAGGGCGGGCTTCTGCCCTCCTCCTGACATTGACATACCGCACAGCCGGCGTCCCCTAGCAGGGCGCCGGTTTGTCGTGTTTGTGGGGGTTTGCGAAGCCCTGGCAGGTCCCGTGCGGAGCCCCGGCAGGTCCCGTGCGGGTTCCGTGCGGAGCCCCGGCAGGTCCCGTGCGGGTTCCGCTCGGGTGCAGGCAAAAAGCAGGCCATCACCGGCGACAGCCGAACCTTGTTCTGTTAGCGTCTGGCCCATCAGTGCCGGAACGGAGACATGCGAGGGAGCAGCGATGGCCTTGAATCGTGACTTCGTGGGCAGGACCTATCCGCCGAGTGCCCCGTACGAGGTCAGCAGGGTGAAGATCAAGGAGTTCGCGGCGGCGATCGGCGACAACAACCCGCTCTACCGCGACAAGGAGGCCGCCCAGGCGGCCGGGTACCCGGACGTGATCGCGCCGCCCACGTTCCCCATCGTGTTCAGCCTGCAGAGCGGCGGCGAGGCGCTGGTGGACCCCGACCTGGGGCTGAACCTCGCCATGGTGGTCCACGGCGAGCAGCGGTTCGAGTACGTGCGGCCCGTCCACGCCGGCGACGAGCTGGTCATGACCTCCACCATCACCGACATCCGCACCGCCGGGCGCAACGAGGTGCTGACCGTCAGGAGCGACGTGCGGACGGTGCAGGGCGAGCCGGTGTGCGTGACGTACAACACGATCGTCGAGCGTGGAGGGGCCGCCTGAGATGAGCGCAGCCGTGAGGTACGACGAGGTCGAGGTCGGGCAGGAACTGCCCGCCGCGGAGTACAACGTGCGCCGGGTGAACCTGGTGATGTACGCGGGCGCGTCCGGGGACTTCAACCAGATCCACTGGAACGAGCGGTTCGCCAAGATGGTCGGGCTGCCCGACGTGATCGCGCACGGGATGTTCACGATGGCGCAGGCCGGGCGGTTCGTCACCGACTGGGTGGGGGATCCGGGGGCGGTGGTGGACTTCGGGGTGCGGTTCTCGTCGATGGTGGTCGTGCCCGACGACGATCGCGGGGCGACGATCTCGGTGAGCGGGGTGGTGGAGGAGAAGCTGGAGGACAAGCGGGTGGTCGTCGGGCTCACCGCCAAGGCGGGCGATGCGAAGGTGCTGTCCAAGGCGCGGGCCGTGGTGCAGCTCTCCTGACACCTCTCTCTCCCGACACGCCTCTCCCGACACGCCTGTCCTGACACGGCTCTCCTGAAGCCGAGTGATGCGGCTCTGGTGATAAGGCGGCTCGTGATAAGGCGGGCGGCTCGCGGGTAGCGCGTGTTCGTATGAATGATGCTGCGCGACAGGTCTGGCCGACGATTCGATCCATCCCCGTCTCCGCGGTGACCGACGCCAAGCCGCCCGCCCACCTGCGGCCCGCCCGGCCGGGGGGAGTGGCGGGCGGCACGGGCACCGGACGGGACACCGCGGGCGGTGCCTCCACGGGCACTTCCGTGAGCAAGGGTGGTGGGGGAGCGCCAGGAGTCGGTACGGCCGGGTCCCGGCGCACCTCGGGCGAGCACGCCCGCATGAACCCGGCCGCCGAGCTGGGCTTCTCCGGCGACCCCGGCCAGCACGGCAACCCGGATGACAGCATGCTGCACGCCCAGCGCGTCTGGGATGGCACGCTGGCCACCAACCGGCTCGACGACATGGGCGTGAACACCGAGCGGCAGCGCGTGGAGACCAAGGACGTCACGGTCGGCGTGGGCCTGCTGGTGGACGGCTGGCCGGAGGACGTCCGCGCGTGCCTGGAGTCGATCGTGGCGCACACGAACGCCCGCGTGCTGGCGATCGACCTCGGCAACGTGGACGGCGCCGGTGACGTGCTGCGCGAGCTGGCCGGGCGGTATCCGGAGCGGATCGCCGCCTGGCACGTGGCGGAGGAGCCGCACTGGCGGGGCGGCACGGCGACGTGGGGCGAGGGCAGGGCGAAGCTGCTGCGGCTGGACGAGTCCGAGGTGCACGTGCTGATGGACACGAACATGGTGCTGCGGGGCGACGCGCTGACGCCGCTGGTCGCGGAGGTCGTGGAGGGCGCGGTCGCGGCGGGCTGGCGGGGCGTGGAGCCGTCGGACGGCTCGGTGGCGCGCACGAGCATCGGCATCGTGCCGGACTGGCGGGAGGGGCCGGGCGGCGCGGGGCCCGAGTGGCGGGAGGCCGGCCCTGGGCGGGTGCGGGCGCTGACCGGCGGGGTGATCGCGGTGCGCAGGGCGCAGGCGCTCGCCGCGCTGCCGGAGGACGCCTGCTACGGCGCGTACGCCGATCTGGAGCTCTCGCTGGCGCTGCGCGGCGACCTGGTCGTGCCGGACGACACGCCGCCGGTGGAGTCGCTGGGCCGGCACGACGTGCCGGACGGCTACCTGGACCGCGAGTCCCGCCGCAACTACGACGGGGTGCTGCGCATGCTGAGTGCCTCCTAAGCTAGTTGCTCATGGAGATGCTCGCGCCGTACACCACGCTGCGCCTGGGCGGCCCCGCCCGCGACTTCGCCGAGGCGACCTCGGCGGAGCAGCTCGTGTCCCTGATCGCCGAGGCCGACAGGAACGACGTCCCGACGCTGGTGCTCGGCGGGGGCAGCAACGTCGTGGTGTCCGACGAGGGGTTCGACGGGCTGGTCGTCAAGGTCGCGACGCAGGGCGTGACCGTCTCGCGCGACGGCGAGCAGGTCGTGCTGGTGGTCGAGGCGGGTGAAGACTGGGACCGGCTGGTGGCCCGCGCGGTGGCCGAGGGCTGGTCGGGCATCGAGTGCATGTCGGGCGTGCCGGGGCTGGTGGGCTCGACGCCGATCCAGAACGTCGGCGCGTACGGGCAGGAGGTCGCCCAGACGATCAGGTGCGTGCGGGCCTACGACCGGCGCACCCGGCAGGTGGTGGACATCGAGGCGCGGCAGTGCGGGTTCTCCTATCGTGACAGCCTCTTCAAGCGCGATCTGTCCAGGTACGTCGTGCTGGCGGTGACGTACGCGCTGGACCTGTCGGATGTGTCGGGCCCGCTGGCGTACGAGGAGCTGGCCCGCAGGCTGGGCACCGAGGCGGGCGGCCGGGTGCCGCTGGACCGGGCCCGTGCGGCCGTCCTGGAGCTGCGCAGGGGCAAGGGAATGGTGCTCGACCCCGACGATCCCGACACGCGCAGCGCGGGCTCGTTCTTCACGAACCCGGTGCTGACGGCGGAGCAGGCGGCTGAGCTGGCCGTGCGCGCGCCCGGCCATCCGCGCTGGGACCTGCCCGGCGGCCTGGTCAAGGTGCCGGCCGCGTGGCTGATCGAGCAGGCGGGCTTCCCCAAGGGGTACGAGCGCGGCCCCGTACGCATCTCGACCAAGCACACGCTCGCCCTCACCAACCCGACGGGCGCGGCCACCGCCGCCGACCTGCTGGCCCTGGCCAGGGAGGTGCGTGACGGGGTGCGCGAGAAGTTCGGGGTGACGCTGGTCAACGAGCCGGTGCTGGTGGGCTGCGACCTCGGGGAATAGGCACTCTTCTGGGGCTGTTATGGTGGGTTGGAATTACCGAAGGGGAGTAGTCCCAATCGCGTGATCGACATACTGGCGCCTGCGGGTGCCCGGTCGCGCGGGCCTTCTTAGAGCGGGCGGACGAGACCTTCGGCCTGGCAGTCATTGACGTGAAGACGCTGCCGGGCCGAAGTCGTGCCCGAAAATCTCCCCGGGTGCCTGCTTCCGGCCTGGCCGCGCGGAAGAGGACCGTTGGAAGCGTTCTGGATCAGCACCGTCGCCATCTTCGTGGCGGAGCTCGGTGACAAGAGCCAGCTCATGGCGATGACGTTCGCCACCCGTTTCAAAGCCTGGACCGTGATCCTCGGCATCACGGTCGCCACAGCGGTCGTGCACCTGCTCAGCGTGGCGCTGGGCGGCCTGGTCGGCGACTGGCTGCCGACGACGGCGATCTCGATCGTGGCGGGCCTGGCCTTCCTCGGCTTCGCCGTCTGGACGCTGCGCGGCGACGAGCTGACCGAGGAGGAGTCGAAGAAGGCCCAGCGCACCACCAGGAACGCGCTGATCGCGGTGACGGTGGCGTTCTTCCTGAGCGAGCTGGGCGACAAGACGATGCTGGCCACGATCACGCTGGCGTCGCGCTACGACGACTGGGTCGGCACGTGGATCGGCTCGACGGTGGGCATGGTGGCGGCCGACGCGCTGGCCATCCTGGTGGGGCGCCTGCTGGGCAAGCACCTGCCGGAGAAGGCCATCAGGTACGGCGCCGCCGCCGCGTTCGCCGTCTTCGGGGTGATCCTCCTGGTGGAAGCGTTCCTCTAAGGACGACAAAAGCCTCCAGGGCGACAAAGCCTCTAGGACGACAAAAGCCTCTAGGACGACAGGAGCGACAGGCGGTGGGCGGCGGCCGCGGCTTCGCCGCGCGTGGTGACGCCGAGCTTGCCCAGGATGTTCGACACGTGCACGCTCACCGTCTTCGCCGAGATGAACAGCTCGGCCGCGATGTCGCGGTTGGTGCGGCCCTGGGTGACCAGGCGCAGCACCTCCAGCTCGCGCGGCGTGAGCAGCTCCGACGGCTCCTGCGCCGGCGGGAGCCCCCCGACGCGGCGCGACAGCGCCTCGATGTCGGCGACGAGCGGGGCCGCGCGCAGCGCCTCGGCCAGCGGGAGCGCCGCCTTGAGCCGGGTCGCCGCGCCCTCCCTGTCGCCGGTCGCCGCGGCGGCGCCGGCCGCGCGCAGCAGGGCCTTGGCCTGGTTGTGCGGGCGCCGCAGCCGCTCCCACGCCGTCGCCGCGGCGTCGAAGTCGCCGAGGTAGGTCAGCCGGTACGCCTCCACGACGGGGCCGATGACGGCCAGCTCCGCGGCCACCTCGGCGGCCTGCCTGCGGACGGTCTCGGTGCGGGCCGGCTCGACGTCCTGGGCGGCGTCGCAGACGACGCGGAGCAGGGCGAGCAGCCGCCAGCCGAGCATGGCCTTGCTGGGCTGCTTGGGGCGGGCCAGCACCCGCTCGGCCTCGTCGAGGGCGGCGGCGGGGTCGCCGGTGGTGAGCCGGTAGCCGATGCGCAGGCGGGCGTTGTTGACCAGGTCCTGGACGAACTCCTCCTGGTGGTCCTTGAACACGCCGATCTCGGCCAGCAGCGCCTCGACGAGCTGCAGCTCTCCCCTGGCCATGGCGATGTCGGCGCGCACGCGCAGCAGGGCGAGCCGGTGGCGCAGGACGGGGCCGTGGCTGAGCGCGCTCTCGACGATCTCGATGGCTTCGTCCCAGCGGCCGAGCACCTCCATCGACTCGGCCCAGTTGTTGGCGATGAACAGGCCGCTGCCGCGCAGCCGCCCGTACTGCTTGGCGATGCCGTAGCCGTCCTCGGCCAGGCGCAGTGCCTCGTCCTCGCGGCCCATGTCGAGCAGCGCGTCGATGTTGTTGCCCAGCGCCCGGGTGATCAGGCGCGGCGAGCGCTTCTCGCGGCCGATCCGCAGCGCCTGCTCGTTCAGGGCGATCGTCTTCTCCGTCTCGCCGTTGAGCGAGTGGCCGAGCGCCTGGTTCATCAGCAGGTCGCCTTCGAGGCAGCGGTCGCCGTACTGCCTGGCCAGGCGCAGGCCCTCGGCGATGAGGCCGTCGGCCTCCTCGATCTGGCCGCGCAGCATGAGGTGGCGGCTGAGCGTCATGACGACCTCGGCCCGGTCGGGGCTGTCCTCGGGGACGAGCTGGAGCGCGTGCCGCAGGTCGTCGATGACGCCGGTCTGGTTCTTGGAGTTCTTGAACGCGGCCCGGCGCTTGATGACCTGGGCCACCCGCTCGGGCTCCTTGGTCTCGTCGAGCTGCGACAGCGCGGCCTTGACGAACTTCAGGCCCCGGTCGACGTCGCCGCCGGCGTTGGCGGCCTCGGAGGCGCGCTCCAGCACGGCGGTGTGGTCGGCGCCGATGACGTCGGCGGCGTCGGGCACCCGGTCCCACAGCATGAGGACGCGCTCCAGGAGCTGGACGGCCTCGGTGTAGGCGTACGACTTGAACGACTTCTGCGCCGCCTCCCAGGCGGAGATGAGGGCCCAGCGGTCGTTGCGGGCGCCGTACCAGTGGTGGGCCAGCTCGACGGCGGCGCGGCCGGGCGGGACGAGCCGGCGGTCCTTGGAGATCTCCTCGGCGAACCTGGCGTGCAGGCGCTGGTGCTCGCCCGGCAGCAGCTCGTCGTGGACGGCCTCGCGGATGAGGGAGTGGCGGAAGACGTAGGCGCGGTTGTCGGCGATCTGCAGCACGTTGCCGGCGATGGCGGGGCGCAGCGCGCTCTCCAGCTCGACGTCGGACAGGCCGCTGACGGCGGCCAGCAGGGCGTGGCCGACGCGGTTGCCGCCGGCGGCGGCCACGCGCAGCACGCGCTGGGTCTCCTCGGGCAGCCGCTCGACGGAGCCGAGGATGAGGTCCTGCATGGACTCGGGGAACGTGCAGTCGACGCCGCACTCCAGCAGCGCCTCGACGAACAGCGGGATGCCCTCGCTGCGCTCGTAGACCTGCTCGACGGCGCCGTACTCGGAGGTCTTGCCGAGGATCGCGGTCATCTGCTGGGCGACCTCGTCGCGCGACAGGCGGGGCAGGTCGAGCCGGTGCACGCCGTTGACGCGGCCCAGCTCGGCGAGGACCGGCCGGAGCGGGTGCTGGCGGTGCAGGTCGTCGGAGCGGTAGGTCATGACCATCAGCACCTGCGGCGCGTGCAGGTTGCGGCTGAGGAAGGCGATGAGGTCGCGGCTGGAGCGGTCGGCCCAGTGGATGTCCTCGATGACGAGGATGGTGGGGCGCTTCTCCGCGAGCCGTTCGAGGAGGGTGAGGAACTGCTCGAACAGGCGGGCGCGGCCCGTGTCGGTCTCCCCGTCGCCGTTGGGCTCGCCGAACTCGGGCAGCAGCCGGGCCAGGTCGCGCTCGGCGCCGTCGGGCAGCAGCCCCGCCACGGCGGCCGGGCCCTGCTCGCGGACGAGCTGGCGGAGCGCGGCGGTGAAGGGCGCGTACGCCAGGCCCTCGGTGGACAGCTCCACGCAGCCCCCGAACAGCACGTGGGCGCCGTCCGTGGCGCGTTGCTCGGCGAAGCGCTGGACGAGCCTGGTCTTGCCGACGCCGGCCTCGCCCCCTAGCAGGACGGCCGTCGCTCTGCCTTTCCTGGCCTCGTCGAAGCTTTCAGACAGAGCCGCCAGCTCCTCTTCCCGCCCGACGAAGACGGGACTGACAGATCGTCCCCGCATGTCGTCCAGCATGTCATGCAACTTCCGATGCTTTCGACGGTTTTATGGCGAATTCGGGCCCGCGTTCAAGGCGGGTGCGAGACCCGGCCGCGAGCGAGGATGCGGCCGGGCTCTCGTGGGGCGGTCATGACGAGCGGCGCTTGCCGAAGAACGAGCGGCGCTCGCTCTTGTTGCCACGCTCGGCCTCGCGTACGCGGCGGTGGTGGGCGGCCGCCTTGCGCAGCTCGCTGGCCTGACTCTTCATGAGCTCGAACTCGATCTCGGGATGCATGGTGTGTCTCCTGAAATTTCCTGTGTCTTTCTGACACCTTCAAGATTCGTGCTAAGGCCCACCCCGCCACATCGGGTGGATGCCTTATCTCTGCTGTGCGCAGGCACTCCGCATACCTAGGAACGGGCGCCCGGGTGCCCTAAGGTGGTCCGGTTTGGAGGTAGTGGCCCTGGTCGGCGATGCTGTCTAGGTGTCAACTGTGACTACCTCGCTCGCGGACGTCGCCTCGTCCGAAGCCGCGTTGCGAGCATTTCTGCACGGCCTGCCCGGGGTCGACCGGGTCGGCGCGGACCAGCGGGCGGCGATGCTCGGCACCCGTTCGATCAAGACCACGGCCAAGGCGCAGGCCATTGACCTGGCCATCTCCATGGTCGACCTGACCACCCTCGAAGGGGCCGACACGGCCGGCAAGGTGCGCGCGATGTGCGCCAAGGCCGTGCGGCCCGGCGGTGACGCGCCCTCGGTGGCGGCCGTGTGCGTCTACCCCGACCTGGTCGCCGTCGCCGCCGAAGCGCTCAAGGGCACCGGGATCAAGGTCGCCTCGGTGGCCACCGGCTTCCCCAGCGGCCGCACCTCGCTGGAGGTCAAGGTCAGCGACACCGCGCTGGCGGTGGCGGCCGGCGCCGACGAGATCGACATGGTGATCGACCGGGGCGCGTTCCTGTCCGGCCGGTACATGAAGGTGTTCGAGGAGATCGTCGCGGTCAAGGCCGCCTGCGGTGCCGCGCACCTGAAGGTGATCCTGGAGACCGGCGAGCTGGCCACCTACGACAACGTGCGGCGCGCCTCCTGGCTGGCGATGCTGGCCGGCGCCGACTTCATCAAGACCTCCACCGGCAAGGTGGCCCCGGCCGCCACCCTCCCGGTCACCCTGATCATGCTGGAGGCCGTGCGCGACTTCCGCGACACCACCGGCCGCCAGGTCGGCGTCAAGCCCGCCGGCGGCATCCGCACCACCAAGGACGCCATCAAGAACCTCGTGCTGGTCAACGAGACCGCTGGGGACGACTGGCTGAGCCCCGAGTGGTTCCGGCTCGGCGCCTCCTCGCTGCTCAACGATCTGCTGATGCAGCGGCAGAAGCTGGCCACCGGCCGTTATGCCGGCCCCGACTACTTCACCTTGGACTGATGGCGATGCCCAATTCGCTGTTCGAATATGCACCGGCCCCCGAGTCGCGCGACGTCGTCGACCTGAAGTCCTCCTACGGGCTGTTCATCAACGGGGAGTTCGTCGACGGCTCCGGCCCGTCCTTCAAGACCGTCAACCCGGCCACCGAGGAGACGCTGGCCGAGGTGGCCACCGCCTCCTCCGAGGATGTGGACCGGGCGGTGCGGGCGGCGCGCAAGGCGTTCGACGGCTGGAGCGCGCTGCCCGGCGCCGAGCGCGCCAAGTACCTCTTCCGCATCGCCCGGATCATCCAGGAGCGGGCCAGGGAGCTGGCCGTGCTGGAGACCCTCGACAACGGCAAGCCGATCCGCGAGTCCCGGGATGTGGACGTGCCGCTGGTGGCGGCGCATTTCTTCTACTACGCCGGCTGGGCCGACAAGCTGGAATACGCCGGGTTCGGCACCAAGCCGCTGGGGGTCGCCGGGCAGGTGATCCCGTGGAACTTCCCGCTGCTGATGCTGGCCTGGAAGATCGCTCCGGCGCTGGCCTGCGGGAACACGGTGGTGCTCAAGCCGGCCGAGACCACGCCGCTGACGGCGTTGCTGTTCGCCGAGATCTGCCGGCAGGCCGACCTGCCGCCGGGCGTGGTCAACATCGTCACCGGCGCGGGTGAGACCGGCGCCGCCGTGGTCGCCCACCCCGAGGTGGCCAAGGTGGCCTTCACCGGCTCCACCGAGGTCGGCCGGCTGATCGCCCGGTCGGTGGCCGGCACCGGCAAGAAGCTCACCTTGGAGCTGGGCGGCAAGGCGGCGAACATCGTCTTCGACGACGCCGCGCTCGACCAGGCGGTGGAGGGGATCGTCAACGGGATCTTCTTCAACCAGGGGCACGTGTGCTGCGCCGGCTCCCGGCTGCTGGTGCAGGAATCCGTGCAGGAGGAGCTGCTGGAGGCGCTCAAGCGGCGGCTGGGCAGCCTGCGGCTGGGTGATCCGCTGGACAAGAACACCGACATCGGCGCGATCAACTCGGCCGAGCAGCTGGCCAAGATCCGCCGGCTGAGCGACCTGGGCGAGGCCGAGGGGGCCGAGCGCTGGTCGCCCGCCTGCCAGCTGCCCGAGCAGGGCTACTGGTTCCCGCCGACGCTGTTCACCGGGGTGGCGCAGTCGCACAGCATCGCCCGCGAGGAGATCTTCGGGCCGGTGCTGTCGGTGCTGACCTTCCGCACCCCGGCCGAGGCGGTCGAGAAGGCCAACAACACCCCGTACGGGCTGTCGGCGGGCGTGTGGACCGAGAAGGGCTCGCGCATCCTGTGGATGGCCGACAGACTGCGCGCCGGCGTGGTCTGGGCCAACACCTTCAACAAGTTCGACCCCACCTCACCCTTCGGCGGCTACAAGGAGTCGGGGTACGGGCGCGAGGGCGGCCTGGCCGGTCTGGAGGCCTACCTTGATGTGTGAGCACCGCCGGGCCCGCCGCCGCGCGCGACGGGCCGAGGCCACCCGGGGCCACGCCTTCGCCAGGGCCGGCCGGCCCGTCCGCACCGGCTGGTACGCCCACCGCTGCGGCGTGAGCCGGTGCGGCCAGGTCTTCGTGCCGGTCCAGATGTCGCAGGAGTCCACGTGGAGGGGGCGGGGCGATGAGTAGGTTGTCCGTTAAAAAGACCTACAAGCTGTACATCGGAGGGGCGTTCCCGCGCTCGGAGAGTGGGAGGTCCTACCCCGTGACCTCGGCCAAGGGCGAGTTCGTCGCCAACGCGGCGCGGGCCTCGCGCAAGGACGCCCGTGACGCCGTGGTGGCCGCGCGCAAGGCGTTCCCCGGCTGGTCGGGCGCGACCCCGTACAACAGGGGGCAGATCCTCTACCGGGTCGCCGAGATGCTGGAGGGGCGGCGCGCGCAGTTCGCCGAGGAGCTGGGCGGCGGCAAGCGCGCGGCGCTGGAGCAGGTGGACGCCACCGTCGATCGGCTGGTCTGGTACGCGGGCTGGTCCGACAAGATCGCCTCGGTGCGCGGCGCGGCGAACCCGGTGGCCGGGCCTTACTTCAACCTGTCCACGCCCGAGCCGACCGGCGTGGTGGCCGTGGTGGCGCCCGCCGATCCGCTGCTCGGGCTCGTGTCCGTGGTCGCGCCGGTGATCGTGACCGGCAACACCTGCGTCGTGGTCGCCTCCGAGCCCGCGCCACTGGCGGCGATCACGCTGGCCGAGGTGCTGGCCACCTCCGACCTGCCCGGCGGGGTGGTGAACATCCTGACCGGCCGTCAGGCCGAGCTGGCGCCCTGGCTGGCGGCGCACATGGACGTCAACGGGCTCGACCTGACCGGCGTCGCGGACGCCGAGCTGGCGCTGAGCTGCGAGCAGGCGGCGGCTGAAAACCTCAAGCGGGTGGCGCGGCCCGTCCAGGAGGACTGGTCGGCCGATCCGGGCATCGGCCGCATGACGCGCTTCCTGGAGACGAAGACCGTCTGGCACCCGATCGGCGTGTGAGCCCGGGCCCGGAGCCTGTCACCACTGGCTGAACAGGCTCCGGGCCTTCAGGTCCGCGATGAGGCCGGCCGGCAGGGCGGGGCAGTCGTTCACGCAGACCTCCTTGAGCGACGGGAGCGCGAGGAGCCCGCCCAGGTCGTCCAGCTTGGGGCACTCGTAGAGCTCCAGCTCGCGCAGGGCGGGCAGCCGGTCGAGGTCGCCGAGGGTGCGCAGGCCGTCCATGCAGGCCAGGCGAAGCTCCTCCAGGTGAAGCAGCCCCGAGAACGGGGTGAGGTCGGCGAGCTGGTCCAGCCCCTGGAGGGTCAGCACGCGCAGGGCGGGCATGCGGGCGAGTGCGGAGAAGTCGGTCAGGTCCTCCGCGTAGACCAGCTCGACCTCCTCCAGCGACGGGTGCCCTTCGAGCCCGTCGAGCGAGGTGAGCCGCTGGTGCCGGCCGATGACGACACTGGTCAGCGCGGGCAGCCGCGACAGCGGGCGCAGGTCAGGGAGCTTGGACTCGGGCAGGCCGAGGCTGGTGAGCCGGGGGTGGTGGCCGAAGCCGTCGAGGCTCTTCATGTTCGTGCAGCCCGAGGCCCAGAGGGTTTCCAGCGCGGGCATGGCGGCGATGCCGTCGAGGCTCTTCAGGCGGGCGCAGTGCAGGGTGAGCTCGGTGACGGAGCCGAGGTCGCGCAGGCCGTCCAGCGTCGTGATCTTGGTGCGGCTCAGGTCGAGCTTCCGCATGCTGCGCAGGCCCGACAGGCCGCGTACGTCCTCGACGAACCGGCAGCCGTCCAGATTGAGCTCTTCCAGGCCGGGCCACGCCTGCCCGAACCCCTCCACGCTCGCCACGGCGGTGCCGCGCAGGTCGAGCCGGCGCAGGCCGCGCAGCGCGAACAGCGGGGTGACGTCGGACACCTGGCGGCAGTTGGGCAGCAGGAGCGCCGTCAGCCCGGTGAGCGCGGCCAGCGGCCCCAGGTCGCTGACGGCCGCGCAGCCGTCCAGCTCCAGCACGCGCAGCCCGGTCAGCCCGGACAGCTCCGAGAGGTCCGACAGGCTCTTGCAGTGGTCGAGGACCAGCGTGTCGAGCATGGTCAGGTGGCGCAGCCCCGCCGTGAGCGCGCTCTGCCCGCGCAATGTCAGCTCGGTACGCCCCTCGGCGGCGAAGGCCGGCGCCAGCACCCGCTGCGCGAAACCGTCGGGGTCGAGCGCGTCGGGCCACAGCTTGAGCAGCTTGTCCGTGCCCGGCTTCGCCACCTCGGCGTAGTCGGCGGCCAGGTCGAGCGCGCCCGCGTCCCGGCTGCCGAGCGCGAGCCGCCGCACGGCCTTCCAGGCGCTCTCGGGGGACGCGGTCGTCAGCTTGGCGCGCAGGGCGGTCAGGTCTGAGGGCTGGATCATGGATCGAGACCCTAGGGGGTGGGAGTGACAACTTCCGGGGGAATCGGGTGGTTCAGGCGGAAGAGGTGGTCGGGGTCCCACTTGGCCTTGAGCGCCGTCAGCCGGGCGTAGTCCTCCGGTTCGTACGCCCTGCGCACCTGCTCGGGCCCGGCGTTGGCGCCGTACAGGAAGTTCAGCAGCCGCCCGCCCGTCGCCCACGGGGACAGCGCGTCGTGCACCGCGTCGTGCGCCGGGCGCAGCGCGGCGACGTCCGTGCCAGGGGCCAGGCCGGGCGACAGGACGGCGGCGAAGTACCGCGCGTCGCGGTTGCCGACCGCGTTGGGCGCGCCCTGGGGCCTGGCCAGCGCGCCGCCGAGGTGGCGCACCTCGATCACGCCGCGCACGCCGAGCAGCGGGGTCACGTCGGGCAGCGCGCGCAGCAGGGAGTGCGTGGCGAAGTAGCCGGACGGCGTGGTCGGGTCGTTGTGGATGGCGGCCGAGGCGGTGTACGGCATCTCGCCGACCGTGTCGAGCAGGCGGGGGCCGATCGCGCGCAGGGGGCGGACGAGTTCTTCGCCCTCTCGGGGGTCGCCCGTGTAGGCGATGCGGATGTGGGCGACGGTCCGGCCGGGGAAGGGGATGATCGCGATCGACGAGGTCATCTCGTCCGGCACCGTCTCCGTCCAGTCCCGCCAGGTCCGCAGGGCGGTCTCGACCTGGTCGAAGTGGAGCGCGCCGCCGTACAGCCGCGCCACCGGCACCAGGCCGATCTCCAGCGCGGTCACCACGCCGAACCCCGCCCGGCCGCCCACCAGGGCCCAGAACAGGTCGTCGCCCGGCGTGGCGTGCCGCAGCTCGGCGTCGGCCGTGACGACGTCCACGGCCCGCACCCGGTCGGCGGCGTAGCCGTACGTCCTGGCCAGCAGGCCGAGGCCGCCGCCCAGCGTGTACGACACCGCGCCCACGGACGGCGACGAGCCGGACAGCGGGGCCAGCCCGTGCCGGGCCGCCGCCTCGATGACCTGCTCCCAGCGCACCCCCGCCTCGATGCGGGCGGTGGCGGTGGCCGGGTCGACGGTGACGGCGTTCATCCGCCCGGTGGTGATGAGCACGCCCTCCGTGGCGGCCTGGGGCAGGCCGTGGCCGGTGGCCTGGACGGCGACGGGCAGGCCCGCCTCGGCGGCGTACGCGACGGCCCGGCGGACGTCCTCCGGCGTGGCGGCGGGCACGATCAGGTCGGGGCGGTGCGGGTCGAGAAGCTGGAAGCCGGTCCGCTCGGCGTCATATCCGGGGTCGTTTCTGTGCAGCATGCCTCCAGGATGCTGACCCCGCTCCTATAAGTCCAAGAGATGGATCTGATCGCACCCATAACTGAGGCTTCTAGAAGGAGAAACCCGGAGGTCGCAGCGGCGGATGCGCCTCCTGGAGCTGGGCCGCCAGGCCCAGCAGGTGCGGCTCGCCGCCCGGCGGGGCCACGATCTGCACGCCGATCGGCAGCGCGCTGGAGTGCGTCGCCACCGGGACGCTGATCGCGGGCCAGCCGCACATGTTCCACGGGCCGGCGGTGGGCGCGTACGTGACGTTCGTCCACGCGTTGCGCAGCAGGCCGCGCTCGCCCCACCGCTCCGCCTTCGGCGGCAGCGCGGCCAGGGCCGGTGTGATGAGCGCGTCCGCCTCGCCGAACCACTGGTCGGCGCCGTAACCGCGCCACCGCTCCCGGCCGCGCACACCGTCCAGCTTGACCGCGCGCAGCATCCGGCCCGCCCTGGCCAGCGCCCGCGTGCGGCGTTCGAGCCCGCGCAGGCCATGGGCGGCCTCGGCCGCCCGCACCAGCCACGTCGCCACCGTCGCCGGGCCCAGCCAGGCAGGCAGCCTGTGCTCCTGCTCCACCACCGTGTGCCCCGCCATGCGCAACGTCTCGGCCGCGCCCCGCACCGCCGCCGCGAACTCCTTGTCCATCCGCATCCCCGCCGGCAGCGGCTGCGGCGCGTACGCCACCCGCAGGTCGAACGGCTCCGGGCTGCTCGGCGGCGGCTGCGGCTCCCACACCTCGTCGTCGTCCGCCCACACCGAGCGCAACATGCGCGGCGGCGGCTCCACCCGGCGCCCGCCGCGCCACGCCTGCGCCAGCGCCGGGTCCGCCGCCAGCACCGACAGCGCCAGCGCCAGGTCCGAGGCGGTGGTGGCCAGCGGGCCGTTCTCGACGAGCTGCTCCCAGTCGTCCGACGGCGCGGGCACCAGCCCCGTGCCCGGCTTGATGGCCAGCACGCCGCAGCACGCCGCCGGGATGCGCAGCGAGCCCATGCCGTCGTTGCCGAGAGCGATCGGCACCATGCCCGCCGCCACCGCCGCCGCGCTGCCCGCCGACGAGCCGCCCGCCGTGCGCGCCGGGTTCCACGGGTTGCGGACGATGCCGTACGCGCTGTCGCCGAGCGCCACCAGCCCCAGCTCCGGCAGGTTCGTCAGCCCCACGACCACCGCGCCGGCCGCCCGCAGCCGCGCCACCGTCACATGATCCTCCGGCGCCGGCGTGTCGGGCGTGGCGGCCGACCCGCCGCGCGTGGCCTCGCCCGCCACCTCCAGGTTGTCCTTCACCGCCACCGGCACCCCCGCCAGCGGCAGATCGGCCAGATCGCGCCGTTTGTGCAGCTGCCGCGCCTCGTCCACGGCCCGCTCCCTGACCCGCCGGAACGCCCCTACCCTGGGATCCCGCTCCGAGATGACGTGAAGATGCTCCTCGACGACGGTCGTGGCCTTGACCTCGCCCTGCCGGACGGCCGTCGCGATCTCGATGGCGGACCTGCCTGCCCACAACATGAGAAGAGTGTGCAGCTTTTCACTCAACGTTGCGAGGCTCGATAGGGTCGATTCACGTGAACGGACCTTCGCTTGCCCTCCGCCAGCGTTCCCTGGGCGACCCCTCGGCCGAGTTTCCCCTGTTCCCGCCGCTGACCAGAGGCTGCCCCAAGACCAGCACCGACGATCTCGCCTTCCCGCTCGACATCGTCTACGACTACGCGAAGGTCGACCGTGGCCTGTTCGAGCAGGAGCCAGGCCCCGACCTGGCGCGGTGGTCGCCCCTGCTGCCACCGCTCGACGCGCCCACCCTCGGGGAGGGCGGCACGCCGCTGGTCCCGTTCGGTGACGTCTACATCAAGGACGAATCCCGCAACCCGACCTGGTCCCACAAAGACCGCCTCAACCGGGTCGCCGTGAGCGCCGCCCTCGCCTCCGGAGCGCCCGGCGTGGTCGTCGCCTCCTCCGGCAACCACGGCGCCTCCGCCGCCGCCTACGCCGCCCGTGCCGGGCTGCCCGCGATCGTGCTCACCTCCGCCGGGTCGCCGCCCGCCGTGCAGTCGTTCGTGCGCGCGTACGGGGCGAAGGTCGTCACCGTGCCCGTCGAACGGCGCTGGCCGCTGCTGCGCGAGATCGTCGACCGGCTCGGCTACCACCCCGTCAGCAACCAGACCGTCACGCACACCGGGCACCCGTTCGGGCCCGAAGGCTACAAGACGATCGCCTACGAGCTGTTCCTGCAGCTCGGCGAGGTGCCCGCGGCCGTGTTCACCCCCACCGGCTACGCCGAGCTGCTCTACGGCGTGTGGAAGGGGTTCACGGAGCTGCTGCTGCTCGGGGTCACGGACCGGGCGCCGCGCATGTTCTCCTGCGAGACGGCCGCCGGCGGGCCGCACGCCAAGGCGCTGGCCGCCGGGCTGCCCGCCGCCATCGTCGAGCTCGGGCCCACCGACGCGTACGGCATCGCCGGGACCGTCGGCGGGCACCGGGGCGTCGTCGCCGTGCGCGACAGCGGCGGCGAGGCCGTCCTCGTGACCGACGAGGAGATGCGGCGGGCACAGCGGGAGCTGGCGCGGGCCGGGCTGTGGCAGGAGCTGTCGGGCACGGCGGGGCTGGCCGGGCACCGCAGGCTGCGCAGGGACTTCGCCGGGCCCGTGGTGTGCATCGCCACGTCCAGCGGGTTCAAGGATCTGGGGGTGGGCGGCGAGCCGTACCCGGTGCTGGAGGACCCGACGCTGGACGATCTCCTGCCGTGAGCTCTTACTGCTTGAGCCAGACGCGGAGCGGGCCGATCGTGGTGAAGCCCCGCCTCAGGGCGTCGGACGGGTCGCTCTCGTAGCCGACCAGGGGGCGGCCGGGGAACAGCCCGGCCGCCGCCGCGAGCACGCCGGACCAGTCGCCCCACACGTTCGAGACGCCCACGGCCGGGCCGGTCGCCGTCAGGACGGCGCCCGCGCTCAGGTCGGGCGCGTGGACGATCGTCGCCTCATCGAGAAGTGCCGGCCGGAACAGGTCCTTCATCCCGCACGCCCGCTCCCACTCGGCCAGCGTGGCCTCGTCCCGGACCACCCGCCAGCTCGTGGCGGCTTTCTCCGGTGCCTCACGGAAGATCCACTGGGCCTCGAACAGCACGTCGAAGCCCGGCAGGTCAAGAGTGGCGAAGCTGTCCTTGACCGACGCGCCCGGGCTCGCGTCGATGCGCGGCAGCAGGTCGGCGGCCGTCGCCTCCGGGGAGAGGGTGACGGCGTCGGGATAGAACGGCGGCGTCCTGACCTGGCTCGTCCAGGCCAGGTCCGTGAACGTGCCCGGGATGCCGTGGGCGCGGCACATCAGGTCGCACCAGCGGGCGTTGTCCCTCGCCGCCGCGCCGAGCCAGTCGGTCATGGGGTGCTCCTCTTGGTGCGGCGGGTCGGCTGGGCGGTCAAGGGGTCCTCCGGCCAGGGATGCTTCGGATAGCGGCCGCGCATCTCCGCGCGTACGTGACGGTAGCCCTCACGCCAGAACGAGGCCAGGTCCGCGGTCACGGCCAGCGGACGACCGGCAGGGGACAGCAGGTGCACCAGCACCGGGACTCCCGCGATGCGCGGCGTCTCCTGCCAGCCGAACAGCTCCTGCAACTTGACCGCCAGCACCGGCTGATCACCCGAGTAGTCGAGGCGGACCTGGGAACCCGTCGGCACCTCGATGCGCTCCGGAGCCACCTCGTCGAGGCGCTCACTCCACGGGATCAGGCGCCGCAGCGCCGACGCCACGTCGATGCGCTCCACGTCGGCGCGGCGGCGGGCCCGGCTCAGCTCCGGCTCCAGCCACTGGTCGGCCAGGCCCACCAGGTCGTCCATCGAGGGCCAGGGCGCGCCGACCGCGCGGTGGCAGAACGCCAGGCGGTCACGCAGGTCCTTCGCCTGCTTCGTCCACGTGAGAACGTCTTCCGTGCGCAGGCCGTGCAGGATGGCGTCACGGACGTCGGCGTCCTTGAGCGGGGTGGACGACAGCTCGATCGCGCCCAGGCGTTCCACCCGGCGGGCCGAGACGTCGCCGCGGCGCTCGCCCGGCGGGACCCGCCACGTGACCTCGTCCTCCGTCGTGGGCTCCAGCGCCGCCCGCGCGGTGGCCTCGTCGATGACGACGGCCTGCCTGACGCGGGCCGACGCCGAGCCGGTGGGGCGGTCGGCGACCGCGATGGCCAGCCACTCCGCGGTCTGCAGCCTGGAGCCGTCCGGGAGCTGGGCCTGGGTGCCCGAGGCCATGAGGTAACCGCCGCCGCGACGGCGCGCCACCCGCTCGGGGAACGCCAGCGCCACCGCCATCCCGGCCAGCGCGTCACCTGTGAGCGAGGTGGATGTGGCGCGACCTTCCGCGGTGGTGCCGGCTGGTGCGGTGCTCGCTTGTGCGGTGCCGGCTTGTGCGGTGCGGTTGGCTTCGGTGGCGGTGCGGCGCAGGCGGGCGGACTCCTGGCGCCAGCGGGCGGCGAAGCCGGTGCCGCCCCTGCGGGCCGCGCGCCAGACCTCCACCAGGTCGTCGGACGCGTCCCTGGGCAGCTGCTCCGACAGCAGGGCCACCACCTCGGCGGCCTCGGGGCCGAGGTCGAGCAGGGCTCTGGCCAGCCGCGGATGCACCCCGGCCGGCGCCATCCGCCGTCCCCGCCCCGTCACCTGCGCCCGCGCGTCGGAGGCGGGCGATGGGGAGGTGATCGCGCCCAGGGCCTCCAGCGTGCGTTGGGCGGCGGACAGGGCGGCGGGGGGTGGCGGGTCGAGCAGGGCCAGGCCCGACGCGTCCGGGGTGCCCCAGCAGGCCGCCTGCAGTGCGAAGCCCGTCAGGTCGGCGAGGGCGATCTCCGGGCGCGCGTGCTCGGCCAGGCGGTCGTGCTCGGCCGCCGACCAGCAGCGGTACACCGTCCCGGGAGCCTCGCGGCCCGCGCGGCCGGCGCGCTGGGTGGCCGATGCCTTGGAGACGCGGACCGTGGTGAGGGAGCCCAGGCCGCGGGCGTGGTCCGTGCGGGGCTCGCGGGCCAGGCCCGAGTCCACCACCACCCGGACGCCGGGCACGGTCAGGCTGGACTCGGCCACCGAGGTGGCCAGCACGACACGGCGGCCGGGGCCGGGGCTCAGCACGGCGTCCTGCACATGGGCCGGCGCCTGGCCGTGGACCTGCAGCACGTGCTCCACGTCGCCCGCCAGCATCCCCGCCACCTTGGCGATCTCGCCCACACCCGGCAGGAAGCACAGCACGTCGCCGTCCCGTTCCGCCAGCGCCCTGCGAACGACGGAGGCCACGTGGGACAGCAACGCGGGATCGACGCGCAGCCCGTGCGGCGGGGCGACCGGGCGCGGCGGCGGGGCCCACACGATCTCCACGGGGTGGGAGGCGCCGGTGGCGGCCACGATCGGGCCGCCGAGCAGGTCGGCCCACGGCTGGGCGTCGGCGGTGGCGGAGGTGGCCAGCAGGCGCAGGTCGGGGCGGAGCGTGTCGCGTACGTCGAGGAGGAACGCCAGCGCCGTGTCCGCGTCGAGGTGCCGCTCGTGGCACTCGTCGAGCATGACCGCGTCGACCCCGGCCAGCTCCTGGTCGCGCTGGAGCCGCTGGAGGAGCACGCCGGTGGTGACGACCTCGACCATCGGGTTCGCGCCCACCTGCCGCTCGCCCCTGATCGTGTAGCTGACGCCCATGCGCCGCGCCGCCGCCCGCACGGCCAGCCGGCGCGGCTCGGCCACCACGACCCGCAGCCCCGCCTCGGCCAGCGCGAGGGGCACCACGGTGGTCTTGCCGGTGCCGGGCGGCGCGGTCAGGACCGCGCTCCCGTGCCGCTCCAGCGCGCCAAGCAACTCGGGCAGCACATGCCGAATGGGCAGCCCCTCCGCCCGCGACGCCGCATCGCGCGGTGCCGTCGTGGCGGTATTCGAGGGCGGCGGGGTGGTGGCGCGTTCGGGGTCAGGCATGGGCCTCGGCGGGGAGGGTGCGGGTGGCGGCGGTGAGGACGGCGTCGAGCAGGCCGGGGAAGCGGGTTTCCAGGTCGTCGCGGCGGAGGCTCATGTACTTGAGGCGGCCCTCCTGCTTCGTCAGTACCACGCCGGCCTCGCGGAGCGTGCGGTAGTGGTGCGAGGCGGTGGATTTGTGCACGCCGAGGTCGTCGCCCGCGACCGTGCACGTCATCTCCCCGGCCGTGGCGAGCCGGATCACGATCTCGAGGCGGATGGGGTCGCTCAGAGCCCGCAGAACCTCCGTGAGCTGGATGTTCTCCGTGGACGGGTGCGGCAGCAGGCGCATGGGGAAACCCTACCTCCGTCGAATTGTTTGACAACAATCCAACTATACGTCAGTTTGATGAGCATCCAACTGTTGCTGGAGGCTCCCATGAGTTCGCGGCTCTATCCGATGGCCGCCGGAAATTTCGCGATCGGCACGGGCATGTTCGTCACGGCGGGGCTGCTGCCGCCCATCTCCACGGACCTGGGGGTCTCCCGGTCCGCCGCGGGGCAGCTCATGACCGTGTTCGCGCTGGCCTACGCCGTGCTGTCGCCGTTGCTCGCCGCGCTGACCGCACGAATGTCGCGCAGAACCGTGTTGTTGCTGGCCATGGCGGTGTTCGTGGTCGGGAACACGTTGACCGCCCTGGCGCCCACGTACGCGCTGGTCATGCTGACCCGCGTGCTCGCGGCGGCCGGGGCGGCCATGTTCACGCCCACCTCCTCCGCCGTGGCGAACGCGCTGACCGAGCCCGAGCGGCGCGGCCGGGCGCTGGCGCTGGTGATGGGCGGGCTGAGCGTGTCGTCGGCCATCGGGGTGCCGCTGGGCACCTGGCTGGGCCAGGCGGCCGGCTGGCGCTCCACCCTCTGGATGGTCGCCGGGCTCGGCCTGGTCGGGTTGATCGGCGTGGCCGCGCTGGTGCCCGAGGTGCGCATCCCCGCCTCGGGACGGCTGCGGGAGCGGTTCGAGCCGCTGCGGGACCGGCGGGTGCCGGCCGTGATGGTGACGCAGTTGCTGATGTTCGCGGCCGGGTTCACCGCCTACACCTACATCGGCTCGCTGTTCGACCTGCCGCTGCCCGCGGTGCTGTGGGCGTGGGGGCTGGGCGGCATCGTGGGCAACGCGCTCGGCGGGCGGCTCACCGACGTGTACGGGCCGCGCCGGATGATCCTCGGCGGCCTGGGCGCGTCCGTCGTGTTCCTGGCCCTCATCCCCGTCGCGAACCTCGCCCTGCCCATCGCCCTGATCTGGGCCTTCCTGTGGGGCGCGACCGGCTGGCTGGTGGCGCCCGCCCAGCAGTTCAGGACCGTCGTGGCCGTGCCGGGGAACGTCCCGGTCGGGCTGGGCCTGCTGTCGTCGGCGCAGTACCTCGGGCTGTTCGTGGCCGGGCTGTCCGGCGGCGCGGCGCTGGAGGGCTACGGGCGGATCGGCGTCGTGGTGCTGGCCGCCGGGTTCGGGGTGGTGGCGCTGCTGTTCACCCTGGTCACGTATCGCGAGCGGGCGAGGGTGAGCGTGCCGGCCACCTAGAACGTCCGGAAAGCGGGTCGTCGTGACGCGTCTCTGGCCGCCAGAATGTCGGATGTGTCTGACGACCGTGATCCACGCGACGAGCCCTTGCAGGACGGTGCGGAGCAGCCGCCGGACGTCGATCCGCGCGACGAGCCGGCCCCGCTCGGCGCCGTCGTCCTGCTGACCGTCGCGGCGGCGGCGGGCGTCATGGTGCTCGGCGCGCTGGCGCCCTCGGTGCTGAACCTGAAGTTCCTGCTGTTCGGGCCGATCACGCTCGTCGTGTTCGAGATCGCCGTGCACGAGGTGTGGTGGAAGCGGTGGTGGGGCGCGATCCCCGGCGCGGTGCTGGGGCTCGCGTGCTACTTCGAGGGCCGCGAGGCGCTGGCCGACATCATCAATGACGCCTGGGCGCACCCGATCGCGTACGTCACCGCCTGGGCCCTCTTCGCGGCCGCCTTCGCCTGGTGCAGCCGCTACCCGCGCGAGTTGTCCTGAGTGTTCTTCCGGGCGGCGTGACGGGTGTCTACTGGGCGCGTTCCTGTGCGGCGGGCAGCAGGCGGGCCAGGTCCTCCAGGAGCTTGGCGTCGGCGGCCAGGTGGGCCTCGGCGTTGTCGAAGAGGGCGTCCGCGAGCGGTGACAGGCCCGCCTTCGCCGTACGGCCGGCGGCAAGGGCGGCGCGCTGGGCCTCGACCTCGCGGGACGCCGCCGCCACCAGTTCCCCGGCCTCGCCCGTGTCGAGCAGGGTGTGCCAGCGCAGGGCCAGGGCGAAGTCGGAGCGGGTGGAGTGGGGCGGGGCGGCGAGGGCCTTGCGCAGCAGGTCGCGCAGGGTGCGGCGGCCCTCCGGGGTGATCTGGTAGACGCGGCGCAGGCGGTCGCCCTGGCGCTCCTCGGACAGGGTGCGTGCCAGGCCCTCCAGCTCCAGCTTGGCCAGCGCGTGGTAGACCGAGCCGGGCTTCACGCCGGTCCACTGGTCGAGGGCCGCGGCCGTGACGACCTGGTTGATCTCGTAGCCATGCTTGGGGCCCTCGTTGAGCAGGCCGAGGACGAGCAGCCGGGTGGACGACGCCGACACGGGATCACCTCCGCTGAATAATCAACGTTGACCATACCAGCGCCGCCGTGCTCTCATTGCTCCAAATCGAATAGTCAACTTGGAGTATTCAATGAAGCGACGGCGGATGGACCGGTTCGTGCGCGCGTACGCGGAGCTGGGCCGGTTCAGCGGGGCCGTGCTGGTGGCGCGCGGCGAGAAGGTGCTGTTCACGCAGGGGTACGGGCTGGCGGACCACGAGCGCGGGGTGCCCAACCGGCCCGGCACGGCGTTCAGGATCGGGTCGCAGACGAAGACGTTCACCGCGATGGCGATCCTGCGGCTCAAGGAGCGCGGCCTGCTGGGCGTGCACGACCCGATCGCCCGCTACCTGCCCGGATACCCCGGCGGCGCGCGGATCACCCTGCACCACCTGCTCACCAACTCCTCCGGCATCCCCGACTACGTCACCACCGAGGGGTTCACCCGCGTGATGGGGACGGCCGTGACGCGGCGGGAGCTCATCGACGGGTTCAAGGACCGGCCCCTGCTGTTCGAGCCGGGCGAGGGGGTCAGCTACAGCAACTCGGGGTGGGTGCTGCTGGGCGAGGTGATCGAGCGGGTGTCGGGCCTGGCGTACGGGGACTACCTGCGCGAGCACGTCTTCGGGCCGCTGGGGATGACGCGCACCGGGCTGACGGACGACGCGAAGGGCTACCTGGCCGTGGACGGGCGCGCCGAGCCGGCCCCGTACGTCGACAACTCCCGCCAGGACGCGGCCGGGGCGATCTGCTCGACCGTCGAGGACCTGCACCGGTGGCGGCTGGACGTGCCGGACGAGCTCGTCGGGCCGTACGTCGAGAGCGACGGCATCGCCTACGGGTACGGCTGCGCGGTCGGGCCGGGGCGGATCGAGAGCTCGGGGGGCACGATCGGGTTCGTCAGCGTCTCGGCCCGCTACCCGGCCGACGACCTGTTCGTCTGCGTGCTGTCGAACGTCGAGAACGCCGCCTTCTCCGAGATCGAGCGCGGCCTGGCGGCGATCGCCAGAGGGGAGCCGTACGAGCTGCCGGGCGAGCGGGTGTTCGTGACCGTGGACCCCGCCCTGTTCGACCGGTACGCCGGCCGGTACACGATGCGGTTCCTGGGCCGTACCTCCACCATGGACGTGACCAGGGAGGGCGCGCGGCTCATGGTCGAGGTGCACGGGCTGGCCAGGACCGAGCTGCGGCCGATGTCGCCGACGCGGTTCTTCGCCCGGATGAAGGGGGAGGTCGAGCTGGACTTCCGCGCGGACGGCGAGGTCGCCCTGAACTGGGCGGGACGCGACGTCACCGCCCGGCGCGTCTCATAGAGGCTGCCCGCCGCTTCTCCTCCTCATAGGGGACCGCCGGTCGGCCCGCAGGGGGACGACCGGCGGTGGTACGCCCGCCTACGGTCGGCCGCATGTTGAACGACCACATCACCTTCCGCCGCGTCACGGCCGGCACGCTGCTCGTCGTGGCCCCGCTCCTCCAGGCCGTGGCCGTCGTCGTGGACCCCGGCACGTGGGGCGACGACCGCGAGGCCGTCAGCTTCGGCGACAACCCGGCGCTGGCCCAGACCCAGTCCGCGCTCTACCACTGGAGCTGGATGCTGATGGCCGTCGCCGTCATCGGCCTCATGCACCTGACCAGGCGCAAGGCCACCCGGCTCGGCCACGTGTCGGGGGTGCTGGCGGTGATCGGCTACCTGCAGCTGTCGGGGCTGCTGCTGATCGACCCGGTCGAGTGGTACCTGGGGCAGCACAACAGCCCGGAGGAGGCCCAGCGCATCCTCGACGAGATGCTGAACCTGCCGGGCGTGATCTTCGGCTTCCAGATGCCGTGGATGTTCTTCGGCTTCGTCGGGCTGCCGCTGCTGACCGTGGCGGTGTGGCGGGCCGGATTCACCGGGTGGTGGGTGCCGCTGGTGGTGGCCGCCGGGTACCTGGGCGGGTTCCTGGTGCCGTACGGGCCGCTGACCGTGCCGTTCTGGGTGGCGCCCGTCGCGGCGCTCGGCTGGACCGGGACGAGGATCCTGCGCATGGGCGACGCCGCGTGGGCGGAGTACTACCAGGTCAGCCGAGTGCCGGAATCCAGCCCGCGGTGACCGCGAGGATGATGAAGAAGCCCAGGATGATCCGGTAGATCACGAACGGGGTGAAGCGGTGCGTGCTGATGTAGCGCAGGAACCACGCCACCGCCGCGTACCCCACGATGAACGAGACGATCGTGGCCACGATGGTGGGCCCCCAGTCGGGCGTGTCGGCCCCGCCGATCTCGGTCAGCTCCAGCAGGCCCGAGGCGAAGACGGCGGGCATGGCCAGCAGGAACGAGTATTTCGCGGCGTCCTCGCGGCGGTAGTCGAGCAGCAGGCCGGCCGTCGTCGTGCCGCCCGAGCGGGACACGCCGGGGATGAGGGCCAGTGCCTGGGCGAAGCCGTAGATGAGGGCGTGGGTGATGCTGAGGTGCTTCTCCAGCGTGAGCTTGTTGCGGGCGGTGCGGTCGGCGAACCACAGGATGAGCGCGAAGACGATGAGCGTGGTGCCGACCAGGCGCAGGTCGCGGAAGACGGTCTCGATCTGGTCCTTCAGCACGAGGCCGAGCACGCCGATGGGCAGGGTGCCGACGATGATGTACCAGCCCATGCGGGCGGCCCAGTGTTGGCGCAGCTCCTTGACGAACAGCGAGCGCACCCAGGTGGAGATGATCTCCCAGAGCTCGTGCCTGAAGTAGATGACGACGGCCAGCTCGGTGCCGATCTGGATGACCGCGGTGAACGCCGCCCCCGGGTCGGGCCAGCCGGCGAACGCGGAGACCACCCGGATGTGGGCGCTGGAGGAGATCGGCAGGAACTCCGTCAGCCCCTGGACCAACCCCAAGATCACCGCTTCTAGCCAGCCGATCACGACGACACCTTCCAGGATGCGGGAGTGACGAGGGTGAGGTTAGCGGAATCGGGGGCTCGGCAATCGCTCTCCGGCCGCGGGCGGCGGACGATCCGCCGAGTTCACCGGAAATTCGCCCGAGGTTCTCCCCGACGGCCCGTGCCCGGCCGCCTTCGCACGATGTCCGTCCGCGCGGTCCTCACCCGCGCGGTCCTCACCCGCGCGGTCCTCACCCGC